>NZ_JAMYOE010000006.1:0-224832 GCF_040319695.1 Mesorhizobium sp. M0898 | reverse complement strand
GCCTTGCCGGCATTCTTGACCTGATCGGCGAAACCCTGCACCGCCTCCGGATTGGCCTTGGCGATGATCTCGTCGAGCACGGTGCGCGCTTCTGCCTCGGTTTCGCGAGCGATGGCAAAGGCGTTGACGCCGATCTTGACCTTGTGGCCATTGGCCTTCGCCTTGGTCTTGATGTCGTCAACCTGCTTCTTGATCTCTTCCGGCGTGTTGCCGTTGGTGAAATACCAGTCGGAAACCCGCGCAGCCATGTCGCGCGCCGCGCGTGATGAGCCGCCCTGGAAGATCTCCGGCTGCGGATCGATCGGCTTCGGCTTCATCGAGTAGTTGGTAAAGCGATAGAAGTCGCCCTTCAGAGTGAAATTGTCCTCGGTCCAGATGCCGCGCAGCGCACGGATGAATTCCTCCGAGCGGCGATAGCGCTCGTCATGGTCGAGCCACAGCTCGCCGATGGCGGCGAACTCACCGCGGAACCAGCCGCTCACGACATTGACGGCGACACGGCCATTGGTCAGGTGGTTGATGGTGGCTATCTGCTTGGCCGCCAGCGCTGGATTCCATGGGCCGGGCAGGATCGCCGCGATGACTTTCAGCGTTGTGGTGGCAGCGAGCAAGGCATGGCTGAACGATACCGATTCGTGCTGGTTGTCGGCGCCATAGCCGGCCGTGAAGCGTATTTGGCTCAGCGCGTAGTCGAAGCCGTTGGCCTCGGCGATCTGGGCGAGCTTGCGGTTATAGTCGATGTCCCAGCCGGTCCGCTGCTCGATGTTGGAGATGACCAGGCCGCCCGAGACGTTCGGGACCCAGTAGGCGAATTTCACGTTGTCGGAATGCGAGGTCATGGTTGGTGTCCCCTTTTTTGATTGGCTTAGCCGACGCGCGCGGCGACGGCGGTGTTCGCGTGACTGGAAGTGAGCAAGGAGACCGCTTCGGTAGCGGCCCGTGAGATGCGCTCGATAATCGCTGCGCCGACGATCTTGGCATCGACGAAATCGTCGGGCGCGCCGTAGACGCCGGTCGGGACGGTGACGGCCCCGAAAAAACCGAACAATGGCCGGAGCTGATGTTCGAGAACCAGGCCATGGTATGGACTTCCGCCGGTTGCCGCGAGAAGCACGGTCTTGCCCGTCAGTGCACGATGATCGACGAGGTCGAACAGGTGCTTGAGAGCGCCGGTGTAGGACGCCCGATAGACCGGCGTTCCGACCACGAGCAGGTCGGCCTTCTCGACACGCTGGATGATCGCTTCGCCAGACGCGCCGAGCGCACGACGAGACAGCCCGGCGAAAATCGAAGGCGCCGCCTCGGTGATTTCGATCAGGCCGGTGTCTGCCGGGACGCGCAAGGCGACTGCCTTGACCAGCGCGTTGACCACCGCGGTAGTGCGCGATGGTGTGCTTACGCCGCCGGATATTCCGAGAACCGATAGCCTTGCCAACTCGTCAATCTCCCGGACCCTGCATGCGCATCGGGTCATTTCCAAACCGGGGCAGACGATATTCGACAAAATCTATAGAGATAAGGAACTACGTTCCGATTTTTCGGCCTCGCGGAGAAAAATGCCGTTCTGCTAATGGACGTAGCAATGTCCGTATAGCGAGCAGACCGAAGCTCAGGCCATCAATACGGCTTCGCATTCATCCATCACCATTTTCAAACGCGCCTAAGCCTTGGGCAATTAAGTTCGTTGCCATGACCAGTGAAACGATCGCGCCGGAATTGAAAACGACGACCCACCATTTACCGCCGGTCAGGAAGCCGTAGCCGTCGGCGACGGCTAGCCCCCAATCGGCGGAAGGCGGCTGGATGCCGAGGCCCAGAAAACTCAGCGTCGCGATCGAAAAGAACGCGTAGCCCAGCCGAGTGACGAACTCGATGAGGATGGTCTCCCTGATGTTGGGCAATATCTCCAGGAACATGATGGCGAGCGCGCCTTCGCCGCCAAGCCGGGCGGCGCTGACATAGTCGCGCTGCTTCTGCTCGCGTACGGCGGCGCGGACGGTGCGCGCCACCAGCGGCGCATAGGCGATGCCGATCACCAGGACGACCGTCAGGTTCGACGGCCCGATCGCCACCAGCGTCATGGTGACGAGAACGATGAATGGAAACGCCATCAGTGTATCGAGCAGCCGCGCGCCGATGGCATCGGTGAGGCCATCGAAATAGCCGAGCACCAGGCCGATGATGCTGCCGGCGGCAACGCCGACCAGCGTCGCCAGCGGCGCAACCAGCAGGATGTCGCGCGATCCGACGACAATGCGGGACAGCAGGTCGCGGCCGAGCTGATCGGTCCCGAACCAATGCGAGGCATCGGGCGGCGTCAGCATCGCCAGAAAATCCTCGGCATAGGGATCATACGGAACGAAAAGATTGCCTGCTACCGCGCATACGACCCAGAACAGTAGCAGCAGCGTTCCGATCACGACCGATGGGGGCAGTCCGGAGAAGGCACTGCCGATCCTGCGCACCGCCGGAAAACCGGCCACGGCGCGCCGTGATGCGGGAAACTCCGTCAGATCCGTCATGGCGAGGTCCGACGGCGTTGCCGCGGATCGAGCAAGGCCAGCACGAAGTCGCCCGCCGCCGCCGAAAGAACAAAGATTGCCGCCATCACCAGCACCCCCGCTTCAAGCATCGGGAAATCTCGCGCCTTGGCCGCGTTCAGAACCAGATTGCCAAGTCCCTGGATGCCGAACAGCGCTTCGATCACAACCAGCCCGCCAAGCATGTATCCGGTCTGCGTCGCCAGCACCGCGATGGTCGGGGTCAGCGCATTGCGCAGCACGTGCCGAAGGATGATCTCGCGCCGCTCAAGCCCTTTCAGGACGGCGGTGCGTGTGTAGTCGGCGGCCATCGCCTCGATCACGCCGGCCCGCGTCATCCGGGCGATGTAGCCGGCAAGATTGAGCACCAGCGGCAGCGCCGGCAGGATCAGATAATAGCCTTGCGTCCAGAAGCCCGCGCCATCCGGCGCAACGCCTGAGATCGGGAACCAGTTCAGCCACAGGCCGAAAACGATGAGCAGCATCAGGCCGGACACAAAATCCGGCACGATGCCGAAGGAGACGCCCGCCATCACGATCAGCCGGTCGATGAGGCGGCCGGCGTTGAGACCGGCGATGACACCGCCGCCAACCCCGAGCGGAATGAGAAAGACCAAAATAATGCCGGCAAGGGATGCGGAGCGCTTCAGGCTCTCCAGCACGAACGGGGCCACCGGCGCGCGCATCGAAAGCGAGGTGCCGAAATCGCCTGACACCGCCTTGCTGAACCAGAGCCAATACTGGACGAGGACTGGCTGGTCGGCGCCCAGCCGCTTGTTCAGCTCCGCCACCGCCTGCGCGTCGGCAAACGGCCCGAGCATCACGCGGCCGACATCGCCGGGCAAAACCTGCCCGGCGAAGAAAACCAGGACACTGACAAGCCACAGCGTGAGGACAAGAGTGCCCACACGCGCTGACAGAATGCGGCCGGTCAGCATGTCGCGATCATGCCTGGACGAAGGAAACGCGATCGAGCAGCAGATGCGAGATTGCGGTGAAGCGCACGCCCTCGACCTTCGAGCTGACAATCCGGCTGTATTGCGAGAAGTAGCTGATGATCGCCGGCGTCTCGTCAAGCAAAAGCGTCTGGATCTTGCCGGCAGCAAGGCGCTGGGCATTGAGGTCACGCGCCTTCGAGTAGTCGAGCAGCAGCGCATCATAGCCGGGGTTGTTGAAATGCGCCGCGTTCCAGGCTCCCGTACTCTTCAGCGTGGCGTTGAGGAAGATGTCGGGCGTGCCGCGATGGCCGTAGTCGGTGATGCCGAGAACCGAATCCAGCCAAGGCGAGCTGCCGAAGGTCGCCGAGCCGTAATAGGCGTCCTGCGGCAGGACATTGAGCTTGACATCGATGCCGATCTTTTTGGCGAAGTTCTGGATGATCACCGCATAGTCGGGAATGTCATAGGCGCGTTCGGTGGTCAGCGTCACCTCGAAGCCGTTCGGCACGCCAGCCTCGCCAAGCAGCCGCTTGGCTTCCGTGATATCGTGCTTGCGCTGCGGCACCGACGGATCGGCCGAAGGGAAGATCGGCGCGAACGGGGTGTCGTTGCCGACGATGGCGCGGCCCTTCAGCAGCCCCTTGACCACCGCCTCGCGGTCGATGGTGAGTGCCAGCGCGCGGCGGATGCGCTTGTCGGTGAACGGCGCCTGGTCGGTTCTGAGATGCACCTGGTCATGCGAGCTTGCCTGCACGCTGAGCAGCTTGAAGTTGGGGTTGCCCTCGATCGCCAGTTCCAACCGCGTCGTGCTGGGGATGACGTCGAGCTGGCCGGCCTGCAGCGCCAGCACCTGCGCCTGCTCGTCGTCGAAGAACTTGATCTCGATGCGGTCGGGCAGTGCCTTCTCGCCCCAGTAATCCGGATTGCGCACGAAGCTGGCGCCTTGCTTGGGACGGAAGGATTCGAGCTTGAACGGGCCGGTGCCGTTGAAAGTCTTCTCGAAATCGCCGGCATAGTCGGCCGGCAGGATGACGGCATTATAGACGTCGGAGGAGACATAGAAGGGAAAGTTGCTGTTGGGACCGTCGAGATCGAAGGCGACTGTCTGCTCGTCGACCAGTTTGGCGCCACCCTTGGACAGGATGCCCTTGTAGGCTGAGAGCGCCGACGAGCCGCTGGCGGGATCGACCAGCCGCTCGAAGCTCGCCACCACGTCCCTGGCGGTGACCGCGCGGCCATCGTGGAATTTCACCCCTTGCCGCAATTTGAAGGTCCAGCGGCTGGCTGTCTCGTCGGCCTCCCAGGACAAAGCGAGCTTCGGCTGGAGACCGTCCTTCGGATCGTCGAGGATCAGATATTCGCCGACCTGGCTGATCACCCCGATGCTGGCCGGATCGGTCACCGAAACCGGATCGATCGCCTTGGTCGGCTGACCGAGCCCGACACGAACCGTGCCGCCGGCGGCGGCCGCGGCGCGTGCGGCTCCGAACCCCTGCGAGGCGGCAAAGCCTGTCAGGCCGAGCAGTGCGGCGTATTTCAGGAGATCGCGGCGCTTGAGAAAGCCGCCCTGATATTCGTCGACGGCGACATTCCAGATGTCCCCCGACAGGCTGCGAAGTGCGTCGATATCCCTGCGTTTGGTCATGTTAAACCCTGCTTTGAAATGAAAATTAAAAATCTATGCGACGGGTTCACCGTCGAGATGGATGCGGTCAACGGCCTGCGGATAGAAGGCGATGAGGCCTTTGATCTTCGGCATTTCGACGATTGGATCCCGGTAGCTCCAGGCGATGTCCGGGCGCACCGTTCCGTCGCTCAGCAGCCCCGACCAGTAGGAGGCAATGCCCTTGTAGGGACATCGCGTCGTTGTAACGGACGCCATCAGCCGCTCCAGCCGGATGTCTTCCGCCGGTAGATAGAAACGCGTCGGCAGATGGGTCTCGAACAAAAGCACCGGGCGGTGACTGTCGGCGATCGGCTCGCCGTCGAACCAGACCTGCACATGGCTCGTGCTTTGCAGCACATCAATGCGCGCATAAGGGTCTCGCGCATGGACGAAGACCTCTTCGTCCTCCTCGAACCATTGGTCGACGGCCTTCCAGGTGAAGGCGATCCGCCCGGCCAGGGACGCCAGCGCTTCGTCCGGCGGCGAGATGAACGCCCACGCCGCGTTGGCACTGCGCCTGTCGCCGCTGTCGATATCCCAATAGGCCGTCTCGCCACCGACTGGATGCGGTTCGCGATGCAGCGAGGGCTTCAGCACCGACGGATCTACCGCTGACGGCGGGAAGAAATAGATCGGCAGGAAATGGTTGGAGCGCAGCACCAGCACGTTGCGGCTGTCGGCGATGGTGCGGCCGCCGAATTTGACGCGCACACGCTTGGGACTGTGCAGGACATTGACGAGCTGCGGCGCGGTGGCTTCGCGAGGCTGCAATCTTGGCGCGACGGTCATGATCGTTCTCCCGGTCAGGACACGGCGCGTGCGTTGTCGCGCTGCTCGGCGAAGCGGTTTGCCGGCCGCGCCAGACCGAAGCGGTCACGCAGCGTTCCCGGCGCGTATTCGGTCGGGAACACGCCGCGGCGCTGCAGCTCCGGCACCACCTGCTCGGCGAAATTCACCCAGTCCTCGGGCAGCAGCGGGAACATCAGGTTGAAGCCGTCGGCGGCGCCTGAAACGAACCAGTCCTGCAACTGGTCGGCGATCTGTTTGGGCGTGCCGGCGACGGTCGGCACCGAACCGCTGTTGGCGAGCTTGCGGGCGATGTCGCGTAGGCTGAGATTCTGCTTCGACCATTCCTTGACCCGGTTGAGCGATGTCCGTCCGCCATTGAAGGTGCTCTCGTCCGGCAGCGGCGGCAGCGGCCCGTCTGGCGGATAGACGGAGAGATCGATGCCGCTCCAGCTGGACAGAAGGTCGATGCCGACCTGATCGGGCAACAGGGTCTGGAGGTATTCCTGCTTTTCGCGGCCTTCCGCCTCGGAAGCGGCGACAATCGGCAGAATGCCCGGCAGGATCTTGAAGCTCTCCGGCCGCCTGCCATAGCGGGCGAGGCGCTCGTTGATGTCCTGCCGGTATTTGATGCCGTCTTCCCTGGTGCTGTAGATGGCGAAATGCACGTCGGCCTGGGCGGCGGCGAAGTTCTTGCCGTCCTCGGACGAGCCTGCCTGGACGATCAGCGGGTGGCCCTGCGGCGGCCGCGAAACGTTGAGCGGCCCGCGCACCTTGAAGTGCTTGCCCTTGTGATCGATGGGGTGGACCTTGTCGGGATCGGCGAAATAGC
This sequence comes from Mesorhizobium sp. M0898, assembly GCF_040319695.1. Taxonomy (NCBI): domain Bacteria; kingdom Pseudomonadati; phylum Pseudomonadota; class Alphaproteobacteria; order Hyphomicrobiales; family Phyllobacteriaceae; genus Mesorhizobium; species Mesorhizobium sp. M0898. The sequence goes on along the minus strand of NZ_JAMYOE010000006.1, from coordinate 218,070 downwards.
CCGTCTCCTTGTCGATCAGCAGCGCCTCGTCTTCCCAGCTGTCCCAAAGCGCCTTGACGATATCGAGGAATTCGGCCGCGCGCTCATAGCGGAACGCATGTTCGATGTTGCCGTCGCGGCCGAAATTGCGCGCCTCCTCGTCCATGGCCGATGTGACGACGTTCCACGACGCCCTGCCCTTGCTGATATGGTCGAGCGAGGCGAACATGCGCGCAACATTGTAGGGCTCGCTGTACGAGCTCGACACCGTGGTGATCAGGCCGATGTGTTTGGTCACGCCGGCCAGTGCCGACAGCAGCGTCAATGGCTCAAGGCGGGCATTGGCGTAGTGGGCGACACCGCTCTTGACCGAATCCCAGATCGAAACGTGGTCGGCGACGAAGATGGTGTCGATCCTGGCCCGCTCGGCCGCTTGCACGAGATCACGGTAGAACTCGAAGTCCAGCACCTCCCGGCCCGGCGCCCGCGGATGGCGCCACGACATCCGATGATCGCCCTGCGGGTTGAAGAAAAATGCGCTGAGGATCATGTGGTCTCGAGCCATGCCGGTCTCCTTCCAGATCTGCTCCGGAGATTGTCGCACTGCTTCGGCAAGCGGCGACAATCGCTCTTGAGCCATGAAAGTTAGATTGCGCTCCGTCCTAATTCGAGTAACTTTATAGATATAATGCGTTGCGAAAGTGGAAGCGATTGCCCTCGATCGCGACGCTGGAAGAAAGTGGTTTCAAGCTCCCAATGTCCTCCTCGGTTCTGAACGTCGACCAGCTTTCCATCGCCTATGACGGGCGCAATGGATCGCATCCCGCCGTCAGTGGCGTCTCCCTGCGCATAGGCGAAGGCGAAGCACTCGGCCTTGTCGGCGAGTCTGGATCGGGGAAAAGCTCGGTGGCGCTCGCCATCCTGCGCTATCTGCCGAAGAATGCCCGCATCGCGGCGTCAGCGCTGGAGTTCCAGGGCCGCGAAATCCGCGACCTCTCCGCCGAGCAGTTGCGCCAACTCAGGGGAAATCACATCGCCGCCGTCTACCAGCACCCGGGCGCGGCCCTCAACCCAAGCATGACGATCGGTCGCCAGATCACCGAGACGATCATGCGGCATCGCCCGGTGCGCCGTGACGAGGCGCGCGAGCGGGCTTGCGAACTGCTCGGGCGCGTTCGGGTGAGCCATCCGGAACGGGTGCTGGGGCTCTATCCACACGAACTCTCCGGCGGCATGCAGCAGCGCGCCAACATCGCCATCGCGATTGCGCTCGACCCGTCGCTGCTGGTGCTGGACGAGCCGACGACGGCGCTCGACGCCAGCGTCCAGTCCGAGATCATCGCCATCCTCTCCGGCCTGCGCAGGGACCACAAGACCAGCATTCTGCTGATCAGCCACGACATCAACATGATCCGCCGCTCCTGCGACCGGGTGGCGGTGATGCAGTCGGGAACCGTGGTCGAAAGCGGCGCCGCCGGCGATATCTTCGACAACCCCTCTCACGCCTATACGAAGGCGCTGATCGCCTCGATCCCGGCGCTCAACTACACGAAGCGGAATGGAAGACTGGCGGAGACGGACGGCCTGCCATCGCACTCAGCGGTCCAGAATGAAGATGCCGGCGAGCGCAAAGAACGCCGAATCGCGATCGCCTGTAAAGGTATCAGCCATGCCTTCGGCAGCCAACCGGTGCTCAGCAATGTCGATCTCGATATCGGCCACGGCGAGACCTTCGGGCTGATCGGCGAGTCCGGTTCCGGCAAGTCGACCCTGGCAAGGATCGTCACCGGCCTACAGATGCCAGACGCCGGATCGGTCGAACTGTTCGGCAGGACGGTCGCACCGCGCGTCGAGAAGAGAAGTCTTGGCGAACGCCGCGATGTGCAGATGGTTTTCCAGTCGCCGGATCGCACGCTAAACCCGCGTAAGCGGATCGGCAGGATCCTCGGCCGCCCGCTGCGCCGGCTCGCCGGCCTGCGCAGCAGTGAGATAAAGGCCCGCGTCAGCGATTTGCTGCAATCGGTTCGCCTTGCCGGCGCCACAGCCGAGCAGAAGTCGCGATCACTATCCGGCGGCCAGCGGCAACGGGCGGCCATCGCACGGGCCTTCGCCGGCGTGCCGAAGGTCGTCGTGCTCGACGAACCCACTTCGGCGCTCGACGTTTCCGTCCAGGCAACTGTTCTCAACCTGCTCAACGACCTGCAGCGCGACAAGGACACGACCTATCTGTTCATCAGCCACGATCTCAGGGTCGTGCGCTACATGGCCGACAGGATCGGCGTGCTGTACCGCGGCCGCCTGGTCGAAACCGGCTCATCCGACCAGATTTTTCACGGACCCAATCATCCCTATACGAAACTGCTGCTGGCGGCGTCTTCAGACGATGCAGCGCCGAAGATCATCTCTCAGGCCGACATCGCGGCGGGCCCGAGCCAGGGATGCGCCTTCGCCGGCCGTTGCTCGCTCGCTGTTGCCGATTGCTGGAAAGCCGAACCGCCCCTCAGCCAAGCTGGCGACGAGCACCTGATCGCATGTTGGCGGCTCGACCAAGGTTCATGAAGGACGGATCATCATTCTGAAGATCCGTCGCGCTCGCGAGGAAGGCGCGATGGAGCTGATCCCCGTCGCAAAGTGCCAAGAGACCGGGAGCTGCGGCCGTTCGAGGCGCGGATAGCAGGAAGCTTGGCGATCAAGCATCCACCGTAGTCACAGGCAAGCTCGCATGGCATTTCGTCTGAGGCTCGCTCCTTACAAGCCAATGTCTACAAGTTTGATAGACATTTGCTAAGAAGCCGGTCATACTGCCCGCTTCAAGTGCCTGACTTTTCGCCGTCCATGTTCGCAGGATCAGGAGATGACGATGACGCAGACATTTCTGGAACCCGTTCCGGGCTGTATCAGGATCGTGATCGGCGCCCTTTTCCCGCCCATGGAGCGTTCACGTTATGCGCCGGATCAGGCGCAGGCGGACGACGCTTCTGACTCCGAGGCGAAATTTCGCCGCTCAGGACGGGATGAAGCCTTCTATTGGGGCATCGGCACTTGCGGCTATTGGGTAGGCGCCCGTCGCATCCGGCCATAGACCAATCATCGAAATGCGGGGGTTACCTGGCAGCATTGGCTGGCTGCCGCGATCCAGGAGGAGACCGATGACCACACGCCTTTTACCCGCACTGCATGAGGGCCATGCTCCGATTCATTTGCACGGAGCCTTCGACGATGCCTTGGAAGCTTACCAAACCTGGATTCCGGGAACGGACGAGCCGCACGTGGAATTTGAGGACCAGATGGTGCCGATCAGTTCGGTCTTCGGCCGCATGCGGACCTGCACCGATATTCTTCCTTGGCGCATCGAGGGCGATGTCCTAGAGGTTGTCGGCAATGCACTGGTTTTCGGCGGCGAAAAGGCGATCACTTACGCCGATGCCGCTCTGGTCCTTCGCGCTTTGTGCGTGAAGCGGCTCCGGGGCGGCGACGTCGGCAACTAACAGGCGACGCTGCATAGGTTCCCGTCAAAGCCGGAGGAGCCGGGCACAAGGCAGCTCGGCTCCGTATCATTCAGCCGGTATGCGTCGCGATCTGCCCTGATAGCCTCTATTTGCTCAGTCGGTCATGCGCGGCGATGGCCATAGCTCTGCATGGTGCGGATAGACTGGTGCTGCGAGAGAGGATTGAACTCTCGACCTCTCCCTTACCAAGGGAGTGCTCTACCACTGAGCTACCGCAGCCGCCGATGGCGGGGCTTCTGCCATATCGAACCGGCAAGCGCAAGGCCAAGACAAAGACGGGTTGAAAGGCCGCACCGGGCGATCGTTGCGGACATGGCCGTGCCACAATGTTGGCTATCCCTTTATATGCACCGGCGGGTCGCCGGCCGGGGGCAGAACGATGAACGGCAAGACAGTTTCTCCGAACAAGGATGGATCACCGAAGAAGGATGGTTCAGCGAAAAAGGCCGGAACGGGCCGCAAGGACCGGCTGGCCGAGCAGTTGCGCGCCAACCTGCAGAAGCGCAAGGCGCAATCGCGCTCACGAAGAGCCGGCGACGCCGACAAGCGGCCGGAGGGGCTGCAAGCGGTGATGAAAAAAGATTAACGCGAATCGGCTATGTTGGTCGCCGGTACTTTGGCCAAGTCGGCGTGGGCCAAAGTGGGGAGTAGCCTGTTTCTTGAACCAAGCCGGCCAATGGTCTAGATGGCCGCAACAGACTCAACCGATTTAAACCGGCCTTGGCGCCGAGGGGACGCTCTTCATGGATCGCATCAGAATTGTCGGCGGCAACAAGCTTGCCGGAAGCATTCCGATCTCGGGCGCGAAAAACGCTGCGCTGCCGCTGATGATCGCCGCGCTTTTGACCGATGACACGCTGACGCTGGAAAACGTGCCGCATCTGGCCGATGTCGAGCAGCTGATCCGCATCCTCGGCAATCACGGCGTCGACTATTCGGTCAATGGCCGCCGCGAAAAGCAGCAGGAAGGCTATTCGCGCACCATCACTTTCTCCGCCCGCAACATCGTCGACACGACGGCGCCTTACGAGCTGGTGTCGAAGATGCGCGCGTCGTTCTGGGTGATCGGACCGCTGCTGGCCCGCATGGGCGAAGCCAAGGTGTCGCTGCCCGGCGGCTGCGCCATCGGCACACGGCCGGTTGACCTCTTCCTCGAAGGCCTGCAGGCGCTGGGCGCCGATATCGACGTCGACACCGGCTACGTCATCGCCAAGACCAGGAACGGCCGGCTTGTCGGCAACCGTTATGTGTTCCCGAAAGTTTCGGTCGGCGCCACCCATGTGCTGATGATGGCGGCCTCGCTGGCCAAGGGCGAGACGGTGCTCGAAAACGCCGCGCGCGAGCCGGAGATCGTCAACCTCGCCGAATGCCTCAACGCCATGGGCGCGAAGATCTCGGGCGCCGGCACGGCGACCATCACCATCGACGGCGTCGAGGCGCTGTCGGGTGCCCGCGTCAGGGTGATCCCCGACCGCATCGAGACCGGCACCTATGCGATGGCGGTGGCGATGACCGGCGGCGACGTCGTGCTGGAAGGCGCGCGGCCCGACCTGTTGCAGACGGCGCTCGACATCATTTCGCAGACCGGCGCCGAGATCACGCAGACTAATTCCGGCATCCGCGTCAGGCGCAACGGCGCCGGCATTTCGCCGGTCGATGTGACGACGGCGCCCTTCCCGGCTTTCCCGACCGATCTGCAGGCGCAGTTCATGGGCCTGATGACGATGGCCAAGGGCAAGTCGCGCATCACCGAGACGATCTTCGAAAACCGCTTCATGCACGTCCAGGAACTCGCCCGGCTAGGCGCCCACATCACGCTGTCCGGCCAGACGGCGATCGTCGACGGCGTAGCGAAGCTGAAGGGCGCGCCAGTCATGGCGACCGATCTTCGGGCCTCGGTGTCGCTGGTCATTGCCGGCCTTGCGGCCGAAGGCGAAACCACGGTCAACCGCGTCTACCATCTCGACCGCGGCTTCGAGCGGCTGGAGGAAAAGCTGTCCGGCTGCGGCGCGGAGATCGAGCGCATTTCGGGGTGACCATAGCAGGCTCAGGTCGGCGCTGCCCCTCATCCCCCTGCCGGGACCTTCTCCCCGTATAGGGACGGGGAGAAGGGACGCCTCGCGAAGGATTTCGCCAATCTCCAGCGTTGCGGGAGGGTGCCGAGGTTGCGGCCAGCCCCTTCTCCCCGTCCCTATACGGGGAGAAGGTCCCGGCAGGGGGATGAGGGGCAGCGCTGACCGGGGCGATTGCCTGGACAAGACCTCCGGCGCGGTTGCACGAGCAGGAAAGACCGCCTAACAGAAGGTCGAATAATCAACTCGCAGGTGCGAATTCCGCATGAATGGCCTCAAGCTTGTCGCGCTCGACGATCAGGATCTGAGCATCATCTCGGCGCATGTCCAGGATGCCGTCATGAAGGTCAGCGATCTCGAATACCTGCCTTCGGTAAAGCGCTTCGTGCTGACCATGAACCGCTTCGTCTGGGAGGCGAAATCCGGCTTCTTCCGCCAGCACAATGAGCGGCGGCAGGCCGTGCTGCATTTCGACCGGGTGCTCGGCGCCAAGACCAGCGGCATTGCCCGCGACAAGCCGGACGAGGTGCTGTCACTGCTGGCGATCAGCTTTCTCGCGCTCGACAAACCGGCCGGCATCGTCGAGCTGATCTTTTCGGGCGGCGGCGCGATCATGCTCGATGTCGAATGCATCGAGGCGCGGCTTGCCGATGTCGGCGGCGCCTGGGAAGCGACGTCGCGCCCGGTCCACAGGGTCTGATGTGATGGTTATCACGCTTCGCCAGTCCGACGCCGATTTCGAGCAGCGCTTTGCCGCGTTCCTGCTGACCAAGCGGGAAGTCTCGGCCGATGTCGACGCCGTGGTGCGCGAGATTATCGCCAAGGTGCGTGCCGAGGGCGACGCGGCGCTGGTCGGGTACACGCAGAAATTCGGCGGCGGCGACCTGGCCAGGCTCGGCATCGCCGTCTCCAGGGACGACATTGCCAAGGCTTACGAGGCCGCCGATCCGCAGACGGTCGAGGCGCTGAAATTCGCGCGCGAGCGCATCCGCTCCCACCACCAGCGGCAGATGCCGCAGGACGACCGCTACACCGATGCCGCCGGCGTCGAGCTCGGCTCGCGCTGGACGGCAATCGAGGCCGTCGGGCTCTACGTGCCGGGCGGCACGGCGAGCTATCCTAGTTCGGTGCTGATGAACGCGGTGCCGGCCAAGGTCGCCGGCGTCGAGCGCATCGCCATGGTGGTGCCGGCCTCCGGCGGCGAGGTGCCGCCGCTGGTGCTGGTGGCAGCCGACCTTGCCGATGTCTCCGAAATCTACCGCGTTGGTGGCGCCCAGGCGATCGCGGCCCTTGCCTATGGTACCGAAACGATAAAGCCCGTCGCCAAGATCGTCGGCCCTGGCAATGCCTATGTCGCGGCGGCCAAGCGCCAGGTGTTCGGCACGGTCGGCATCGACATGATCGCCGGGCCGTCGGAAGTGCTGGTTGTCGCCGACGGCAGCAACGATCCGGACTGGATCGCCGCCGACCTCCTCGCCCAGGCCGAACACGATGTGTCGGCGCAGTCGATCCTGATCACCGACGACCGTGCCTTTGGCGCAGCGGTCGAACAGGCGGTGGAGCGGCAGTTGCAGAACCTGCCGCGCGGAGCAACGGCGGCGGCGAGCTGGCGCGATTTCGGCGCCGTCATCCTGGTGCCGACGATCGAGGCAGCACTGCCGCTGGTCGACCGCATCGCGGCCGAACATGTCGAGCTTGCCATCGACGACCCAGAGGGCTTCCTGGCGCGGATGCGCAATGCGGGTGCGGTGTTTCTCGGCCGTCATACGCCGGAAGCCATCGGCGACTATGTCGCCGGCTCCAATCACGTGCTGCCGACGGCGCGCTCGGCGCGCTTTTCGTCCGGGCTTTCGGTGCTCGATTTCGTCAAGCGCACCTCGATCCTGAAGCTCGGGCCGGAGCAGTTGCGGGCACTGGCGCCGGCGGCGATCACGCTCGCCAAGGCGGAAGGCCTCGATGCACATGGACGCTCCGTCGCCATCCGGCTGAACATGTAGAAATGTCCGACTACGACCAAACCCGCGCCAGGCTGATCGATGTCGAGCTCGACGAGACGATCGGCCGCTCGACGCCCGATGTCGAGCATGAGCGGGCGGTGGCGATCTTCGACCTGATCGAGGAGAACCGCTTCCAGCCGGTCAATGACGACGGCGCCGGGCCGTACCGGCTAAAACTGTCGCTGGCCGAATCCCGGCTGGTGTTCGCGGTGGCGCGCGAGGACGGCGCAGCCGTGGTCACCCACATCCTGTCGCTGACGCCGCTTCGGCGCATCGTCAAGGACTACTACATGATCTGCGAAAGCTATTACGATGCCATCCGCACCGCGACGCCAAGCCATATCGAGGCGATAGACATGGGCCGGCGCGGCCTGCACAATGAAGGCTCGCAGAGGCTGATGGACCGGCTTGCCGGCAAGATCGAGATTGACTTCGACACGGCGCGCCGGCTGTTCACGCTGGTTTGCGTGCTGCACTGGCGAGGCTGAAACTGGCCGCCCCGCTGCCCCGCCAGATCCTGCCCCGCTCGATCCTGTTTGTCTGCGGCATGAACGCCGTGCGCTCGCCGATGGCCGAATTGCTGGCGCGCAAGGTGCTCCCGCCTACCACCTTCGTCGCCTCGGCGGGAGTGCGCGGCGGCGAACGCGATCCGTTCGTCGATGCCGTGCTGGCCGAAGAAGGGCTGTCGCTCGGCGAACGGCACCCGAGAACGATGGATGACCTCGAGGACGATTATTTCGACCTGATCGTCACGCTGGCGCCGGAAGCCCACCACATCGCGCTCGAACTCACCCGCTCGCTGGCCGTCGAGGTCGAGTATTGGCCTATGCCCGACCCGACCGGCGTCAGCGGCACGCGCGATCAGATCATGGCCGCCTACCGCGACGTGCGCGAGCGGCTGAAGGGGCGGATCGGCCGCCGTTTCCTCGGCAACGGGGCTGAAAACGCCGCGGATTAAGCATGTTCACAAGCGGACGTTTATCATATAGGTTCCGCGCAACTTTCCGGCCGGGGCGCTGGAAGTACCCATCCAAGCAAAGGTATCGAATGCCGAAGGAAGAAGTCCTCGAGTTTCCGGGTGTCGTGACGGAACTGCTGCCCAACGCGATGTTCAGGGTCAAGCTCGAAAACGAACATGAAATCATCGCCCATACGGCCGGCCGCATGCGCAAGAACCGCATCCGCGTTTTGACCGGCGACAAGGTCCTGGTCGAGATGACGCCCTACGACCTGACCAAGGGCCGCATCACCTACCGCTTCAAGTAAGTTCAAGGACCCGGCCGGGATCGCGATGGGCATTTTGCAGAAGCTCGTGCTTGCCTCGGGTTCGCCACGCCGGATCGAGCTGCTGCAGCAGGCCGGCATCGAGCCGGACCGTGTGCTGCCGGCTGATGTCGACGAGACGCCGCTGCGCGCCGAGCACCCGCGCTCGCTGGCCAAGCGCCTGGCGACGCAGAAGGCCGAGAAAGCGCTGGCCTCGCTGAAAACCGAGACGGACTACGCGCCGAGCTTCGTGCTGGCGGCCGACACGGTGGTTGCCGTCGGGCGACGCATCCTGCCCAAGGCCGAGACGCTCGACGACGCCGCCAACTGCCTTGGGCTTTTGTCCGGCCGTTCGCACCGCGTCTATTCCGGCATCTGCCTGATCACACCTGGCGGCAAGCAGCGCTTGCGGCTGGTCGAGACCAGGGTGCGCTTCAAGCGGCTGCCGCGCGAGGAGATCGAGGCCTACATCGCATCCGGAGAATGGCGCGGCAAGGCCGGCGGCTATGGCGTCCAGGGGCTTGCCGGCGCCTTCGTCGTCAAGCTTGTCGGCTCCTACACCAACGTCGTCGGCCTGCCACTCTACGAGACGGTAGCGCTTTTGAGTGGCGAAGGGTTTAAGGTGCACGCCAACTGGCTGTCGGGTGCGCGGATATGAGCCCGGACGACAAGGTCACGCCGTTGCGGCCCAAGCGGCCCTGCCCCGAATGCGGCAAGCCATCGGCGCGCGAAACCTACCCGTTCTGCTCGACGCGCTGCAAGGACATCGACCTCAACCGCTGGCTGAAGGGGGTCTACGTCATCCCGGGCCGCGACGACGAGGATCAGAACGACGACCAGAAATAGCACCGTCCACCTGCGGTTTTCCACAGGCTTGGGACGGTTTCGCAGCCGCGATCGTGACCGATGATCGGCCTTGCGGACTGCCTGTCGTTTCCCGCCTGAAATCAATGTCCAGAACTTGTTCCATCCGGATACTGTCGGACGGAACAGGTTCTGGCGTTTTGTCTGAGCATGATCTTTTCCGAAAACCGGATTCCACTTTTCGGGATCATGCTCTAAGCGCTGGACAGGCCGGATTCCCGTGCTATAACCCACGCGCTTTCAAGGGGTGCCTACGGCGCTTTCATGAACCCGGTGTGCAGATTGCCGCCCACCGGAGCAGGCCCAGATAGCTCAGTTGGTAGAGCAGCGGACTGAAAATCCGCGTGTCGGTGGTTCGAATCCGCCTCTGGGCACCATTTTTTCCCTGTACGGCTCGGAGACATGGGTAACAGTTTGTACCTAAGACATGGGTGACAACCTCGCGCCGATCGGATTGTCGATGGCGTGCAAGAATTATCGGGACCATGGCGCCAGCGGCTCCTGCTCGGCCAAATGTCAATGGAGAGCATCTTCGGCATCTTGCATCTCGCTCTGGCCATAACCGCTCTACAGACCGAGGGCGCAGCCGTCCTTGCGCGGTTCAGAACCGCCCAGCAGGGTCCCGTTTGCCCAATCGATGCGAATGGCCTGCGCACCGCCGATCGGGTCCGTGGCGGGAATGATTTCGAAACCGCGTCGGCTAAGTTCAGCTACGGTTTCGCCAGCGAGCCCGTGTTCGGCCTGGACGTTCATGGTGCCGCTGACGGGGGCGACCCGCGGCAGATCAATCGCCTCCTGCAGATCCATCCCGAAATCGAGCACCTTCGTCAGCAGGTGCGCGTGGCCCATTGCCTGGTAGTAGCCGCCCATAACGCCGAAAGGCATTTCTGCCCGGCCGTCTCTCGCAAGCATCCCGGGTATGATGGTATGCAAAGGTCGCTTGTTCGGCGCCACTGCATTGGGGTGCCTGGGGTCAAGCGAAAAGCTTTGCCCGCGATTGTGCAAGACGACACCGGAGCGTGGCGAGACCAGGCCCGAGCCAAAGCTGTCGAAGACCGAGTTAATGAAACTGACCGCATTGCGGTCCTTATCGACAACGGAAATATAGACCGTGTCGCTGTGCAGCGGCATATCGAACGCAGGCAGGTCCGCGCGGGCGCGCTTTAGGTCAATCATGCCGGCCAGACGATCGGCCCAGGCATTCGACAACATGTCGGCCACCGGGACCTCGGAAGTGTCGGGATCGGCGACGAGCAGGTCACGCGCGGCGTAAGCGAGGCGTGTTGCTTCGATTTCCAGGTGAAGCCGGTCCGCGGATTGCGGGTCGCCGTGCGCTTCGAAGCGCGAGAGGATGTTTAGAATGAGCAGCGCGATCACACCCTGGCCATTCGGCGGACATTCGAACACATCGCAGCCTCGGAACGCCGTGCTGATCGGGGTCACGTATTCGCCTGTTGCCGAGGCGAAATCTTCAAGTGTGTGCAATCCGCCGAGCCCACGAAGATAGGCGACCATGTCGTCGGCCACAGGGCCAGTGTAGAAGGCCTCTCGTCCCTTCTTGGCGATCAGCCGCAGCGTTGCAGCCAACTCAGGCTGGCGATGCACTTCGCCAACACGTGGCGCGCGGCCGTTTGGCAGGAAAATCCGTTTCGCGGCTACATCGGAGGCCAGAAGTTCTTCTTCCAACGCCCAGTCACGATGGACCCGCGGTGAAATGGCGTAGCCTTCCTCGGCGAAACGTATAGCGGGGGCCAGGATTTGATCGAAGGGCATATGTCCATGATCAGCGTGCAATCTGGTCCAGGCATCGATGGCTCCCGGGATGGTGACGGAGCCGGGAGAATTGCGGGCCACCTCGGCCATGCCACGTTCGAGGAACCAGTCAATTGTCAGGGCGGCGGGTGTCCTGCCCGACCCGTTGTAGGCGATGACCTCGCCGGATCCGTTTCGCGACAGAAGAGCGAAGCAGTCGCCTCCAATGCCGGTCGAGGCTGGCTCGACGACACATTGCACCGCGCAGGCTGCGATGGCGGCATCCATGGCGTTGCCGCCGGCCGCCATGATCTCGACCGCCGTCAGGGTCGCCGACGGATGAGAGGTGGCGGCCATGGCCTCGCGTGAAACGACGACCGAGCGCGTTGGTTTCTCAAAATTTCGCATGCTATGCCCTTCTGGTCGTGCTCAAGAGGCGGCGTCGCTCATCGTCGAGGGGCGGTGCCGCAGATGCCGCGACATCCAGTATTCGAGTGCCGCCAAGGCCCGGATGATCGCGAAGTTCAAAGTGAGATAAATGGCGCCCGCGCAAATGAAGACTTCAAAGGCGCGGTAGGTCTGGGAGATCAATCCCTGGGCAATTCCAGTCACCTCCATCAAGGTCACGATGGAAGCCAGAGACGTGCCCTTGATCATCAGGATGATTTCATTGCCGTAACTCGGCAGCGCCTGGCGAAAGGCCAGCGGCAGGATAACGTGCCGATAGGTCAAACAGGTGGACAGGCCGACAGACCGCGCCGCCTCGACAAGGCCGCGTGGCACCGATTGAATCGCGCCGCGGAGGATTTCGCTGCCATAGGCGGTGGTGTTGAGGGTCAGCGCGATGATTGCGCACCAGTAGGGTTCGCGGAAAACGGCCCATAATCCAATTGCCGACAGTTGGTGCCGGAACTGACCAAGGCCATAATAGGTCAGAAAAATCTGCACCAGCAGAGGCGTGCCCCTGAACACGGCAACGAAGCCACGGATCGGCAAGACGACGAAGGGCGATTCCGATTGCTGGGCAAGCGCCAATGTGACGGCAAGAATGAAGCCGGCAACGATGGAAGTCAGGGCCAGTTCCATCGTGAGCGGCAGGCCGGCGAGTAGCTTCGGCAGGATCTCAAGGAAAAAACTGAAATCTATCATGCCGACCGGACGCGCCACGGCGCCTTCCGTTCCAGACGGTAAAAGGCGTGGCCCGTGACGGAAGCGATAGCCAGATAGAGCAAGGCTGCAGCAATGTAGAAGATGAACGGTTCACGGGTCGAACCTGCAGCGATCTGCGCCTGGCGCATCAGTTCAACGAGGCCGATTACCGATATCAGCGAGGAGTCCTTCAGAACCAACTGCCACACATTGCCGAGACCTGGCAGCGCGTATCTCAGGAGCTGGGGAAAAATAACCTGTCGCAGCCGCTGCAGCCGGTTGAGACCAAGCGCGCAAGCGGCATCGTGCTGTCCCTGGTCGATGGCGACGTAAGCCCCTCGATAGACCTCGGCTTGATAGGCGCCCGAGATGATCGCGATAGCCAAGGTTCCGGTGGCAAAGGCCGGAACGCCGACGAATCCGGACCCGCCCAGGCTATGACCAAGCGAGGTCAGGGCGACGCTACCTCCATAGTAAAGCAGATAAATGGTCAGAAGGTCGGGCACGCCCCTGAAAACCGTGCAATAGCCAAGGGCCAAGAACCTCAATATTTTGGAGTTGCGGAGACGCCCGGCCGCTGCCAGCCCGCCAAATACAGCGCCAAGCGCAAAGCCCAGCACAGACAGGAGCACTGTGACCGAGGCCGCCATGAGAAGAGCAGCCCCCCAACCTCCGTGCTGGAAACCAAGCAGCCGGAATGCGTCAACCATTGATACCCCCGGCATTGATACCCCCGGCATTGATGCCCCGGCAGGACGAACGGCTCAGCTCCGGAACGTGGTCAGGAATGGCCGTTCGCCGGCAAGCGCTTACTTGACTGGAGTAACGTCGCTCTTGAGCCATTTAAGCGACAGGGTTTTGATCGTGCCGTCGGCGGTCGCGGCGTCGATGGCGCCGTTGAGCATGTCTTTCAGCTTGGTGTCCTCTTTGCGGATGCCGGCCCCGGAGCCAAGACCGAAGAGACCCCCGACAAATCCTGGTCCTGCAAGCGTATAGTCGCTGAACTCCGGCTTGCTCAGCGTGGCGGCCAGCGCTGTCTGTTGCGCGAAGAGCGCGTCGATGCGACCCGCGGCAAGATCGAGATCGTGTTGCTCGGTGGTCTTGTATTCGCGAATCTCGGCGACGTCCGAGAAGTATTTTTTCAGGAATTCCAGGTTCGCCGTTGCAGCCTGAACTCCAATGATCTTTCCCTTCAGCAATGGCTTGAGCTTGTCGATTGCCGCCTGCGAAGTGGCTTCATTGTCCAGCTTGAACCGCTCGTTGGAAATGCCGAGCTTGCCCAGTTCGCTATCCTTGGCGACCGCGAAACCTGAGGGGTCAACCGCATATGGCTGGGTAAAATCAATGACCTTCAGACGTTTTTCAGTGATGAACATGCTCGCCATGATCACGTCGAACTTGCCGACGGTCAGCGCGGGGATCATGCCGTCCCAGTCCTGTGCGACGATCTTGCACTCGATCTTCATTCGCCCGCACAGATCATTGGCGAGATCGACTTCGAAGCCGTCCAGCTTGCCGTCGGCTGTTGTGAAATTCCAGGGCGCGTAGGCTCCTTCGGTGGCAATGGTAATTGCCTTTGGTGTTTCTTGTGCAACGGCGGCCTGGACCAGGCCGAACAGGACCGACGCAATGGCTGCGATGCGGCTAATTTTCATGTCATTCTCCTCTTTTTTGCCGGTACGGCAGTTCCCTTTCGTCGTGCCGGATTATCTTTCGGCTTCAACGAGTATTCCCTAGCGGCGGCCGGGACTTGCGAAGTTGGCCAGAAGCGGCGCTGTCTCGACGATATGATCCCGCATGACGATCTCAGCCTTGCCGGCGTCACCTGACCGCAGCACGTCGATCAGGATCTCGTGCTCGGCACGCGCGCTGGCGGGCTTGTCGACATAGTCGAACCAGATGCGCAGGTAGGGTTCGATCACGACGTGCAGGCTGGCAATCTGCCGGACGAGTTTGGGTCGGTTGCTCAGTTGGCAAATCTGCAAATGGAAGGCCTGATGGCGCACGACCCAGTCGCTGCTGCCGGTCTGGCTGGCGCGCTCCATGCGGTCCAGCTGGCGTTCCAGTTCTTCAAGCACTTCGGCATCGATGTGCGGCATGGCAAGCCTCACCGCCAGCCCTTCGAGCACCGAGCGTATTTCAAAGGTTTCGTAGATCTCATCGAGGGTAAGCCCGGCGACGATGCAGCCACGGTTCGGGCGAATGACCACAAGACCTTCCGCGGCCAGTTGGCGGAATGCTTCGCGAACCGGCATGCGGCTCATGCCGATTTCCGTCGCGATCTCTTCCGGGATCAGCCGGTCCCCGGCCCGGTAACGCCCCATCCTCAGGGCCCGCTGAATGTGGCGATAAGCCTCCTCCTCGGCGGTCGTGATGCCCAACGGCTCGATTGCGTCAGCTGCCATGTCCCTGGTCCGATCAGAGCGTATCTGTGTATCCACTTATCCAGTTATCGAAACCTGTGTCAAGCACCGATGCTTGGGCGCTTTAGAATTTCTCTTGTGAGAATAAGCACTTGGCAGGGGAAATCGGGCTAAGCACACCGTGATCGGCTAAGCCGCTGATCGGCCTACTTTTCAACGTCCGGCAAAAGGCCCGCCGCTCCATTTGCGAAGCGGCGAGGCCCCATATTCGGGGACGATTGCCGGGATTTCCCGGCATTGCCTGCAGTGCAATTCAGGTGCCAGATTTGTTGATCCAAAACGGGTCACCGCACCGGAGGCGCCAACGCGGACCTTCCGCGATCACGCTACTGCCGCGCTTTGCCGTTCCTGCTATGTTACTTTGCGGCGGACGTAATTTTTCCGCCTGGCCGGCGCCCCATCAGGCAACTTACCCCAACGCGCCCCCCAGTGGCGCCGGCCAATTTCCCCTTATTGGGGCACGGGCGCGCCGATTCCGTTATGCGCTTTCGAGCTATGGCAATCCGCCGGCGAGCCGCCTTGTCCAGCTTGCAACCATCAGTCCGCACGCGATTCCCGCGCAGTCGGCGACCCAGTCGAATAGATCCGGGTCGCGCCCTATCAGTCGCACGGCCTGAAGCCCCTCGATCGCCGCGCCCGTGAGAACGAGGAGTACGATCAGCTTCGCCTTGCGTTCCGGCCAGCCGAAACTTCCGAGAGCCGCCAGGACGACGAAGGCGGCGGCGTGATTGAGCTTGTCGTGATCAGACGTGAAAGCCAGGCCAAGGCCCCGCAGGACTTGCTCCGGCAAAAGGGCGAACAGCAGAACGCCGGCAAACGCGGCCGTAAAGGCAAACCTTGCCACGATCTGATAAGAATCCAGGCGCGACAAGGATAGAATGGCCTTTCGTCCGAAATCTGCAGGGAGCATCGGCCGCTGAATCGAGAGCGAGTACTGCGTCCAATTTCCGCCGTCGGGGCGTCCGGTGCATCGTCAGAATGAATGAATGCATCGGGTCAGCCGCTGGGCAGACCGAACTGCTGGGAGGGCTCTGCAATGGTGCGGCTTCCGCGATCACGCAATTACCTGCTGCGCCGGCGCGGCTACAATCTGGCTGCGGCGGACCTGATTTCCGCTTGGCCGGCGCTGCGTCAGGGCACCTTACCCCATGCCACACGAAGCGGCGCCGGCCAGAATTCCATCGATTGCGTGATGACCGACCCGCGTCAAAAAAGCCCGCCGCCCTGTCGGACGACGGGCTCCGTTGCCTGGGCGCCAGGGCGCCGCGGTAGCGACAGATGTTACTAATGCTCCCGCAGGCCTCCAATATGCTGCTGCCGAACGGCGTTGCGCATCGGCTAAACAAACGAAGCCCGCGCCTCTGGCGGAGGGCGCGGGCCGATCGGGTTGCACCCGATCTGCAGCAGAAACCTGGGAGGTTCCCGCTGCTTAAGATAACAATTAGAGATTTCTAATGTTCCGCGCCAGGGGAAGATGCCGCTGCACCAGAAATCTGATGCTCGGCGCGATGATGATCGAGCCGTCAGTTCGTGCGCAAGTCGATCCGGAAAATCCGCTCGTCGAAGTGCCGCGTTTCAACGGCAAAGGTCAAAGCCACTTCAAGGACCAGACCGCCACGGTCGTCCCGGACCTTGACTGCAATCCTGCGATGAGGAAGGCCATCCCTGGCCATCTCGGCCAATGTGCGAAGGGCTTCTTTCCTGACCAGCGGGAGATCGTCATATAATGTTCCCTGATCGTCGGAATAGACAATTCCGTCTTCATCGGAATCGAAGAAGTAGCGGGGCATTGCGCTTGGCCGAAGCGGCGGCATCCGGGCACGTTGTCGATAGCTGGCCGGATCTCGGCCGATCGCGATCAGTGCCTTTCCACCGTTGGCTTCGCCGCCAGCTCACTTGCGCTCGCGCAATGCCTTCACCGCCTGCGAGAGGATCATCCGGTCGCCGCCGGTCCTTTTGATCAGCTTGCTCACCTGGCTGGGCGAAACACCATTTTCCCGCGCGAAATATTCGACCTCATAATATTCATCCGCCGAAACGCGATTGCGGTCGCTGAAGTCTCGCTTGCTCTTGTTATCGGCCATTTCCGCTCTCCTCGCCCCTTCTCTTCGCTTCAGGGGGTCAACTTTGGTGCACGCAGCAATTTGAGGGTTCGCCCGCCACAAAGTGACGCGCGAACCCTTATCGGCGCAGGAAGGGACAGTGCTGCGCAGATGCCGGGTTCGATCGGAATGGAAACAGCCAGGACCGGTGCGAGCAACCGTCGACCTTTTCCATGGAATCCTCCCGGAACGTGCAGCCAGCAACGGCCACGCGCCGCCACGGTTCCGGGTCACGCGGCAAACCCACCCTTTGCGCGCAAGGATCAGACTTAGGTCCTGCGGCAACACGTCGGTTGGTCCCTGCCGGGCGGGACCGAAGCCCCGTCGACGGAACGTTTTCAGCTGCCTTCCGTTCGAGTGAGCCTTGGCGTGAAGAGCGGACCGAGTTCGCAAAGGAGACGACCATGAGAATGCATCTTTCCACCGCGGTGGCGGGATTTTTGCTGCTGGCAGGCATCGGCGCCGCTGCGGCGCAAGACGTTGTCATCGAACCGCAGCAGGAAACGGTCATCAAGGAGTATGTGAAGAAGCAGCCGCTGGCCTCGGTGAAAATCCCTGGGGTGGAGCTCAATATCGGCTCGACGCTCCCCGATACCGTCGAGCTTCATGAAGTCCCCAACGTCAAATACCGCTATGTCGTCGTCGACAACCGCACCGTCGTCGTCGACCCAGGCACGCGCAAGATCGTCAAGATCATCGAGTGACGTGAAAGCTCGGGCAGTCGTCGCTCAGCAGGAACCCGCCGTGCCGTCGAGGCGGGGGCCTCACAGGCAGTTTCAATGCGAACAATCAGCAGACTTTTTGATTCCCATGACCAGGCGGCGCGAGCCGTCGAAGCACTTCAGGCGGCAGGAATTGCGCGCCACCAGATCAGTATCATCGGACCCTACGACGACGAAATCGGCGCCGTCTTGCGCGGTCCAGGCACCGGTGCCGCCCTTGGCGCGGCGGGTTTGTTGGCCGGCCTCGGCGCCTTCGATATCCCCGGCATCGATCCCCTCGGCGCGGGATGGCTGGCATCGGCCCTCGTCGGTGCAGCCTTGGGCTGCGTTGCCGGCAGACTTTTCGGCGCATTGTCCGATATCGGCAAGCAGCCAGGCAAGCCAGATGCCGCACAAGGTGTGATCCTGGTGCTGGCGCATGTCGATGAAAGGCAGGCAGACAGCGCACAGGCGGTGCTTGGGGCTTCCGTTCAGGCAACGCAGTCTTTGGCCAGGGCGGCATGAAGGTTCAGCTCGGGCAAGGCGCTTGACCAGGCCGCGCAGCGGGGCGGCGATCCAAGCGCGAATTCAAAAATCTCTGGCAAGCCGCCGCCAGAAAGTGTTGAACACCGTGCCGATCACATTCGGCGAGCGGTTGCGCTCGGCGAGGCTTGATGATTTGCTGTCGGTTTGCGGAGAACGAATAATGCATGAGCCTGTCGGTCAAGACGAATATGGGTCGACCAGCCCGTTCGATCCGGACGATCTGTCGAGGTTGAACGCAATCGGCCCGAGCGCCGGCAGCAACGATTTCGAGAAATACGCGGTCGCCGTGATCATCGTGTTCGGCGCCCTGATCATCGGTGGCCTGATGGCTGCCGGCTTGAGCTTCGGGCGCCGCAGCACCTTCTTTTTCGCGCTTGGTGGCGCCACCGCGGCATGGATATCCGGCAATGCGCTTCTGCTCGACCGGCCACGCATCTACGCCCTGTTCGTCGGCATCGCGGCGCTGATGCTGATAGCGTCCACGATCGCGCTGGTCACCTGATTCAGAGCGAAATCTTATTGTTGACCATGATCTTATCCGAAAAACCGATTCCCACTTTTGGGGTCTAATACCCGATAGCCTTGCCGGCTGCGGCGCGGCTGTCGATGGCGCCATTGTAGCGGGCGCCGCCACCCTTCTCGATTTCCGCCAGGCTCTTGCCGCCGACCAGGATGCCGGCCGCCTGGCCCCAGGTCGTGTCGGCAAGATCGAGGCGGTAGCCCATGCCGGTAAGCAGCTTTTCGGTATCGGGCGACAGGCCGAAAGGTTCGATATAGACCGTGTCGGGCAACCATTGGTGATGGATGCGCGGTGCGTCGATGGCCTCCTGGATGTTCATACCGTGGTCGACGACGTTGACGATCGCCTCCAGCGTGATGGTGATGATGCGTGAACCGCCGGGGCTGCCGATGACCATGAACGGCTTGCCGTCTTTGGCGAGGATGGTCGGGCTCATCGACGACAGCGGCGTCTTTTTCGGCGCAATCGCATTCGCCTCGCCCTGGACGAGGCCATAGAGATTGGGCACGCCGGGTTTCTGGGTGAAATCGTCCATCTCGTTGTTGAGCAGGATGCCGGTGCCGGCGGCGACAACGCCGGCGCCGAAAGAGCCGTTCAGCGTGTAGGTTACCGCGACGGCATTGCCATCATTGTCGATGATCGAAAAATGCGTCGTCTCTTTGCTCTCGCCAAAACCCTTCGGCATCAATTCCTGCGAGACGCCGGCCCGGAACGGATCGATCTTTTCACGAATTTCCCTGGCGTAATTCTTGTCGAGCAGTTTTGCGACCGGATTGTCGATGAAGCCGGGATCGCCGAGCGCCGAATTGCGGTCGACATAGGCGTGGCGCATCGCCTCGACCATGACGTGAACCGTCTCGGCCGAACCGGCGCCGAGATAGGACAGCGGATAGAACTCAAGCACGTTGAGGATCTCGCAGATGATGACGCCGCCGGAGCTCGGCGGCGGCGAGGAAATGATCTCGTAGCCGCGATAATTGCAGGTCACCGGCTTGAGCTCGCGCACCGCATAGCTTTCGAAATCAGCCCTGGCCAGAATGCCGCCCTTCTCGCCACTCGCCTTGACGATGGCGTCGGCGGTCGCGCCTTTGTAGAAGGCATCCGCCCCGCGGTCGGAAATGGCGGCCAGCGAAGCCGCGAGATCGGGCTGAACAAGCCGCTCGCCGACAGCATAGGGCTTGCCGTCCGGCTTGAGGAAAATGGCCGCCGCCGCTGGGTCCCTTGCCAACCGCTCCGCGCCGCCCTGGAGCGAGGCCGCATCGCCCTGCTCCAGCACGAAGCCTTCCTTGGCAAAGCGGATGGCCGGCGCCAGCAAGTCCTGCCGCGACAGCGTGCCGTATTTCTCCCGCGCCATCTCGAAACCAGCGACCGAGCCCGGCACGCCGACCGCCAGATAGCCGTCGAGACTGGCGCCTTTTACCGGCTTGCCGTCCTTGTCGAGATACATGGTTTTGGTCGCGGCCAGCGGCGCGCGCTCGCGAAAATCGAGGAAGGTCGAGCGGCCGTCCTTGAAGCGGATGGTCATGAAGCCGCCACCGCCGATATTGCCGGCGGTCGGGTAGACCACGGCCAGCGCATAGCCGACGGCGACCGCGGCATCGACCGCGTTTCCGCCCCTCTTCAGCACCTCGACGCCGACCTCAGACGCAAGATGCTGGGCGGTCACCACCATGCCGAGCTCGCCCTTCGCCGGCTGCGGCGAGGCGGCATAGGCGAGGAAGGGTACGAAGGTCAGGGTGAGGGAAAGGCTTACGGCAATCAGCGTCCGGCGGAAATTGTGCATGGCCGTGCTCCGAGGCGTGGGGTAGGCCTAGGAAACGCGCTTGGAGCGGTTGAGTCTACTGCGAAGATCGAAAGAATCGGGAGGGTTCGCACGCCTGTGCCGGTTCGCCTCGCAACCGCCGTTGCAATCTTCGGCGACTGCAACGGCATGGATCCTAGGGTCTCCGCTGCGTCGCGGAGACCCTAGGATCCATGCCGTAACTGCTGAGCGCCGCAGCGTTGGTACCAAGGCCACGCTTCATCGCGGCTCTCAGAATTTTTCAGTTATACAGCAACTTTGTTCTTGCTTTGTGCCGGCAGCTATGCTATTAATTTGGATATGGTGCTAATTGGCTCCAACGACCCGCCCTTCGTGGCGGGTTTTCATTTTCAGCCAATATCAAACAATCCCGCCGCCGACGCTCGCCACCGCCGGCCGTTCGGCTGCGACCTTCGCCCGGTAGCCCGCGGCGCGGTAGGCGGCGACCGGATCGATGGCGCCGCCGGTCTTCAGCCGCGCCATGGCAAGGATAGGCCGCAGCCACTGAGCATGGTACAGGCGTAAGCATGGCTGATCCGAAGCAATCCCAGATCCACAACTTCAAGGACGTAGCCCGCGGGCCTGAACGCGACGACGAGAAGCCCCTGGGCGAGCGGCTCAAGAAGCTGGTGAAGTACAAGCCGACAGAGAATCTGACGTGACCGATGAGCAGTTGGTTTTGGTAGCGATCCCATCGCTTGTGGCGGTTCTGCTCAATCGCGAACAGCAAAAGGGCTCGCCTTTGACTGAGGACGAAGTCGTGGCGATCAGGGACAGCGCCGCATGCATGGCGATGCCATACGACGTCGCCGCGCAGGTGGCGGAGAAGCGCGGCTATGATGACATCAGGCTTGAGAATGCTTGGGAAGACTGGAATGCGATCCGCCCAAGCCTGGGCTTATAAACGCAACAATCGCGATTGATTCGCACCGACGACCCGCCTTAGGCGGGTTTTCGTTTTTCAGCCAATATCAAACAATCCCGCCGCCGACGCTCGCCACCGCCGGCCGTTCGGCTGCGACCTTCGCCCGGTAGCCGGCGGCGCGGTAGGCGGCGACCGGATCGATGGCGCCGCCGGTCTTCAGCCGCGCCATGGCAAGGATAGGCTCGACGTCGGTGCGATAGGCTGTCTTCAGCGTCTGCGTCGCCATCAGCGCGTCATTAGCGTCCTGGAAGCCTTCGAGCGCCTTGCGGTCGACCAGCAGCGCCTGCGCATAGGCGCGCTGCACCTCGACCGCCGACAACATCAGGCTTTCTATCGGATCGGTGACGTTATGGCTCTGGTCGAGCATGTGGGCCGGATCGAAACCTTCGGCACCGGCAAGCTCGGCATCGACCAGTTCATTGAAGACGAGGAACAGCCGGTAGGGATCGATCGAGCCGGCGTCGAGATCGTCGTCGCCATATTTCGAATCGTTGAAATGGAAGCCGCCAAGTTTCTTGAACTGGATCAGTCGCGACACGATCATCTCGATGTTGACGTTGGGGGCGTGATGGCCAAGGTCGACCAGACAGAACGCCTTGTCGCCAAGCTCGTTGGCGATGATGTAGTTGGTGCCCCAATCCTGCACGACGGTCGAATAGAAGGCCGGCTCGTACATCTTGTGCTCGGTGAACAGTTTCCAGCCGTCCGGCAGTCCGGCATAGATCTCCTTCATCGCGTCGAGATAGCGCTCGAATGCCTTGGCGAAATTGACCTGGCCGGGAAAGTTCGAGCCGTCACCGATCCATACCGTCAGCGCTTTGGAGCCCAGCGTCCTGCCGATCTCGATGCATTCGAGATTATGCTCGACCGCCTGCCGGCGTGTCGCTGCATCGGCATGCGACAGCGAGCCGAATTTATAGGAAAGTTTTTGGTCCCTGGCGTCGGAGAAGGTGTTGGAGTTGATGGCGTCGAAGCCGAGGCCGAAGCGGGATGCCGCCTGCTTCAGCCGGTTCGGATCGGCCTTGTCCCAGGGAATATGCAGCGAGACGGTCGGCGTCGCCTGCGTCAATTGCCGGATGACGGCGCAGTCCTCGATCTTGTCGAAAATGTCACGCGGCTCTCCGGCGCCGGGAAAGCGGGCAAAGCGGGTGCCGCCGGTGCCGACGCCCCAGGACGGGATGGCGACGGCGAATTTCTCGACCTTGTCGCGGATGGCGTCGATGGCGATGCCGCGGCGGTCGAGGCGCTCGCCGAGGGACTCGTAGTCGCGCTTGAGATTGGCGTTGCGCGCGGCATTATCTTTCTCGACAACATCGGCGGAGATGATGGTTTCGGACACTAAAGTTTCCTCCCAAATGCGTTCGGTTGGCGCTGCCCCTCATCCGCCTGCCGGCACCTTCTCCCCGTATGGTAACGGGGAGAAGGGTAAAGCTCCGGCGTCGGCGCCAACCCTCAAACGACTGCTTATCGCGTAAAGCTCTGTGCGTTGCCGGCGTCGACGTTGATGATGTTACCGGTCGATTTGGCCGACATATCGGAGGCGAAGAAATAGATCGCCTCGGCGATGTCTTCGGGGAACACCGACCGCTTCAGCATCGAACGCGAGCGGTAGTGCTCCTCGAGATCGTCGGTCGACATCTTGTAGGCGGCGGCGCGCTGTTCCTTCCATTCGCCGCTCCAGATCTTCGAGCCGCGCAGCACGGCGTCGGGGTTGACGACATTGACCCTGATCTGCGCTTCCGCGCCTTCCAGCGCCAGGCAGCGTGCCAGATGGATTTCGGCGGCCTTGGCAGTGCAATAGGCGGCGGCGTTTGGCGATGCGGCAAGCCCATTCTTGGAGGCGACGAAGACGACGTTGCCGCCGATCTTCTGCGCCCGAAACAGCCGGAACGCCTCCCGCGAAACCAGGAAATAGCCGGTCGACAGGATGTCCATGTTCTTGTTCCACAGCGTCAGCGTGGTGTCCTCGATCGGCGCCGAGGAGGCCAGGCCGGCATTGGAGACCAGAATATCGATGCCGCCGAATTCGACCGCCGTTTCGGCAAAGCCGGAGATCACCTGATCCTCGGACGTGACGTTGATGACTACGGGCCGCACGAAATCCTTGCCATAGGCCTTGGCAAGCTCGTCATTGGCGCCGGCAAGGGCTGCTTCGTCGATATCGGCCAGCACGACGCACGCGCCCTCGCGCAGCAGCCGGTTGGCGGTGGCCCGGCCAATGCCGCCGGCGCCGCCGGTGACCAGCGCAATCTGGCCGGCAAGAGCCTTTGGTTTCGGCAGGCGCTGCAGCTTTGCCTCTTCGAGCAGCCAGTATTCGATGTCGAAGGCTTCCTGGTCGGGCAGGCCGACATAGGTCGAGACCGTCGAGGCACCGCGCATGACGTTGATGGCGTTGACGTAGAACTCGCCCGATATGCGCGCCGTCGCCTTGTCGCCGGCGAAGGTGAACATGCCAACGCCGGGCATCAGATAGACGACGGCGTTCGGATCGCGCACCGGTGGCGAATCCGCGTGCTTGCAGCGGTCATAATAGGCCCGGTAGCCGACGCGATACTCCGCCACATCATCGGCAAGACGGGCAATGACGGCATCGACGTCGGGATTTTGGGGGTCGAACTCGATGACCAGCGGCCGGATCTTGGTTCGCAGGAAGTGGTCCGGGCAGGACGTGCCGAGTGCCGCCAGCGGCCGCAAATCCCTGGAATTGACGAATTCGAGCACGGCAGGGGAATCGTCGAAATGGCCGAGCTTGTGGCTGTTCTCCGAGATCAGGCCACGGATCCTCGGCATCAGTTTTGCGGCCGCGGCGCGACGCGCAGGCGCATCGAGGGATTTGACTACTTCGCCGCCGAAAATCGGCTTGCCCTGGCTCTTGCGCTCGAACCAGTCGATCGCCTGGTTGATCACCGAGATCGTCGTCTCGTAGCATTCCTTCGGCGTGTCGCCCCAGCTGAACAGGCCATGACTGGCCAGTACGACACCCTTGGCTTCGGGGTTTTCGCGGCAGAATTTCTCCAGCCACAGGCCGAGCTCGAAGCCCGGACGTTTCCATGGCAGCCAGCCGATCGTGTCGCCGAAGATCTCCTTGGTCAGCGCCTGCGAATCCTTGGCGGCGGCAATGGCGATGATGGCATCGGGATGCATATGGTCGACATAAGGCTTCGGCACGAAGGCATGCAGCGGCGTGTCGATGGAAGCCGCGCGCGGGTTGAGGTTGAAGGTGCAATGGGGCAGATAGCCGACCATCTCGTCTTCATGTTCGAGGCCGCGATAGAGACCTTTCAGCGCGCGCAATTTGTCCATGTAGAGCGTGGCGAAGCCGTCGAGCTTGATCGAGGCGCTGTCGCCGCCCGAGCCCTTGACCCACAGCACTTCCACGCTCTCGCCGGTGAGCGGATCGTTTTGCCAGATCTTGGAGGAGGTGTTGCCGCCGCCATAATTGGTGACGCGCTTGTCGGAGCCAAGAACATTCGAGCGATAGACCAGACGTTCGGGCTCGCTCATTGCTTGCGCTTTTGCGTCATCCCAAAGATTGGCGAGGCGCGTGCCGGAGCGCTTGTCGAGCATAGGTATCCTCCCTTTGGGACACGCAAACGGCGCGGGTCCCTTTTGTACGAATTTCTACGCAAGCGGCGGCCTTGTCAATCACAAACGATCAATATCAGTCATATTGCATTGCACAATGAAATTATCTGATCGGAAATGATTGACACTGCGCGCTTTGGGTGACTAGATGCTCCGGCAGGGAGGAACCATGCACGAGAAAGAGCGCCACAGGATCATTCTGTCCGCCGTCCAGGAAAAGCCTGTGGTGACGGTGCAGGAGATGGTCGACCTGACGGAGTCGTCGGAGGCGACGATCCGGCGCGACATCGCGGCATTGCATGTGCAAAAACGGCTGCGCCGGGTGCGCGGCGGCGCCGAGGCGCTTTCGCCGCCGCAGTTCATCGGCCTTGCCGGCCGGCCCTTTTCCGTCAACGAGACCATCAACGCTTCGCAGAAGCGGGCAATCGCGCGGGAAGCCGTCGAACTGTGCAAGGACGGCGAGCCGATCATCATCAATGGCGGCACCACCACCTTCCAGATGGTGCATTTCCTGACCGGCCGCCGCATGCCGATCTTCACCAATTCCTTCCCGATCGCGGAGCACTTGCTCAGGCACTCCAAGAACACGGTGATGCTGTCGGGCGGCACCATCTACCGCGAGCAGAACATCATCCTGTCGCCGTTCGACAATGACGTGACGCGCAATTTCTACGCGCGCCGCATGTTCATGGGCGCGCAAGGGCTGGGGCCGCTCGGTCTTATGGAAGGCGACCCGCTGCTGATCCAGGCCGAGCAGAAACTGATCGACCAGGCAGACGAATTGGTGGTGCTGGTCGATTCCTCGAAGTTCCGCAAACGCTCGAGCCTGATCCTGTGCGGCCTGTCGCGCATCGCCACGGTGATCACCGACGACGCCATCGAGGACCGCGAAGCCAAGATGCTTGAGACCGCCGGCGTGACGCTGATCATCGCCCGCACAACGGCAACCAACAAGGAAGAATCTTCGCTGCAGGCCTGAGAACCACTCACGCCCGCAGCGGCGATGGAATGCAACGCTCAAGGGAGGATATTCGATGAGCTTTCTGAAGAAACTGATGGTTACGGCGGCGTTCTCCGCCGCCATGTTCGTGAATGCCGCCTACGCCGAAAACGTCAAGATCGCGCTGGTGGTGAAGTCGCTCGGCAACGGCTTCTTCGACGCCGCCAACAAGGGCGCCGAAGAGGCGGCCAAGGAGCTCGGCGATGTCGACATCATCTACACCGGCCCGACCAAGGCGACCGCCGAAGCGCAGATCGAAGTGGTCAATTCGCTGATCGCCCAGAAGGTCAATGCCATCGCCATTTCGGCGAACGACGCCGACGCGCTGGTGCCAGTGCTGAAGAAGGCGATGCAGCGCGGCATTACCGTCATCTCGTGGGATTCAGGCGTCGCGCCGGAAGGACGCCAGCTTCACCTCAACCCCTCCGATACCAACCTGATCGGCGAGACCATCATCAAGCTGGCCGCCGACTATCTGCCGGAAGGCGGCGATGTCGCCATCCTGTCGGCTTCTTCGACCGCGACCAACCAGAATGCCTGGATCGACGCGGCCAAGAAGGTGCTGCCGGAGAAGTTCCCCAAGATCAAGCTCGTCGCCACCGTCTATGGCGACGACGACTCGGCCAAGAGCACGGACGAAGCCAAGGGCCTGCTGAAGTCCTATCCGAACCTCAAGGCGATCATCGCACCGACCACGGTCGGCGTCGTTGCCGCCGCGCAGGTGGTGACCGATGAAGGCCTGATCGGCAAGGTCAACGTCACCGGCCTGGCGCTGCCGTCGGAGTTCAAAAAGTTCATCGACAATGGCGCCAGCCAGGCGGTTGCGCTGTGGAACCCGATCGATCTCGGCTACTCCGCCGTCTACCTCGCCCACGACCTGGCGGTGAAGAAGGAAGAGGCCAAGCCCGGTGCTACGCTGTCGATCGGCCGCGTCGGCAAGGTCACGCTCGACGACACCAACTCGGCTGCGATGGCTCCGCCCTTCCAGTTCGACAAGTCGAACATCGAAAAGTTCTCCAAGATCTATTGATCCTGGGACCTTCGAAACGGTGCGGCGGGGCTCAGGTTCCGCCGCGCTTTCAAACGAACCTTGCTACAGGGCTTGATACGATTATGGACACGACAGCCCAGCACGAAGTGGCACATGAAGCGCCTTTGTCATCCGGACCGCGCCTGACGCTGTCCGGCATCTCGAAAAGCTTTCCCGGCGTGCGGGCGCTGCACGATGTCGGCCTGTCGCTCTATCCCGGCCAGGTAACCGCGCTGATCGGCGAAAACGGCGCCGGCAAGTCGACGCTGGTCAAGATCATGACCGGCATCTACCAGCCGGATGCTGGCACGATCAGCATCGACGGCCAGCCGGTCACACTGCCCAGCGCCCACGCCGCGTTCGGGCATGGCATCACCGCCATCCACCAGGAAACCGTGCTGTTCGACGACCTGACGGTGGCCGAAAACATCTTCCTCGGCCATGCGCCGCGCACGCGTTTCAAAACCATCGACTGGCGCACCATGCGCAAGAATGCCCGCGAGGTGCTCGACACGATGGGCGCCGGCCATATCGACGCCGACGCCAGGCTGAAGGATCTCGGCATTGCCAACAAGCACCTAGTCGCGGTTGCCCGCGCCATGTCCATCGACGCGCGGATCGTCATCATGGACGAGCCGACGGCAGCGCTTTCGATGAAGGAGATCGAAGAGCTTTTCCTGCTGATCGAATTCCTCAAGAGCGACGGCAAGGCGATCCTGTTCATCAGCCACAAATTCGATGAGATCTACCACATCGCCGACCGCTATACCGTGTTCCGGGACGGCGAGATGGTCGGCGAAGGCCTGATCAAGGACGCCGGCCAGAGCCAGATCGTGCGCATGATGGTCGGCCGCTCGGTCGATCACATCTTTCCGCAGCGCAAGGCCGAGATCGGCGCGCCGGTGCTGGCCGTCTCCGGCCTGTCGCACCCGACCGAGTTCGACGACATAGGCTTCGAGCTGCACAGGGGCGAAATCCTCGGCTTCTACGGCCTTGTCGGCGCCGGGCGCAGCGAGGTGATGCAGGCGATATCAGGCATCACCCGCACCAGCGGCGGCACGATCACGCTGGAGGGTAAGGCAATCGCGCCGAAATCGGCGGCGGATTCGATCGACGCCGGCATCGTCTATGTGCCGGAGGAACGCGGCAAGCAAGGCGTGGTGATCGGCCTGCCGATCTTCCAGAATGTCTCGCTGCCCTCGCTCAAACGGACATCCAAGTCCGGCATATTGCGGCTGGCCGAAGAGTTCGCGCTGGCCCGCTCCTACACCGAGCGGCTCGATCTGCGCGCCTCCTCGCTCAGCCAGGACGTCGGCACGCTGTCGGGCGGCAACCAGCAGAAGATCGTCATCGCCAAATGGCTGGCGACCGCGCCCAAGGTGATCATCCTGGACGAGCCGACCAAGGGCATCGACATCGGCTCGAAGGCGGCCGTGCACGGCTTCATGGCCGAGCTCGTCGCGCAAGGCCTGTCGGTGATCATGGTGTCGTCCGAATTGCCGGAAATCCTCGGCATGTCGGACCGCGTCGTCGTTATGCGCGAGGGCCGCATTGCCGCGGTCTACGACAATAAAGGGCTCGACGCCGAAACCTTGGTCAGGACGGCAGCGGGGATCGCGGCATGAAGGCTCTTCTCAAACACCGCGAGGTCTGGCTGCTGGCGGCAATCGTCGTGCTGATCGGGCTGATCTCCACGCGGTTTCCAGGTTTTGCCGATCCGGCCAACCTGCGCCAGGTGTTCAACGACACGTCGATCCTGATGATCCTGGCGCTCGGCCAGATGGTCGTCATCCTGACCCGCTCGATCGATCTGTCGATGGCTTCAAATCTCTGCTTCACCGGCATGGTGGTGGCAATGCTGAACGCCGCGCATCCGGCGATCCCGATCCCGCTGCTGATCGTCATCGCACTTCTGGTCGGCCTGGTGCTCGGCGCCATCAACGGCCTGCTGGTATGGCGGCTGAACATTCCCTCGATCGTGGTAACGCTCGGCACCCTCACCATCTACCGCGGCGCCACGTTCGTTATTTCAGGCGGCGCCTGGGTCAACGCCGACCAGATGAGCGCTGAGTTCATCGGCCTGCAGCGTGCGGCTTTCCTCGGCATTCCGGTACTGTCGTGGATCGCCCTGCTGGTCATTGCATTGTTTTTCCTCGTGATGACGCGCACCGCGCTCGGCCGCTCGATCTATGCCATCGGCGTCAACCCGACCGCATCGGTCTATGCCGGCATCGATGTCGGCCGGACGAAATTCATCGTCTTCTGCATCTCGGGGATGATCGGCGGCCTCTGCGGCTATCTGTGGATTTCGCGCTACGTCATCGCCTCGGTCGAGGTCGCCAACGGCTATGAGCTCAACATCATCGCCGCCTGCGTCATCGGCGGCATCTCGATCGCCGGCGGCATCGGCTCGGTCGGCGGCGCCGTGCTCGGTGCGCTGTTCCTCGGTATCATCTCCAACGCGCTGCCGGTCATCAATATCTCGCCCTTCTGGCAGATGGCGATTTCAGGCAGCGCCATCATCCTGGCCGTGGTGCTCAACGCGCGCGGCGAACGCCGGCAAGGCCGCATCATCCTCAAGAAAGCGGAAGCGGCATGACCGACACCCCTGCCCCACGCCACATTCCCGATCGGCTCGACAAGCCGTTGACGTCGGCGGTCTTCTCCTGGGAGGCGCTTCTGGTCGTCGTGGCGGTTGCCATCTTTGCCGTCAACAGCTTTGCCTCGCCCTACTTCCTCGACGCGTGGTCGCTGTCGGACCTGACCTTCAACTTCACGGAAAAGGCGCTGATCGCGCTGGCCATGGCGCTGCTGATCATCTCCGGCGAAATCGACCTGTCGGTGGCCGCCATCATCGCGCTGGCGTCAACAATGATGGGCATGGCGGTGCAGGCCGGCGCCGGCATGCCTGAACTGGTGGCAATCGGCCTCGTCGCCGGGCTCGGCTGCGGCGCCTTCAACGGACTGCTCGTCACCAGGCTCGGCTTGCCGTCGATCGTCGTCACCATCGGCACGATGAGCCTGTTTCGCGGCATTGCCTTCATCATCCTCGGCGACCAGGCCTACAAGGGCTATCCCGCGAGCTTCGCCTTCTTCGGCCAGGGCTATGTCTGGTGGGTGGTGTCGTTCGAACTGACGCTTTTCCTGGTCGCGGCAGTCGTCTACTGGTTCCTTCTGCACCGGACGAGCTTCGGCCGCCGGGTCTTTGCCATCGGTAACAACCCGGTCGCGGCGCAGTTTTCCGGCGTACGCGTCGGCCGTATCAAATTCATCCTGTTTTGCCTGACCGGCCTGATGGCGGGCATCGCCTCGGTGCTGATCACATCGCGGCTCGGCTCGACCCGGCCGTCGATCGCGCAGGGCTACGAGCTGGAAGTCATCACCATGGTGGTGCTTGGTGGCGTCAGCATCCTGGGCGGGGCCGGCAGCATAGTGGGCGTCGTGCTCGCGGCCTTCATCATGGGGCTGGTGACCTTCGGCCTCGGCCTGCTCAATGTGCCAGGGATTGTTATGTCGATCTTCATCGGCCTGCTGCTGATCATCGTCATCGCGCTGCCGATCCTGTGGCGGCGAGTACGGCGGGAGCGCTTTGCCTGATGCCGGAGAAATACGCGTTCAAGATGAAGCTCAATCCGGGCATGAAGGCCGAATACAAGAAGCGCCACGACGACATCTGGCCGTCGCTGGTCGCGCTGCTCAAGCAGGCCGGTATCTCCGATTACTCGATCCATCTCGACGAAGAGACCAACACCTTGTTCGGCGTGCTGTGGCGCCGTGACGACCACGGCATGGACGAATTGCCGAAGCATCCGGTGATGCAGCGTTGGTGGGCCGGGATGGCGGACATCATGGAGACCAAGCCGAACAACGAGCCGGTGGCGGTGCCGCTGGAAACAATGTTCCATATGGAATGACCCGCCACGTCGCCGTCATCGATATCGGCAAGACCAACGCCAAGGTGACGCTGGTCGATCTTGCCGCAGCAAGCGAAGTCACGCTGCGCAGGATGGTGAACGAGCCGGTTCGGCAAGGCCCATACCCGCACCATGACGTCGAGCGGTTATGGGCGTTTATCCTTGGCAGCCTGGCCGAGATCGACTGCGAGCAGCGCATCGATGCGATATCGATCACCACCCATGGCGCAACGTCCGTGCTGGTCGACGCATCAGGCGAACTGGCGCTGCCGGTGCTCGACTACGAATTCGACGGTCCGGATGCCCTTGCCGGGGACTATGACACGATCCGTCCGGCGTTCTCCGAGACCGGCACGCCGCGCCTGCCGGCCGGCCTCAATCTCGGCGCGCAGCTGTTCTGGCAGCAGAAGCGCTTTCCGGCGGATTTCGCCAGAACCGCCGCGATCCTGATGTATCCGCAATACTGGGCCTTGCGCCTGACCGGCGTCGCCGCCAGCGAGATGACTTCGCTCGGCTGCCACACCGATCTGTGGAACCCGTGGAAAGCGGATTTTTCGTCGCTGGTCGACCGGCTGCAATGGCGCCGGCTAATGGCGCCGGTGCGGCCGGCGAAGGACCGCCTCGGGCCGATCCTGCCCGCGCTTGCGACACGGACCGGGCTCGACCCGCAAACGCCGGTGTTTTGCGGCCTGCACGATTCCAACGCCTCGCTGCTGCCACATCTCCTGTCCGACCGACCGCCTTTCTCCGTGGTCTCGACCGGCACCTGGGTGGTGTCGATGGCGGTTGGCGGCAACAAGATCGCGCTCGACCCGGCCTGCGATACGCTGGTCAATGTCAACGCGCTCGGCGATCCCGTGCCGTCGGCGCGCTTCATGGGTGGCCGCGAGTTTTCCGTGCTGACCGAGGGCCAATCGGAGAACTGGACGGAAGACGATGTTGCCACGGTGCTGGCGCGCAAGACGTCCCTATTGCCCTCGACCCAACAGGGTTCGGGCCCGTTTCCGCATCATACCGCATCATGGCTTAACGCGGACGGTATGAGCGTCGGCCAGCGCTTTGTCACCATCTCGTTCTACCTGGCGCTGATGACCGCGACCTGCCTCGACCTGATCGGCGCGGACGGTCCAACCATCGTCGAAGGACCCTTCGCCCGCAACCGGCTGTTCACCCGCATGCTGGCTGCGGCGACGGCGCGTGGCGTCATCGCCTCCGAGGCCGCCACCGGCACCAGTATCGGCGCCGCCTTGCTGGCGTCGGACCAGGGGACACCGCAAGGCAGAGGCGAAAGGACCGAACCGTCGGCCGATCCACTCTGGACAAGTTACGTGCGCTCCTGGCGTTCAACGGTCGACGAACGAGCCTGACCGCCGAGCTCATGCCGCCCTGATGCCCGGAGATGCCTAGCCCGCATAGAGCAATCCTTGCGGATCGATCTCCGGCTTGCGGCCGGCAACTATGTCGGCAAGGAACTTTCCCGAGCCGCAGGCCATGGTCCAGCCGAGATGACCGTGGCCGGTGTCGAGGTAGAGATTGTCGTACCGCGCCCGGCCGATGACCGGCACGGAGTTTGGCATCATCGGGCGAAGTCCAGCCCAGACCTCGGCCTTGCTCTCGTCGAAAGCGCCGGGGAACAGGTCCTTGCCGGTGTTCAGGATCGAGTTGAAATCGCGTGGCTTGAACGTGCGGTCGAACCCGGTGAACTCCGCCGTCGAGGACATCCGCAGCCGATTTCCCAGCCTGGAATAGCCGATCAGCCGGTCCTCGTCGGCGCCACCCATGATCGGCCCCTTGCTTTCATCTTCCAGCGGAACAGTCACGGTATAGCCCTTCACGGGATACACGGGCAGATCGATGCCGTAGCGGCGGCCGAGCAGACCGCTCTCCGGCCCCATGGAAATGACCACTGCGTCACCCGCCACCGGGCCGGCCGAGGTCATCACGGCGCGCACCCGGTCGCCGTCGATGTCGAGGCCTTCGACCGTGGTGCCGTAGAGGAATTGGACGCCGAGTTTCTCGGCGGCATAGGCAGCGAGGTTCTGCGTGAATTGGCTGGAGTCGCCGGTCTGGTCGATCGGCGAATAGACGCCGCCGGCTATCTTGTCCTTGGCGCCGGCAAGGCCGGGCTCGAGCTCGACCAGCCGGTCGCGGCCGACGATCTCGATCGGCAGGCCGTGTTCGCCGAGATAGCGATAGTTGTCGGTGCCGGTATCGAAGCTCTGCTGCGAGCGGAAGAAATAGAGAATGCCTTTCTTGCGCTCGTCATAGTGGATGCCGGTTTCGGCCGAGACGGCGTTGATGCAGTCGCGCGAATAGAGCGCCAGACGAAGCTTGACGTCGGTGTTGGCGCGCATGCGCTTATGCGTGCACTGGCGCAGGAAGCGCAGGCTCCAGGCGAAAAAATACGGATCGAAGCGCAGCCGCACCTTGATGCCGAGATCGTGGTTGTAGAGGCCGCGCAGGAACGTCTTCAGCGCGGCGGGCGAGGCCCAGGCGGTGGCATCCCCGGGCGACACCAGGCCGGCATTCGACCGGCTGGTGCCGCGTGCCGCCGCCGGATGGCGCTCGATCACCGTCACCTCATGGCCGTCGCTGGCCAGATAAAAGGCCGCCGCCGTACCGACGACGCCGGCCCCAAGCACCAGGATTTTCATTCCGCCCCCAGCGCGCTGAGCCAACCTTTGCGGAGAGCCCTTCTTCACCCCAGAGCCGAATTCTTGCTGGTCAGGATGCGCTCCCAGGCAAGCGCATCGGCAACGATCTGGTCGAGGTTGTCGCGCTGCGGGGTCCAGCCGAGCTCGCCGCGCGCCAGCTCCGAATTGGCGACGACCGCGGCGGCGTCGCCGGCGCGGCGATCGCCCATCCGCACGTCGAAATCATGGCCGAAGACGCGGCGGACGCTGTCGATGACCTCGAGCACCGAATAGCCGTGGCTGTAACCACAATTGGCGACCAGGCTCGATCCGCCGGCACGCAGCCGCTGAAGCGCCAACCGATGCGCCGCCGCCAGGTCGCTGACGTGGATATAGTCGCGCATGCAGGTACCGTCCGGCGTCGGATAGTCGGTGCCGAACACCTGCATGAAGGGGCGCTTGCCGAGCGCCGTCTCGCAGGCGACCTTGATCAGATGCGTGGCACCGGGCGTCGATTGGCCGGTGCGGCCCTTCGGATCGGCGCCGGCGACGTTGAAATAGCGCAGCGCCGTATAGCGCAACCCATGGGCAATCGCCGCGTCGCGCAGCATCCATTCGCTCATCAGCTTGGACAGGCCATAGGGCGATTCCGGCGCAAGCCGGGCATCCTCGCGCACCGGCTCCAGGCCGGCGCCGCCATAGACGGCGGCGGTCGAGGAAAAGATGAAATTGGGCACGCCTTCGCGCACCGCGGTCTCGATCAAGGTGCGCGTCTTGCAGGTGTTGTTCTCGTAATAGGCAAGCGGGTCGGCGACCGATTCGGGGACCACGATCGAGCCGGCGAAATGGATGATCGCGTCGACCTTATTGTCGCGAATGATCGAGGCGACCAGTTCCCTGTCGGCGACGTCGCCGACGACGAGCTTTGCTTCCGGGGCGACCGCCCATTCAAAGCCGGTGGAAAGCCGGTCGAGGACGACGACGTTGTCGCCCGTGTCCAGCAATTCCCAGACCATATGGCTACCGATATAGCCGGCACCGCCTGTCACCAAAACCGTCATCCGCATCCTCGCTATTCATGATTTGTCGGAACTGTCTCAATCGTCGCCGTACTGGAAAATCTGCCGCCAGGCCATTAAAACCTGCGGTAACCAGTCTCATCGGCGCGTGGCATTGTCCTGAAACAAGATTGATCCACATCAAGGGAATAGGCCACGTTCCGTGGTCGTTAGGAACAGGCACGGGGCGTGGCATTTTGACCAAAAAGGCCAGGTGGACGCCGAAAAGGCCAATGACTATGATCCCGCGCAAAACTGGGAAGGCGACATGAATTACCAGCGGTTTTTCGAGGAAGCGATCGACCAGCTCCATGCGGAGCGTCGCTACCGCGTCTTCGCCGACCTTGAGCGTATCGTCGGGAAATTCCCGCGCGCCATCTGGCGCGCCAATGGCCGCGCCGAGGAAATCACCGTCTGGTGCTCCAACGACTATCTCGGCATGGGCCAGCATCCCGACGTCATTGCCGCGTTCCAGAAGGCGGCAGGCAAGATGGGGTCGGGGGCCGGCGGCACCCGCAACATTTCCGGCACCAGCAACCCGCTGGTCGAGCTCGAACTGGAGCTGGCCGACCTGCACGACAAGGAAGCCGCACTGGTTTTCACCTCCGGCTTCGTTTCCAACGAGGCGTCGATCTCGACCATTGCAAAGCTGCTTCCCAATTGCCTGATCATCTCGGACGAGCTCAACCACGCTTCGATGATCGAGGGCGTGCGGCGCTCAGGCGCCGAGAAGAAGATCTTCCGCCATAACGACGTCGCGCATCTCGAAAGCCTGCTGCAGACGGCCGGCCGCGAGCGCGCCAAGCTGATTGTCTTCGAGAGCGTCTATTCGATGGACGGCGACATCGCGCCGATCAAGCAGATCGTCGATCTCGCCGAGCGCTACAACGCCATGACCTACATCGACGAGGTCCACGCCGTCGGCATGTACGGGCCGCGCGGCGGCGGCATCACCGAGCGCGAAGGGCTGGCCGACCGCATCGACATCATCGAGGGCACGCTGGCCAAGGCGTTCGGTACGCTTGGCGGCTACATCGCCGGCAACACTGCGGTGATCGACGCGGTGCGCTCCTATGCGCCGGGCTTCATCTTCACCACGGCGTTGCCGCCGGCGATCGCCGCCGCGGCAACCACCTCGATCCGCCATCTCAAGCGCTCGCAGGCCGAGCGCGATGCGCAGCTGCGTCAGGCGACACGGACCAAGCAAGTGCTGGCCGCGGCCGGCCTGCCGGTGATGGAGTCGCCTACCCACATCGTGCCCCTTCTGGTCGGCGATCCCGAGCTCTGCAAGATGGCCAGCGACCGCCTGCTCGGTGTGCACGGCATCTATATCCAGCCGATCAACTATCCGACGGTGCCGCGCGGCACCGAGCGGCTGCGCATCACGCCTACACCGTTCCATTCGGACGCGTTGATTGCGTCCCTGCAGGACGCGCTGGTCGAGACATGGGATGCGTTGGGGATTCCCTACGGTTCGGCGGGCCGACCGTCGGTCGCCAAGAGCGACCGCGTCATTCCGTTGCTGGTGCCGAAGTCGGGCGGGTGAAGGTTCCGCCTGGACGAAGTGCTGCCTGTTGTTCAACGCAGCAGCGCTCAAAGGTTACGGCATGGATCCTAGGGTCTCCGCTACGTCGCTTCGCTCCTGCTACGCCCTAGGATGACGAACGTGTGGTGGCGTAAGGCCAATCGCGGACGTCGGAGATTGGCTGGAAGCCTCCCTTCGCTTCGTCATCCTAGGGCGGAGCGAACGCGAAGCGGAGCGCAGACCCTAGGATCCATGCCGTTACAGCGGCCGAGAAGTGCAGCGATCCAGGTTGCCTGCGCCCGTATCCGGCTCCGTCCGACCTGAACCTCACATATTCTTCATCCATTTCGCCAGCCGGTGCGCGGCTTCCTCGAGCTGGTCGAGACGGCGGTGGAAGCACAGCCTGAGGAAGGCTTCGCCGCCGGGGCCGAAGGCGGTGCCGGGAGCCAGGCCGACATTGGCGCGGTCGACCATGTCGAAGGCGGCAGCGCGGGAATCGGAGATGCCGTCGACCGCGAAGAACAGATAGAATGCGCCCTGCGGCACGGTGAACCGCGCCCTGCCGGTTTCGGCGAGAATGCCGCACACCAGGTCGCGCGCCGCCCTCGCCCGCTCCACCTGCTCGACGATGAAGGCGTCGCCCTCATCGAGGGCAACGACGGCGCCGCGCTGCATGAACTGCGCAACGCCGGACGTCGAATACTGGACCAGGTTCTCGAACACCTGCTGCAAGGCGGGATGGATCTTGATCCAGCCGATGCGCCAGCCGGTCATCGCCCAGTTCTTGGAAAAGGAATTGACGAACAGGATGCGGTCCTCATCGGCCATGATGTCGATGAAGGACGCCGCCCGGCCGTGACCGTAATGAAACAGCGAATAGATCTCGTCGGCGATGATCCACAGGCCCCTTTCACGGGCAAGGTCGAGGATCGCCTGCAGCGTCTCCTTGTCGGCGGTCCAGCCGGTCGGGTTGGACGGCGTGTTGACGAACAGCGCCTTGGTCCGCGGCGTGATCGCCGCTGCGATCTTGTCGACATCGCAGGACCAGCCATTGCCCGACTGGTCGAGCGTGACCGCGACTGGAACAGCGCCCGCGACGCCGGCGGCGGCGGCGAAGTTCGGCCATGCCGGCGACAGGTAGACGAGTTCGTCGCCCTTGCCGGCCACCGCATCGATGGCCATCTGGATGGCGTGCATGCCGGAGCCGGTGACGATGAATTCCTCGTTGGCGAAAGTCTTGCCGAAATGCCTGGTGTAGTAGCGGGCGAGCGCCTGCCTGAGTTCGGGAATGCCCCGCTGCCAGGTGTAGAAGGTCTCGCCGCCGGCGAGTGCCTTGGCGGCTGCATCGGTGATGAAGGCAGGCGTCGGCAGGTCGCCCTCGCCGGCCCAGAGCGGGATCATGCCGTCGCGGCCGCGGCCGCGGTTCATGACGGCGACAATGCCGCTTTCAGGCGCCGCCCGCGCTTCGGCGCGCAGAGTATCGATCAGGGTCATGGATGGGTCCGTTTTCGTTTGCTCGACTGCTAGCGTGTTTCAGGGCGGACGAAAACAGAAAACCCCGGGCGCAAGCGACCGGGGTTTTGGTCCAGAAAGTTGCCGCAGGCGCTATTTTCTGGCGAGGAGATCGCGAATTTCGGTGAGCAGCGCGACGTCGGCCGGTGGCGGGGCAACCGGGGCGGCCGGTTTCTCGCGCTCCAGCCGCTGGCGCAGATTGTTCACCGCCTTGACCATCAGGAAGATGATGAAGGCGAGAATGAGAAAATTCAGCGCCACGGTGATGAAGCTGCCATAGGCGAAGACCGCGCCCTGTTTCTTTGCCTCAGCCAGCGATGTGGCGTTAACGGCCGAGGACAAGGGCAGAAAATAGTTGTTGAAGTCCAATCCGCCCAAAATCGCCCCGATGACCGGCATGATGATGTCGTCGACCAGCGAGGTGACGATCTTGCCGAAGGCAGCGCCAATGATGACGGCGACGGCCAGGTCCATCACATTGCCCCTTGAAATGAATTCCTGAAATTCTTTCAGCATTCGACCCTCCTTGTCCTGACCGGCCGTGCTGCCGTCCACGCCTCGGCATCGACCGGCCGGCAGAATAGCAAAAACCTGCGGTTGCGACAGGCGCAAAGACGTGTTTCCCCGGCCTTGATTGTGCGAAGCCGCGGCCATAATGCGCCGAAAGCCGCGATGGACTCGGTCGCCAAGCTGTGATTGCGTCTGCAAGGCCGGATGAAAAAGCCGGCGCAGGGAGGAAGTTCGAGCCGTGCAGGGCTGGTTCATCGTCATCATCGCGATCGCCTACGTGACGTTGCTGTTCGTCATCGCCAGCCTGGGCGACCGGCGCTCGACTTCATCCGGGCCTGGCCGCGCCCGGCCCTTCATCTATGCGCTCAGTCTCGCCATCTACTGCACCTCCTGGACCTTCTTCGGCTCGGTCGGCCTGTCCTCCGAGCGCGGCCTCGAGTTCCTCGGCATCTATATCGGACCGGTGCTGGTGTTTGTGTTCGGTTTTCCGCTGCTACAGCGCATCGTCAGGCTGGCCAAAACCGAGAAGATCACCTCGATCGCCGACTTTCTCGGCGCCCGCTACGGCAAGAGTTTTGCTGTCGCGGCGATCGCCACGCTGATCGCGACCATCGGCGCGGTGCCCTATATGGCGCTGCAATTGAAGGCGATCTCGGGCTCGGTCAGCCTGATGGTCGAGCACTATACCGGCTCGCCGCCGTCGTTCGATCCGTTCGTCAGCGACATCTCGCTGGTCGTTGCCATGCTGCTGGCGCTGTTTGCGGTGCTGTTCGGCACGCGCCACGCCGATGCCACCGAGCACCAGGACGGGCTGGTGCTGGCGGTGGCAGTCGAAACCGTGGTCAAGCTCGCCGCCTTCCTGGCAATCGGCCTGATGGTCATGTTCCTGATCTTCGGTGGGCCAGGCGACATGTTCGACCGGCTCGCCGAAAACACGCAGGTGCGCCAGGCGATGGGCTACAACACCTCGCTCGCCACCTGGCTGGTGCTGACATGCCTGAGCGGCTTTGCCATCCTGATGCTGCCGCGCCAGTTCTATGTCACCATCGTCGAGAACCGCAGCGAGGCCGAGCTGCGCACCGCGACATGGGTGTTTCCGCTCTATCTGGTGGCAATCAACCTGTTCGTGCTGCCGATCGCGCTGGCCGGCCTGGAACTGGTCGGCCCCAGGACCAGCAGCGACCTTTACGTGCTGTCGCTGCCGCTGTTCAGCGGCCACGACGTGCTGGCCATGGCCGCCTTCATCGGCGGGCTGTCGGCGGCGACCGCAATGGTGATCGTCGAAAGCGTCGCGCTGTCGATCATGATCTCCAACGACCTGGTCATTCCGCTGTTCGTGCGCCGGCTGCTGCGGACCACGACATCCGAGAACGAGGATTGGTCGACGCTCATCCTCAATGTACGGCGGGCGGCGATCTTCATCATGCTGTTCATCGCCTTTCTCTACTACCGCGAGAGCACCAATAGCGCGCGGCTGTCCTCGATCGGCCTGATGTCGTTCGCCGCGATCGCGCAGTTCGCGCCGGCAATGATCGGCGGCCTGATCTGGCGCGGCGCCAACGGAAGGGGTGCCGCACTTGGCATGGTCGCCGGCATCGTCGTCTGGAGCTATACGCTGCTGCTTCCCTCGCTCGTCGCGCCCGATACCGGCATCCTCGTCCACGGCCTGTTCGGCTTCGATGCATTGCGGCCGCAGGCTCTTTTCGGCACCGTCGCCGAGCCGCTGAACCATGGCGTGCTGTGGAGCCTGTCGATCAACTTGCTGTTTTTTGTGTTCGGCTCGCTGTCGCGCGCCTCCGTGCCGCTGGAACGTATCCAGGCATCGATCTTCGTGCCGCGCGAGGCGGGGCCGCTGCCGAGCCTGCGCCGCTTCCGCACCACCATAACCGTCAACGACCTCAAGGATACGATCGCGCGCTATCTCGGTGTCGAACGGACCGAGCGGTCCTTTCAGTCGTTCGAAAAGAGCAGCGGCACTTCACTGCACGGCAACGAACAGGCCAGCATGGATGTCATCCGCTTCTCCGAACAGCTTCTGGCCAGTGCCGTCGGCTCCTCTTCGGCGCGGCTGATCCTGTCGCTGCTGCTGCGCCGCAACGACCGCGAATCCAAGGACGCCTTCCGCCTGCTCGACGACGCCACCGAGGCGCTGCAGCACAATCGCGACCTGCTGCAGATCGCACTCGACCAGATGGAACAGGGCATCACTGTCTTCGACCGCGATTTCCGGTTGATTTGCTGGAACCGCCAGTACCGGGCGCTGTTCGACCTGCCCGACGAGATGGGCCAGGTCGGCGTCTCACTCGATCGTATCCTGCGCCACCTTGCCGAGCGCGGTGACATACCGGCAGACCAGCGCGTCACCATGCTCAACCGCCTGACCAGCTTCGTCAGCCCATGGCAGATGGAGCTGAAGACCAGCGGGCGCATCCTGGAATTGCGCTCCAATCCGATGCCGGACGGCGGCATCGTCGCCACCTACGCCGACATTTCTGGACGCGTCGAGCAGGATCTGGCGCTTAAGCGCGCCAACGAATCCCTGGAACAGCGGGTGAAGAGCCGCACCGCCGAGCTCACCCGCGTCAATGAGGAGCTGGCGCAGGCGCAGATGCTGGCCGAGGAGGCCAATCTCGGCAAGACCCGCTTCCTCGCTGCCGCCGGCCACGACATCCTGCAGCCGCTGAACGCCGCCCGCCTCTATTGCTCGTCACTGATCGAGAAGACCGGCAAGGGACCTGCCGGCAAGGCGGCGATGAACATCGAATCGTCGCTGGAATCGGTCGAGACCATCCTCGGCGCGGTGCTCGACATTTCGCGCCTCGATGCCGGCGCGATGAAGCCGGACGATACGAGCTTCGGCCTCGACGGGCTGCTGCGCCAGATCGGCAACGACTTCCGGCCGCTTGCCGCCGAAAAGAAGCTCGAACTCTCGATCATGCCGTCGTCGCTCAGCGTCATGACGGACCGCAATCTGCTGCGCCGGCTGATCCAGAACCTGGTTTCCAACGCCATCAAGTATACGCGCCGTGGCCGCATCCTGGTCGGCGCGCGGCGGCGCGGCGAACTGGCCGAGATCCAGGTTATCGACACCGGCATCGGCATTGCCGGCGACAAGCTCAACACCGTGTTCCGCGAATTCACCCGGCTCGACGAGGGCGCACGCGAGGCGGAAGGCCTCGGCCTTGGGCTCTCCATTGTCGACCGCATCGCCCGCGTCCTGCGCCTCGAAATCCGGATCTTCTCCAACCCAGGCAAGGGCACACGCTTTTCCGTGTTGCTGCCGGTGGTGGCCGTGCAGGCACCGCGGCGCGAGGCGGAGGCGAAGCCGCCTGCCCGTGCCGCGGCCTCGCTTGCCGGGCTCAATGTGCTCTGCATCGACAACGACGCCCGCATCCTCGACGGCATGCGGCTGCTGCTCGAGGGCTGGGGCTGCAGCGTCGACACGCTTTCCGGCGCGGAGGATCTCGAGAGGTCCGGCGTGCATCGGCCGGACATCGTGCTTGCCGACTATCATCTCGACAACAGGACCGGCCTCGAATTGATCGCCCAGTTGCGTGCGATCCATGGCGAGGACCTGCCGGCCGTGCTGGTCACCGCCGACCGCTCCAGCGAGGTTCGCGCCGCTGCCGGCAGGCTCGACGTGCCGGTGATCAGCAAACCACTGAAACCGGCGATGCTGCGCTCGATGATGGCCAGGGTCAGGCCGCTGGCGCCGGCGGCCGAATAGGAGTCAGCCGGCCGTCTGCAGCGGGTCGCTGCCGATTTTGGACAAAAGGATGACCGCCTGGGTGCGGCTGTCGACGCCGAGCTTCTGCAGGATAGCCGAGACATGCGCTTTGATCGTTGCTTCGGAGACCCCGAGCTCATAGGCGATCTGCTTGTTGAGCAGTCCCTCAGCCAGCATGCCGAGCACGCGCGTCTGCTGTGGGGTCAGCGCCTGCAGCCGCTTGATCAGGTCGGAAATCTCGGGATCGCGCTCGACACCGAGATCGACCCCGGCGGGTGCCGCGATATCACCTGCGAGCACCGACTGCACCGCATTGCGGATCTCCTCCATGCTGGCCGATTTGGAGATGAAGCCGGAGGCGCCGAGATCGAGCGCGCGCCGGATCGTCACCGGATCGTCATGCGCCGAGACCACCATCATCGGCACCGCCGGATGGATGCCGCGCAGCGAAATCAGGCCGGAAAGACCGCTTGCCCCCGGCATCGAGAGATCGAGCAGCACCAGATCGACATCCTCATTGGCCAGGACCAGCGCCTTGGCGCTTTCGAAATCGCCGGCCTCATGAATGGCGGCAACGTCTCCGATGCCCGCGAGAGCCTCCCTCAATGCACCGCGAAAAAGCGGGTGATCATCGGCAATGACGAATGTGTAGCCCAACGGTGATATCCCTCCCCGAATCCCGTTGGCGATTTTCCGCCTTGCAGGATCTGAACGATCATAACACTACGCCTGCTGTTCGGGTGGGCGGCTTGCTATTCCCGCCCCAGGTCTTTTTGCGAATTGCCTAGGTCTTTTGCGAATTGGGCTTGGCGCTGTCTTCGTCCTTGTCCATGTCCTTGACGATGTCCATGAAGCTGCGCAGGAAGCGCTCCATGTAGCCCATCGTCTTGTTGAAATCCTCCTCGCTGGGCAAAGTCGATTCGAAACGCGCGGCAAGCGAATTTTCGAGCTTGGCGACGCGTTCGTCGAGCGCCTTCACCGAATTTTGCAGCCGGTCGACCTCATCTTGTAGGGCGGCACGTTCGTCGGCCGCCGTCTTGCAGACGAGTTGGCCGGAGCGTTCCTCGCAGAGCGACATGGCGCCGGTTTGCGTATCCATGCGGACATAGCCATTGGCCGATTTCTCCAACCGGTAGCGATCGGCTTCCTCGGAAAAGGCCGACGCCGCGACAAGCGACACCAGTGCTGCGGGGATCAAGACGTGTTTCAGACGCATGTTTTCCTCCATGAGCCAGTCAGCGCAATCTATCACAGTTTGCGCCTGAAATGGGGATGAACCTGAAATGGGGAAGAACACGGGCCTGCCCTTCCCCGCGTGGTCGGTTCGGACTATAGCGCAACGATGTCCGAGATCATCTACAAGATAGTTCCCGAGGCGCTGTGGCGCGAGGCTGAAAGAGAAGGCGGCTTCACCGGCGCGCCGATCGACGTCGCCGACGGCTTCATCCATTTTTCTACCGCCGGGCAGGTTCGGGAAACGGCGGCCAAACATTTCGCCGGCCAAAGCCGGTTGCTGCTGGTCGCCGTCGATAGCGCGCGCCTCGGCGATGCGCTGAAATATGAGGTCTCGCGCGGCGGCGCCCTGTTCCCGCATCTCTATGGCGGGCTCGGCCTCGATGCGGTCGTTTCGGTGCAGGCATTGCCGCTCGGCGCTGACGGCCGGCATGAATTCCCGGCGCTGGAGGCCGAATGAGCGCGTTCGACCGGATCGGCCAGAAACTGCTGTTCACGCTCGATCCGGAAACCGCGCATGGGCTGTCGATTGCCGCGCTGAGATGCGGGCTGCCGGTCGCCGGTCGTCCGCCGCAGGACAACAGGTTAAAGGTCAGCCGTTGCGGGCTCGATTTCCCGAACCCGCTCGGCATGGCCGCGGGTTACGACAAGAATGCCGAAGTGCCGGACGCGCTGCTCGGCCTCGGCTTCGGCTTCGCCGAGGTCGGCACGATCACGCCGCTGCCGCAGACGGGCAATCCGAAGCCGCGCATCTTCCGGCTGCCTTCGGACGGGGCAGTGATCAACCGGCTGGGCTTCAACAATGAAGGCCACGCCGCCGCAGAGAAGCGCCTTGCCGCCCGCAAGGGCCGCCCCGGCATCGTCGGGATCAACATCGGCGCCAACAAGGACAGCGCCGACCGCGTCAGTGATTATGAGCGCGGCGTGATCCGGTTCGCGCGATATGCCAGCTATCTGACGATCAATATCTCCTCGCCGAACACGCCGGGCCTGCGCAACATGCAGGCGCGCGACCAGCTTGGCGAGCTCCTGTCGCGGGTCATGGCCGCGCGTGCGGCGGCACCGGCAAAACCGCCCGTGTTCCTCAAGATCGCGCCGGATCTGGTCGAGGCCGAGCTTGAGGACATCGCCGCCGAGATCAACGACAAGCAAATGGACGGCGTCATCGTCTCCAACACCACGATCGCGCGATCCGGCCTGCGCAGCGCCGGCCTTGCCGGCGAGGCCGGCGGGCTTTCGGGGAAACCCTTGTTCGAGCGCTCGACTATCGTGCTGGCAAGGATGCGAAAACTGCTTGGCCCGGATCCCACTATCATCGGCGTCGGCGGCGTCGATTCCGCCGAGACGGCGCTGGAAAAGATCCGTGCCGGCGCCGATCTCGTGCAGCTCTATACCGGCATGATCTATGCCGGGCCTGCGCTGCCGGGGCGCATTCTTTCCGGCATGGCCCGTTTCGTGGACAGTCAAGGGCTGAAGTCGCTGCGCGAGCTTCGCGACAGCCGCCTCGATCACTGGGCGGCGAAACCGCTTTAGCGATCAG
Source organism: Mesorhizobium sp. M0898 (assembly GCF_040319695.1). Taxonomy (NCBI): domain Bacteria; kingdom Pseudomonadati; phylum Pseudomonadota; class Alphaproteobacteria; order Hyphomicrobiales; family Phyllobacteriaceae; genus Mesorhizobium; species Mesorhizobium sp. M0898. Next base: position 173,200 of record NZ_JAMYOE010000006.1, on the reverse strand, counting down.
TTAAAGGCTGTGCGCACCCGCAGCCGCAATATGGCGAGCAGGCTGAAGCCGCGTACCAGCAGGAAGACATGCAACGCCGCCCACAAGCCGTGATTGCCGAAGGCCGGCGCCAGAATCAGCAGCGCGGCGCTGAACGACAGGAACGACAACAGCATCATGTTGCGCATGTCGCGCGACCATGTCGCGCCGATGAAAACACCATCCATCTCGAAAGCCAGCACGCCGCTGAGCGCGGTGAACGCCGCCCAGGGCAGGTAGATATCGGCGATGGCGCGGACGTCTGTCGCGGTCGTGATAAGGGCGATCAGATCCGTGCCCTCCAGCAAGAAGAAGAGTGTCGCCGCGCCCGCCAGCCCGAGCCCCCAAAGCAGCGTCAGCCGCACCGCCTGGTCAAACGCCGTGGCGGCACGGGCGCCTATGGCGCGCCCGGCGAGCTGTTCAGCGGCGGTGGCGAAACCGTCGAGGAAATAGCCGGCAACCAGGAAGAGGTTCATCAGCACGGCGTTGGCGGCCAGCGTCAGAGTGCCGAATTGTGCGCCCTGGCGCGTGAACAGCGCGAAGGCGGCGAGCAGCGAAAAGGAGCGGATCATGATATCGCGATTGAGCGACATCATGCGCAGGAATGCCGGCAGATCGAGGACGCGGTGGCGCGGCAGCCTGGGCGCCGCCCAAAAGCGCCGGCCGACAATGGCGAGACCAAGCAGCATGGCGACGAATTCGCCGGTGACCGTTGCCCAGGCAACGCCGGCAACGCCCCAGCCGAGCTCCAGGCCAAGCAGGAAGCAGAGGGCGATGTTGATGCCGTTCAGTATCAACTGCAGCATCAGCCCGAGCCCGCCCTCGCCGCGCCCAAGCACGTAACCGAGGATGGCGTAATTGATCAGCGAGAACGGTGCTGCGAGCATCCTGATGCGGATATAGACGTCCATCGCCGCGCTGACGCGCGGTTCGGCGCCTATGAACCATTGCCCGGCGGTGGAGACCAGCGGCGCAAGCGCGGCAAGCACGACGCCGGCGACGACCGCGATCAGCACGGCGCGCCAGAACACCGCCTGCTCCTCCAGCGCATCGCCGCGCCCGAAGGCCTGGGCGACGAGGCCGGTGGTGCCGGAGCGCAGGAAGTTGAAGGTCGTGAAAACGACGTCGAAGATCAGGGCGCCGGCCGCAAGGCCGCCGAGAAGGGCGGCGTCGCCGAACTGCCCAACCACCGCCGTGTCGACAATTCCGAGCAACGGCGTCGTCAGATAGGCAAGCGTCATCGGCACGGCGATGGCGAGCACCGAGCGGTTGGTGACGACAAAGGCCCTGGCTTCGGTGGCGTGGGCTTCGGTGGGTAAAGCCTGCTCCAAACGCGTGTTGCTTCCCGTTGCGGCTTGATCGGCCAGCCGATGTGCCCCAGTTTGCCGACCTCGCGCAACCATCCACCCCGTTATGGTCAACCGAAATCCGCCTCTGGCGCACCGGCCGCCCCATGCCCTTGCAGATCGTTCATCATCCCGACTATGACGCCGGCTTCGCCGTCAACCACCGCTTCCCGATGAGCAAATATCCGCTGCTGATGGATGCGTTGCGGGCACGCGGCCTGGCACGTCCCGAAGCGCTCAACAAGCCGGAGGCGGCGCGGCCATCATGGCTGAAGCTTGCCCACGCGGCAGACTATGTCGACCAGGTGCTTGCCTGCAAAGTGCCGGTGGCGATCGAGCGCGAGATCGGCTTTCCCGTCGGACCGCGGGTTTCGCTGAGGGCGAAGCTCGCAACGGCCGGCACGGTGCTGGCGGCGCGGCTAGCGTTGCTGAACGGCATCGCCTGCAACACCGCCGGCGGCAGCCATCATGCACGGCGCGCGCAAGGCGCCGGCTTCTGCACCTTCAACGACGTAGCCGTTGCCGCGCTGGTGCTGCTCGCCGAAGCTGCTGTCCAAAACATCCTGGTCGTCGACCTCGACGTGCATCAGGGCGACGGCACGGCGGATATCCTGAACGACGAGCCGCGCGTGTTTACCTTCTCCATGCATGGCGACCGCAACTACCCCGCGCGCAAGATCGCCTCCGATCTCGATGTCGCCCTGCCCGACGGCGCCGGCGATGCAGCCTATCTGGAGCGGCTGGACGCCATCCTGCCGGAGCTGTCGGCGCGAAGGCGCTGGGACCTCGTCTTCTACAATGCCGGCGTCGATGTCCATGTCGAGGACCGGCTCGGCAGGTTGTCGCTCACGGATGACGGGCTGCGCGCCCGCGACGATATGGTGATCCGCCATTTCCGCACGCTTGGCATACCGGTATGTGGCGTTATCGGCGGCGGCTATTCGACGGATGTCGCAGCACTTGCTGCACGGCACGCCATCCTGTTCGAGGTGGCGGCGGGCTACGCCTGAAAATTCACTTCCGGTAGTTAGCGATCCTGAGCAGGATGAAGGCCGGCACGACGATCGCGGCACCGAGCAGGATGTAGCCGAGGAAACGGTCGATGGCGTGGAAGCCCAAATTCCACAGGTCGATGAAGAATTTGCGAATGCCATAAAGCACATCCATCGGCGACCAGCCGAAGGCATTCATGACCAGCCCGACGAGGAACGACACCACAAGCAGCTTCAGGATCACCCGGAGCGGCGTATCGCCGAGAAAGCGGTTCAGTGCGGACAAGCCTGTCTCCACAGTCGGGTGCCGCGATTCGGGCACATGCCTAGAAATACGCAGTTGATAGCCCTGCATCAAGCCGAGCCCTCAAACCGGATTGCGCATCGGCGCCGGGCCATGATATCGGAGGAACCAGCGCGGGTATGATGTAATGGTAGCTTGTCAGCTTCCCAAGCTGAACGCGCGGGTTCGATTCCCGCTACCCGCTCCAGCTCTTGCCCCCCGGTGCATTGCACTTGTTCTGGCCAAGCTGAAAACCAGCGGATTTATAGGCAGTTTTACAGCCCGGGCTGGCCGTCTTTCATCTGTTTGGCCGATGTGCCAGTTCGTGGAATATCTCACATTGAGGGTCGGCGGGGCCTCGAATGACCCCAACCGGAAAGTCTACCCTTGGGCCGCTGGCTTCTGCTGGCGGGCCTTTTTTGAGCATCAGGCAGTAGTGGCCGACGTGCATCGGCGCCGCTGCTGGCGGGCCTGTCTGGTCGTCTGGCCGGCCACGGGATGCGCTCCGCTTGCCGCTCCAGCCCTTATCCCACCTCCCGCAGAATAAAGTCGTGCAGCATCTTGGCTGCCGGTGACAGCGCGCGGTTCTTCACCGTGATCAGGCTGTAGGGCCTGACCTCGATGTCGAATTCAGTCTGGACAACATCGATGGCGCCGGCCAGGCCTTCGGGGTTCTGGATGAACTTCGCGACCTGGATCGAAACCGGCGCAATGGCGTCGGATTGCGCGACCATGACCAGAGTCAATAGCAGCGAGCTGGTGTTGAGGATGCGGTCCGGCAGCGCGATGTTGCGGTTCAAAAAGTTGCTTTCCATCGCCTGGCGCAGCGGCGAGCCGCCCGACTGGAAAACCCAGTCATAGGCGGCGGTGTCTTCCAGCCGCACCGCCTTGCCCTTGGTCAGCGGGTGGCCGCGGCGCACGATCAGGCAGGCTTTCTCGACGCCGATGACGCGCGCTTCGAACAGCCGCGGATTGAGGTCGTCGGGGATGCGGGCGATGATGAAATCGTGGCGCGAGGCGATCAGCTCGCGTGCCAGGACGTTCGAGGTCTCGACCTGCATGGTGATTTCGATGCGCGGATAAAGGCGCCGGATCTCGCGGATCGCCGGCACCGCCAGCTCGATCGCCGGTGCTGTCACCGCGCCCAGGAATACCGAGCCGCCCTTGCCCGCCTTGAGCTCGAAAATCTCGCGGTCGACCTCACGCATCTCGAGCAGGATCGATCGCGCGCGCCGTGCCAACGCCTTGCCATAGGGTGTCAGCGTGATGCCGCGCGGCAGCCTTTCGCAGAGCTTGACGTCGAGCACGGCCTCCATCTCGGCGATCATGCGCGAGGCCGCCGGCTGCGAGATGTTCATGACCTGGGCCGCGGCGCTCACTCGGCTGTGCTCGTCGAGGGCTGCGATCATACGCATGTGACGCAGGCTCAAGCCGCTGCGCAGCAAGGTTCCGCCATCACCCGGGATTTCATCGTAACTGGCTGATATTCCGCCAGGATTTCGCAGCGCTGCCATGATTCTTCCCTACTCTTACGCCCGGCGCCCTGGCAGGATCCGGCAGCGTCGTCACTAGCCTAAGCCATATCAGTCTCGATATAGCAACCATCAAAGATCGCATTTGACAGTTATGGCAAAGCGACACACCCTTCGCGCGTCCTGAGGCTTGACGGTCGGTGACGAGGGAAAACTCGTATCGATTGAAACCAGAGTCTCGGGGCCGATTGGGAGGATACCGGAGATCGATTGACGGCAGCGGCGCGTTTGGCGCTCCTGCACGATTGCGCGGCCCACGAAACCCAAGGGTACGCGTCCATCAACCAGGGAGAGTTAATGTGAAGATTATCAAGACACTGGCCGCCGTCGCGGCCCTAGGCATCGCGGCCATGACGCTGCCGGCGCAGGCGGGCGAAGGCCTGATCGGCGTGCTGATGCCCACCAAGACCTCGCAGCGCTGGATCAACGACGGCGACGCCGTCAAGTCCCAGCTCGAGGCTCTGGGCTACACTGTCGACCTGCAGTACGCGCAGGACGACATTCCGAACCAGCTCAGCCAGCTGGAAAACGAAATCACCAAGGGCCCGAAGGCGCTGATCATCGCTTCGATCGACGGCACCACGATGGGCGATGCGTTGCAGAAGGCGAATGACGCCGGCGTTGTCGTCGTCGCTTACGACCGCCTGATCAAGAAGACGCCAAATGTCGACTACTACACCACCTTCGACAATTTCGGCGTCGGCGTCATCCAGGCCAAATCGCTGCTCAAGGGTCTCGGTTATCCCGAGAAGAAGGGCCCGTTCAACATCGAGCTGTTCGGCGGTTCGCCGGACGACAACAATGCGTTCTTCTTCTATAACGGCGCCATGTCGGTTCTTCAGCCGCTGATCGACGACAAGACCCTCGTCGTGAAGTCCGGCCAGATGGGCATGGACAAGGTCGGCACGCTGCGCTGGCTGGCGGCAACCGCCCAGGCCCGCATGGACAATCTGCTCTCCGCCAACTACTCGGACGGCAGCCGCGTCGATGGCGTGCTCTCGCCCTATGACGGCCTGTCGCGCGGCATCATCGCTTCGCTGCGCGCCGTAGGCTACGGCACCGCCGATCAGCCATGGCCGATCGTCACCGGACAGGACGCCGAGACCGCTTCGGTCAAGGCGATCATCGCCGGCGAACAGTATTCGACCGTGTTCAAGGACACCCGCGAACTCGCCAAGGCGACGGTCGAACTCGTCGACAAGGTGCTCTCGGGCGGCAAGCCGGAAGGCCTCGACACCACGACCTACAACAACGACGTCAAGGTCGTTCCCTCGATCCTGTTGACACCGCACGACGTCGACAAGTCGAACTATCAGGCCCTGGTGGTCGATTCCGGCTACATCAAGGCCGAAGAGCTGAAGTAATCGCGGTTACAAAGCCTGGGGTCCTGCGCAGGCAGGGCCCCTTTTCGTTGGCGAGCCAGCCCGGTATTGTTTGCGGACCTCGCAGGAGTGGTATTCTCAATGGCATCGACGATTTTGGAGATGTGCGACATCACCAAGACGTTTCCCGGCGTCAAGGCGCTGTCGAACGTCAAGCTCATGGTCGAGGAAGGCGAGATCCATGCCGTGGTCGGCGAGAACGGCGCTGGCAAGTCGACGCTGATGAAGGTGCTGTCGGGTGTGTATCCGTCCGGCACCTATGACGGCCAGATCATCTATCGCGGCGATGAGTGCCATTTCAAAGGCATCCATGACAGCGAGCGCAAGGGCATCGTCATCATCCACCAGGAGCTTGCGCTGGTGCCGATGCTGTCGATCGCCGAAAACATCTTTCTCGGCAACGAGCACGCCAGATACGGCGTCATCGACTGGAATGCCAATGAGGCGCGCACCAGCGCCCTGCTCAAGAAGGTCGGCCTCAAGGAAGACCCCAACACGCTGATCACCAATATCGGCGTCGGCAAGCAGCAGCTGGTCGAGATCGCCAAGGCGCTCAGCAAGGAAGTGAAGTTGCTCATTCTCGATGAGCCGACCGCGAGCCTGTCCGAAAAGGACAGCCAGGCGCTGCTCGATCTGCTGCTCGAATTCAAGCGGCAAGGCATCACTTCGATCCTGATCTCGCACAAGCTCAACGAGGTGAACCGGGTCGCCGACAAGGTCACCATCATCCGTGACGGGCGGACTATCGAGACGCTGGCCAAGAAGGACATCTCGGAGGACCGCATCATTACCTCGATGGTCGGCCGTTCGCTCGACGACCGCTATCCGCCGCGCGAGCCGAAGATCGGCGAGACCGTTCTCGAAGTGAAAAACTGGTCGGTCTACCACCCCATCCATGCCGAGCGGCAGGTCATCAAGGGTATCAACCTCAACGCCCGCAAGGGCGAAGTGGTCGGCATTGCCGGGCTCATGGGTGCCGGCCGGACCGAGTTTGCCATGAGCCTGTTCGGCCGGTCCTATGGCCGTCGCATCACCGGCGAGGTGTTCCTCAACGGCAAGCCGATCGACGTCTCTTCGGTGAGCAAGGCGGTGGAACACGGCATCGCCTACGTTACCGAGGACCGCAAGACCTACGGGCTCAACCTGATCGACCACATCAAGCACAACATCACGCTGGCCAACCTGCCCGGCGTGTCGCGCCACGGCGTGATCGACGATTTGAGCGAGCTTTCGGTCGCCAACGATTATCGCGGCAGGACCAATATCCGCGCCTCGAGCGTCTACCAGATGACCGGCAACCTTTCTGGCGGCAATCAGCAGAAGGTGGTGCTGTCGAAATGGCTGTTCGCCAATCCGGAAGTGCTGATCCTCGACGAGCCGACACGCGGTATCGACGTCGGCGCCAAGTATGAAATCTATACGATCATCGCGCGTCTCGCCTCCGAGGGTAAGGCAATCATCGTCATCTCGTCGGAAATGCCCGAACTGCTCGGCATCACCGACCGCATCTACGTCATGAACGAAGGACGCATCGTCGGCGAAATGGCGGCAAGCGACGCCAGCCAGGAAAAGATAATGCGCGCCATCGTCCGCGGAGAAGGAAAAGCATCATGAGCACCGAAAGCGCTCCCGGGCCGCAGACCGGCGTTGCCCAGGATCTACAACAGGGACCTCGCATTGCCGTCTCGGCGCTGGTCACCAACCTGCGCGAATACGGGTTGGTGCTGGCGTTGATCGCAATCATGGTGTTCTTCCAGTTCACCACGTCCGGAACGCTGTTCAAGCCGGTGAACCTCAGCAATCTCGTACAGCAGAACAGCTTCATCATCGTGATGGCGCTGGGCATGCTTCTGGTGATCGTTTCGGGTCACATCGATCTCAGCGTCGGCTCCGTCGCCGGCTTCATCGGCGCACTGGCGGCGATGATGATGGTCATCTGGCCGCTTGGCCCATTGAGCAATCCGCTGGTGGTGTCGATCATCTGCCTGATCGTCGGTGGTGCGATCGGCGGGGCACAAGGCTACTGGATTGCCTATCACCGAATACCGAGCTTTATCGTCACGCTGGCGGGCATGCTGATCTTCCGCGGCATCTGCCAGGCGCTGCTGGGTGGCGGGTCTTCCGTAGGGCCGCTTCCCGTCGGCTTCAAGGCGCTCAGTTCCGGCTTCATTCCGGACCTGATCGGCCCGTTGACGCTGATACCGCCAACCGTGAACGCCGCCGGCAAAACCATTGTCGGCAGCGGCCTGACGCTGCACCTGACGACGATCGTGATCGGCCTCGTCGCCGTGCTCGCCTATGCCTATTTCGGCCTCAGGGCACGGCGCACCCGCGAGAAGCATGGCTACGAAGCCGAGCCCTTCTCGCTGTTCGTCGTCAAGACCCTGGTGATCAGCGCGCTGGCGCTGTTTCTCGTCTACCAATTCGCCACCTATAGGGGCCTCCCCATCGTTCTCATGGTGATGGGCGTGCTGATCGCGTTGTTCGTCTTCGTTACCAAACGCATGACGATCGGCCGTCGCATCTATGCGATGGGCGGCAATGCCAAGGCAGCCCAGCTATCGGGCATCAAGACCGAACGGCTGACGTTGATGGTGTTCATCAATATGGGCGTGCTGTCGGCACTCGGCGGTCTGATTATCGCAGCGCGCCTGGGGCAGGCTGTGCCGGCGGCCGGCCTCGGCAGCGAGCTCGACGTCATCGCCGCGGTGTTCATCGGTGGCGCTTCGGCGATGGGCGGCGTCGGCCAGGTCATCGGCGCGGTGGTCGGCGGCTTCATCATGGGCGTCATGAACAACGGCATGTCGATCATGGGCGTCAATGTCGATTGGCAGCAGGTGGTCAAAGGCCTGGTGCTGCTCGGCGCCGTCGTCTTCGACGTCTACAACAAGAACAAGGCTTGAGAGGCAACCAGGAGGCATACGGGTCACATCGCGGCGCTGCCGGGCGGCGCAAAGAAGTCCCCCGAGGGACCTGATCCGCGAGCGCAATCCGGACGAAGAATTTCAACCGAGGCGCGGACAGGGTCCTGGCCGCGCAGGGCAGGGTTTGCCGAGAAAGGGCAGGCCAGCCCACAATTCAGAGAGGGTTACCATGCTGATCTCACAAATCCTCGACGACGCCGAGACGATCCGCGTCGTTGCCCGCAACGGCGGCAAGACCCGCGTCATCAACGGCGCCCGCAGCGTCTATTCGCTGGCGATGGAAGCCGCGCGTACCGGCAGCGGGCTTGTCGCCCTGATCGAGCGCAAGGGCTTCGGCGAAACCGTCGATCTCGACGCAGCCTACAAGAAGGGACGGCTGCTGTCGCCGATCAACCATCCCGATCCGGCGCATCTCCATCTCACCGGCACCGGGCTGACGCATCTCGGCTCCGCCGCGACCCGCGATTCCATGCACAAGAAGCTCAGCACGGACGGCGAGGAACAGCTGACCGATTCCATGAAGATGTTCCGCATGGGGCTTGAGGGCGGCAAGCCGGCGAAAGGCCAGATCGGCGTGCAGCCGGAATGGTTCTACAAGGGCAACGGCACCATGGCGGTGGCGCCCGGGGCGGCGCTTATGTCGCCGGCCTTCGCCCAGGATGCCGGCGAGGAGCCGGAAATCGCCGGTATCTATGTGATCGGCGACGACGGCGCCCCGTTCCGCGTCGGCTTCACGCTGTCTAACGAGTTTTCCGACCACGTCACCGAGCGTGTGAACTATCTCTTCCTTGCCCATTCCAAGCTGCGCAACGCTTCGTTCGGGCCGGAGATCCTGATCGGCGATCTGCCGTCCGATATCCGCGGCGCTTCACGCATCCTGCGCGACGGCAAGCTGCTTTGGGAAAAGCCGTTCCTGTCGGGCGAGGCGAACATGTCGCACACCATTGGCAATCTCGAGCATCACCACTTCAAATACTCGGCCTTCCGCCAGCCGGGCGACGTGCATGTGCACATGTTCGGCACGGCGACGCTGTCCTTTGCCGACGGCATCAGGACCGAGGCCGGTGACGTATTCGAAATCGAGGCGCAGGATTTCGGCCTGCCTCTGCGCAACCCGCTTGAAATCGAGCAGCCGGTGAAGGTGGCGGTGAAGGCGTTGTAAACTGGTGACATAATTCAGGGGCGAGAAATGAACGGCCTGCGGATTGGCACTGTGTTCGTAAGTTTAGTCCTGTTCCTCGCCTATTTCTCCCCAGCGGCTTACAGCGCCGGACAATGCAGCGCAAAATCCTATCGCGGGGCCCGGATGTCGATGACTAACCGGCTTCTGGCCACCGGTTATTCGAAATCGCAAGTGAGCTTTCTGATGCGCAACGCGGATCGCATGACGTCCGCACTCCGCGCTGACAGACTGAACGACAATGGCAGAGCCTGCGGTATCGACTCCGCCAGAGCCCATGTGCTGGGATGTATCGACAAGCAGTTGTTCCCCTTGCAGTCCAGCTCAAGCGCCTCACTTGACGACGAGAAGCAAACCAGAGGATTTTGGGGGAAGAAGCGATTGGCAGTGCGAGAACTGCTCTTTATCGGTCAGTTTCATGGCTGCCTTGGCGCCGCGAAAGAATATCTGTTTCGCGGCTGACGGAATTGCGAACAAGCTCAGCGGGCGGCGCGGAAATGCTTGGACAGTTTCAGGCCCTGCGCCTGATAGTTCGAGCCGAGATCTGTGCCGTAGAGCGCCCGCGGCCGTTTCAGCATGTGCTCGTAGACCAACCGTCCAACGATCTGGCCGTGATCGAGGATGAACGGCACTTCGTGGCTACGCACCTCGAGCACCGCCCGACTGCCGGTGCCGCCCGACGCCGAATGGCCGAAACCCGGGTCGAAGAAACCGGCATAATGGACGCGGAACTCGCCGACCAGCGGATCGAAGGGCGTCATTTCGGCCGCGTAGAGCGGCGGCACATGCACCGCCTCGCGCGACACCAGAATATAGAATTCGTCCGGATCGAGCACCAGCTCGCCGGCACCGCTCTTGTAGAGCGGCTCCCAGAAATCGACGACATCCTGCGCGGCGCGCTTGTCGACGTCGACCAGGCCGGTGTGGTGCTTGCCGCGATAGCCGACAAGCCCATCCTTGTCGCCGTCGAGGTCGATCGACAGCGCGATGCCGCCGCCTGAGATGTTGGGTGGTTCGGTGGCGACCAGCATCTCGGTGCGGTGCAGGTCGTGCAGCTCGCTTTCCGACAAGAGCGCATTGCCGGTGCGGAACCTGATCTGCGACAGCCGCGAGCCGGTGCGCACGACGATCGGGAAAGTGCGCGGGCTGACCTCCAGATAGAGCGGGCCTTCATAGCCGGCGGCGATCTTGTCGAACTCGTGGCCACGGTCGGTCATTACCCGGGTGAAGATATCGAGCCGTCCGGTCGAGCTTTTCGGGTTGGCGGAGGCGGAAATATGGGCGGGCAGCGCCAGGCTTTCGAGCAGCGGCACGATGTAGACGCAGCCGGTTTCCAGCACGGCACCTTCGGCGAGGTTGATCTCGTGCAGCTTCAGCCGGTCGAGCTTGTCGACAACCCTGTGGTCCGGGCCGGGCAAGAAGGAAGCACGCACCCGCCAGGCCTTGTCGCCGAGCCTGAGGTCAAGGCTGGCCGGCTGGATCTGATCGGCATCGAGCGTGCGCGGCGATTTCAGCGCGCCCGTCTGGAACAGCGCGGAAATATCCTGATCGGGAAGAATGCCTGTCTGCCGCAAGGGTCTGGCTCCGTTCGAACGCCGGGCGAGGTCTTGTTCTGTCGCAGGTCCGACCGTGGACGCGTTTGGCACCTGCTTGGTACAACCCTCTTAATCATGCCGGCAATTGACGCAAGCGTGGCGCGGGTCTAAAGCTCGTTATCCCGTGGTGATTTGGCCGGTCGGCTTGCAGCCACGTTAAACAAGTCGCTAAAGGACCGTCGGGCCGCAAGGCCATATGGACCGGTTGCGACTTTCGCGACCGGTTTTTTGTTGTTTGGACCAATTTTGGTGTTTGGATGGAATGATGACCAAGAAGCGCGACTGGAAGCCTCAGACCGCACTCGTGCATGCCGGAACGCTGCGTTCCGGCTTCGGCGAGACCTCCGAGGCGATGTATCTCACCCAAGGCTATGTCTACGAGACGGCGCAAGCGGCGGAGGCCCGCTTCAAGGGCGAGGAGCCGGGCTTCATCTATTCGCGCTATGCCAATCCGACGGTCGACATGTTTGAAAAACGCATGTGCGCGCTGGAAGGAGCCGAAGACGCGCGCGCCACGGCATCCGGCATGGCGGCGGTGACGGCAGCACTGCTGTGCAGCGCCAAGGCGGGCGACCATATCGTAGCGGCGCGCGCGCTGTTCGGCTCCTGCCGCTGGGTGGTCGAGACGCTGGCGCCGAAATACGGCATTGAGGCAACGCTGGTCGACGGCACCGACATCGCCAATTGGGAAAAGGCGGTCAAGCCGAACACCAAACTGTTCTTCCTGGAAAGCCCGACCAATCCTACGCTGGAAGTGATCGACATTGCCGCCGTCGCGGCACTTGCCAATTCGATCGGCGCCAGGCTGATCGTCGATAATGTCTTCGCCACGCCCTTGCAGCAGAAACCCCTGCAGCTCGGCGCCCACATCGTCGTCTATTCGGCCACGAAGCATATTGACGGCCAGGGGCGCTGTCTTGGCGGCATCGTTCTGTCGGACAAGAAATGGATCGACGAGAACCTGCATGACTATTTCCGCCACACCGGCCCAAGCCTCTCGCCCTTCAATGCCTGGACGCTGCTGAAAGGCCTTGAGACGCTGCCGCTACGCGTACGCCAGCAGACGGAAAGTGCCGGCCGCATCGCGGATTTCCTGGCCGAGCGCCCGCAAATCGCCCGTGTCATCTATCCTGGCCGTGCCGACCACCCGCAAGCGGCCGTGGTCAAGAAGCAGATGTCGGGTGGCTCGACGCTGATCTGCCTCGATGTGAAGGGCGGCAAGCAGGCGGCCTTTGCCTTCCAGAACGCACTCGACGTCGTGCTCATTTCCAACAATCTCGGCGACGCCAAGAGCCTGATCACCCATCCGGCGACGACGACGCACAAGAACTTGACCGATGAGGCCCGCGCCGAGCTCGGCATCGGACCGGGAACACTCAGGCTGTCAGTTGGCCTTGAGGACGCCGACGACCTGCTCGAAGACATCGAGCAGGCACTGAGAGTTGCCGGATAAGGGATGGCCGAACAGAGGCGAGCGGGAACGCGCCCGATCAGGCGCCGGACGGGGTCTCTTCCAGCTCCGCGACGGTCTTTGTCTGGATAGTCATCACGTTGCCGCGCCAGTCGACGGCGCCGCTCAGCCATCCGCGCGCCCAAATGGCGGGAAGCATCAGGTCTCGCGCCATCATCGCCGGGATCGTGCGCGGCGACAGCTGCCATCCCTTGGCCGAGGCCAAGGCGCATTCCGGCAGGTAGGCCGCGACCAGCACGGCGATGGCGGTTGCCGGCAGGCTGACGCCGGCGTCAGCCGCCGCGATCAGCGCAAGCACCAGCGGCGGCGCCGCGCCGATCAGGATCTCGGGGGCGAAGAACAGCGCGAAGGTGACGCGGCGCAGCCGCGCCCAGCGCGCCTGCCGCGACCAGATCTCGCCAAGCGTGCGCCGGCCGAGCGGCTGTTCGAAGGGCGAGGCGACAAGATTGACCCGCAGTCCGAGCCCGTTGACCAGCTTGGTCGCGGCGGCGTCCTCGGCGATCTCGGCGGCAAGCGCGCGGATGCCGCCATTGGCGTCGAGCATCGGCTTGTTCCACAACATGCTCTTGCCCTGCGCGAAGCCGAGGCCGAGCGCCTCTCCAGCGTACTGCCAGCGTGCCTGCAGCGTGTTGAGAAAGGCGCATTCGACCTCCCCCCAGAAACTGTCCGGCCGTGAGCCGATCGGCGTCGAGCAGACGAGGCCAGTGCCATGCCGCCATGCCGCCATCAGCTGCTGGACGTAGTCGCTCGGCATAAGCACATTGGAATCGGCAAGGATGACCCAGCGATAACGCCCCGCCTCCCAACCCTTCACGCAATTGTTGAGTTTTGGATTGCCGCTGATGCGGTCGTCACCGACTAGAAGGCGGGCGCGAATAGCTGGAAAGCGCGCCATTGCTGCGGTGATCGGCTTGACCACCGGGTCGTCGGCATGGGCGACACAGAAGATGAGTTCGTAGCGCGGCCAGTCGAGTGAGAAGGCGCGCTCCAGCGTCTCTTCGGCAAACGGCTCGACGCCGCGTGCCGGGATGACGATCGATACCGGCGGCGCGTTGGCGGGCGGTGCGATCCTGGCTGGTCGCTTCAGCTTCAGCGAAGCTAACAGGATGCTGGCGAGATTTGAAAGAAGGAGGGCTATGGAAAGGAGGGCGGCTGCGAATGTCGGTTCCATCGAGATCTGGTCACTCCAGAAGTGCCGGCCGCATGACGGCCGTTTTCAACAATTCGACAGAACGCTGAGTCGCCCGGCACAAGCCTGCACACCATCATTGTCATGTGTCACTTAAATGACATTGTTTTTCGGCACCTGCGCTCGAGTCGGGCAAGGAGATGACGCGCATCGTTGATCAAACTGCGCTGAGCGTCGAAAGTTCCATCTACATTGCTTTGGAGCAGTTTATGTACAGCGCCGTCACCCGCAACATCGAAGTGCAGGTCAGGCCGTTCTATCTGGAGGATCACTCCGACCCTCCGCAAAACCGCTATGTCTGGGGATATCAGGTGACCATCGACAATCAGTCGGATGAGTTCGTGCAGCTTCTGTCGCGCTACTGGCACATTACCGACGGCACCGGCAAGGTCGAGGAAGTGCGCGGCCCCGGGGTCGTCGGCGAGCAACCCGGACTCAACCCCGGCGACAGCTATCAGTATACGTCTGGATGCCCGCTCTCGACGCCGTCCGGCATCATGGTCGGGCACTACACCATGCGCAACAGGCGGGGCGAGACGTTCGACGTCGCCATCCCCGCCTTCTCGCTCGACTTGCCGGGAATGCGGCGCACCGTCAATTGACGGCCGTCATCCGGCCGCTGCAAACTCCGCCGGGTCGAAGTCATATTGCTTCGAGCAGAATTCGCAGGCGACGTGAATGCTGCCATCCTCGGTGCTGTCCCTGATCTCCTCGGCGGAAAAGCCTTCAAGGATGCCGTGGATCTTGTCCCTCGAGCATGAGCACTGGTCGGCGACCGGCACCCCGCCGAACACACGGACGCCATGCTCGTGGAAAAGCCGGTAAAGCAGCCGTTCGGCGCCGATCGTCGGATCGATCAGCTCGGTCGGTTCAATAGTACCAAGCAGCGCCAGCAGCTCCTGCCAGGAATTGTCGGTCGGGTCGTGGATCTCCTCACGCGGATCGCCGTCGCCACCGGGAAGGTCGGGTACGCGCATGCGCTCCGCCGATTGCGGCAGGAATTGTGCCAGCAGGCCACCGGCCCGCCATTGCTCGCGAGCACCGCCGACGCCCGGCGTCAGAAGCTTGGCAACCGAAAGCCGGAGGTCGGTCGGAATCTGCTCCGACTGGCGGAAATAAGTGCGTGCGGCATCTTCCAGTGTGACGCCGTCGAGCTGGACGATGCCCTGGTAGCGTTGTGTGTGGGCGCCCTGGTCGATGGTCAGCGCCAGGACGCCGCTGCCGAGCAGCGTCTGCGGTGACGTCTCGCCGGCAGAAGTCAAAGCCTGCAGCCGGTCGGCATCGAAGCGGGCATAAGCGCGCAGCGCGTGCGGCGTGGAGAAATCCGCGACCAGCATGTCGACCGGCCCGTCGGTGCGGGTCTGCAGAATGAACTTGCCCTCGAACTTCAGCGAAGTTCCGAGCAATACCGTCAACACACAGGCTTCAGCCAGGAGCCGGGCGACCGGCTCGGGATAGTCGTGACGGCTGAGAATAGCATCGAGCATCGGCCCGAGCTGGACGGTGCGACCGCGCACGTCGAGCGGGCCGACCTCGAACGGCACGACATGGTCGTCGCCGGCGTAGCCGAATTCGCCGAGCTTGGGTTTATGTTCAGCCAATTGATGAGTTTCCAACATGACAAAGCTCCGGGGCGCGGCGATGCCGCCCTCCGGGGCGCATGCGACGAGACGCGCTCGATTTGCGTGATGCGCCTGAGATAGGCACCACCAACTCCCGGATCAAGGCGGCCCAGATCAAGGCGGCGCAGATCAGGCCGGCCCGGATCACCGCGGCTCGTATCAAGCGCCCAGGCACCAGGCCAGGACCGCCTTCTGGGCATGGAGCCGGTTCTCGGCCTCATCGAACACCACCGAATGCGGTCCGTCGATGACCTCGTCGGTAACCTCCTCACCGCGATGCGCCGGCAGACAGTGCATGAACAGCGCATCCGGCTTGGCTTTCGCCATCAGTGCCGCATTGACCTGATAGGGCAGGAAGACATTGTGGCCGCGGGCACGGTGCTCCTGGCCCATCGACACCCAGCAGTCGGTGACGATGCAGTCGGCCTCGTGAACGGCCTCCTCGGGCGAACGGGTGAATTTCAGCTTGCCGCCATTGGCTTTCGACCAGTCGACATGCTTCTGGGCCGGTTCGCTGCCCTCGGGCACGGCGACATTCAGCTTGAAATGGAACCGCGCGGATGCCTCCAGCAGCGAATGCAGCACGTTGTTGCCGTCGCCGGTCCAGGCGATCGTTTTACCGGCCACCGGACCGCGGTGCTCTTCGAAGGTCATGATGTCGGCCATCAGCTGGCAGGGGTGGGTCTCGTCGGTCAGCCCGTTGATGACGGGGACCGTAGCGTTTTCCATCAGTTCCAGCAGCCGGTCATGCGAGGTGGTGCGGATCATGATGGCATCGACATAGCGCGACAGCACCTTGGCTGTGTCAGCAATGGTCTCCGAGCGGCCAAGCTGCATCTCGGTGCCGGTCAGCATGATCGTCTCGCCACCCAACTGCCGCATACCGACGTCGAACGACACGCGCGTGCGCGTCGACGGCTTGTCGAAGATCATCGCCAGCACCTTGCCTTCGAGCGGCTTGCTGCGTTCGCCGGCCTTGAGCCTTGCCTTTCGCACCGCTGCGTCGTCGAGCATGAAGCGCAGATCGCCTTCGGAAACGGCGGAAAGATCGGTGAAATGGCGAAGGGACATCAGGAATTCCAGGATTACTTCGCAGCGGCAGCGACGATGGCATCTGCCAGGCTCTTGGCGCCGGCACGAATGCGCTCGAGCGCTTCGCGGATCTCGGCTTCGGTGACGGTGAGAGGCGGCAGCAGGCGGATAACGTTGTCGCCGGCCGGAACCGTCAAGAGATGCTGGTCACGCAGTGCCACCGTGACCTTGGTGTTGGGCATCGCGCATTTAAGCCCGAGCATCAGGCCGGTGCCCCTGATGCTTTCGATAACATCCGGAAATTCGTCGGCGACACCGGCGAGCCCCTGCTTCAACAGCAGTGCCTTGCGCCGGACGTCTTCGAGAAAGCCGTCTTCCAGCACCACGTCGAGCACGGCGTTGCCGACCGCCATTGCCAGCGGATTGCCGCCGAAGGTGGTGCCGTGCACGCCAGCGGTCATGCCGACCGCTGCCTCGTCGGTGGCGAGGCAGGCACCCATCGGGAAGCCGCCGCCGATGCCTTTGGCCACCGCCATGAGGTCGGGTGTGACACCCGCCCACTCATGCGCGAACAGCTTTCCGGTGCGGCCGACGCCGCATTGGACCTCGTCGAAAATCAGGAGCAGTCCGTGCTGATCGCAGAGCTGCCTGAGCCGCTTCAGCGATTGCGTCGGCACTTGCCTGATGCCGCCCTCGCCTTGCACCGGCTCGACCAGGATCGCCGCGGTTTCAGGCGTGATCGCCTTCTCGGCGGCATCCACATCGTCGAAACCGACCTGGTCGAAGCCGTCGACCTTGGGGCCGAAACCTTCCAGATACTTGTACTGACCGCCGGCGGCGATGGTCGCCAGGGTGCGGCCGTGGAAGGCGCCTTCGAAGGTGGTTGTGCGGTAGCGCTCGGGATGGCCCTTGACGAAGTGGTAGCGCCGCGCCGTCTTGATGGCGCATTCGAGCGCCTCTGCGCCGGAATTGGTGAAGAACACCTTGTCGGCGAAGCTTGCGTCGGCCAGCCGCTCGCCGAGCCGGCTCTGTCCCGGAATCTCGTACAGATTAGAGACGTGCCAGAGCTTGGCGGCCTGCTCGGTGAGGGCCGCGACCAGATGCGGATGGCTGTAGCCCAACGAATTCACGGCGATGCCGCCGGCGAAATCGAGATATCGCTCGCCCTTGTCGGTGACCAGCCAGGTGCCTTCACCGTGGTCGAAAGCCAGGGGTGCGCGAACAAAGGTCTCGAAAAGCGCCGAACCGCTCATTATATGCGTCTCCGGAACCGGAAAAATCAAAAAGCCGCCAAAGCGGCGGCCCTTGTGGCTTATCGTGTTTTTCGGCCGTGAAGTCAACGAAAAGGTCGCGCAAGGTCGCGCGGCAAGCCCCCCAGCATAACGCCGGCTCCTAAGCGACCGGGCAAGTTGGGGAAAACCGAAAAAACCGATTCGTGTTGGCCTTGGGACTCTTGTCACCGAGTCAGCGCATAAGGTAATTGTAGTAGAGAAATAACTAGATTTCGTGCGGCGGACCTAATCACCCGATATATGTGGTGTCTGCCCGGCAGAAGCCGGGTCGGGAATGGATTCCGATTGCCGCACGTTTCAGCAGGAGCGCGGTCTCATGAACTGGACTGACGAGCGAGTCGAACTTCTCAGAAAATTGTGGTCGGAGGGCCTCAGCGCCAGCCAGATCGCCGCACAGCTTGGCGGGGTCAGCCGCAATGCGGTCATCGGCAAAGTGCACCGGCTGAAACTGTCCGGTCGCGGACGCACGACCGCCTCACCGGCACGCCAGAAGAAGACGGTGCAGGGATCGACGATCCAGAAATCGGTGTCCCGGGCAGCAAGCGCCACGCGCCATGCCACCACCTCGATGTCGATCGGTGCGACCGCGCTCAAGGCGCAGTTCGATGCCGAACCGGTGGCGCGCCACTATATCCGCCCGGTCGAGAACGTCGTCGTGCCGATCTCGCGGCATCTGCAACTTGTCGAACTCAACGAGCGCACTTGCAAATGGCCGAACGGCGATCCGCTTTCGGAAGACTTCCATTTCTGCGGCAACGACGCCGCCGAAACCGGCCCCTACTGCAAGTACCACGCCCGCGTGGCGTTCCAGCCGGCATCGGAGCGGCGGCGGAGCAGGTGAATGGTGAATGGTGAATGGTGAATGGTGAATGGTGGCGGGCTGAGCTTGGAGTAAGAAAGCAAGGCTCTTGCCTAGCCCTATTCACTATTGATCATTCACCCACTTCATAGCCACCCATTCTTGCGAAACCGCCAGTAAAGAAACGTGCAGATCAGGGCAATTGCCGCCAGGACGGCCGGGTAGCCATATTCCATCCTCAGTTCCGGCATGTCGCTGAAATTCATGCCGTAAATGCCGGCGAATGCCGTCGGCACGGCCAAGATTGCGGCCCATGAGGCAAGCTTCTTGGAGATCGCCGTCTCCTGGCTTTGACCGACCAGAAGGCTCGCCTCGAAGGCGAAGGCGAGAACCTCACGCAGGCTGTCGATCTTTTCCTGGACAGTGCGGATGTGGTCGGTGACGTCGCGAAACAGCGGGTGCATGGCTGTGTGGATTTGCGGCAGATCGGCGCTGGTGAGCCGCCGGCAGACCTCCACCAGCGGCAGGGCCGCATTACGCAGGCGCAAGAGATCGCGGCGCAGCATGTAAAGCCGTTCGATATCGGAGCCGGTCATCGGTTTCAGCAGAACCTTGTCCTCGATCGCCTCGACCTCGTTTTCGATCTGCTCAAGCACCGGCATATAGTTGTCGACGATGAAATCGAGAATGGCGTAGAGGACGAAATCCTCGCCCTTGGCAAGGGAATGCGGGCAGCTTTCCCAATGCTGGCGAACGGCGGCGTAGGAGGTCGACGGGCCATGCCTGACGCTGACGATGTAGCCCGCGCCGACGAACAGATGCGTCTCGCCGAAGGTGACGCGGCTGTCGATCAGCTGCGCCGTGCGGGCAACGATGAACAGGGCATCACCATATTGCTCGATCTTCGGTCGCTGGTGCGGATGCTCGGCGTCCTCGATCGCCAGCTCATGCAGATGGAATTGCGCCTGGACGCGCAGCAACAAATTGCGGTCGGGCTCCAGCAGTCCGATCCAGACCACGTGGCCCGGCTTCCCGGCCCATTCGCCGGCTTCCTCGATCGGAATGTCGGCGATGCGCCGCCCAGCCGTATAGACGCCGCAAGCGATTATACCCGACATCGGCGGCGCAGGAGCAAACTCGCGGACATATTCCATCGCAGCCTCCTGAAGGCCGGGCCTTCATCGCGGAACTGAGAAGTCGGCGCGTCGAAAGCTTAGCGCAATTTTCTGTCGGGTGGCGAATCCGAAATTCGCATCAGTGCTGAGAGAACTCACTTCGCTGGTTGGGTTGCGGGAAGAATAATCTTGTCCGTCTTATCGCCCTTCGGACGATCGGCCGGCATCTGATCGCCGGTGACGATATAGTAGATCGTCTCGGCGATGTTGGTGGCGTGGTCGCCGATGCGCTCGATGTTCTTGGCGCAAAACAGGAGATGTGTGCAGGGGGTGATGTTGCGTGGGTCTTCCATCATGTAGGTCAGCAATTCGCGAAACAGAGAGGTGTACATGGCGTCGATCTGGTCGTCGCGGTCGCGCACGAAACCGATTTTCTCCACCGACCGCGACGCATAGACGTCGAGTACTTCCTTGAGCTGGGTCAGTGCCAGATTGGCCAAAGCCTCGAGGCCGCGGAACAGACTGTTCGGCTGGCGCCCGTCTGCGACGGCAACCACCCGCTTGGCGACGTTCTTGCCGAGGTCGCCTACCCGTTCGAGGTCAGCCGAGATGCGGATCGCGCCGACGATTTCGCGCAGATCCGTCGCCATCGGCTGGCGTTTGGCGATGATGATGATCGCCTTGTCGTCGATCTCGCGCTGTCCCTCATCCAGAACCAGGTCGTCCCGAATGACTTTCTGGGCAAGCCCCGGATCAGCATTGACCAGCGCCGCGACCGCCTGCTCGACCATGCGCTCGGCATGCCCGCCCATCGCCGCGATGCGCTTCGACAGATATTTCAGCTCCTCGTCATAGGCGCTGACGATATGCACGGACTGCATGGACGAAATGCCTTCCCGGGATCTCGTGGTTGAGTCGTTCCCTCGAATCCCCGCTGATACGCTAGCCGGATGACAGAAAAAAGAAACGGCCCATTATGTGCTAGAGATAGTACTACGCTAGCGAGCCGGCAAATGGACCGTGAACGCCGCACCCTTGCCGACCTCCGACCTGATGGAGAGTCTGGCGTTGTGGCGGGTCAGGATATGCTTGACGATGGACAGGCCAAGGCCGGTGCCCTTCTGGGTTCGGCTGTTCTCGACGTCGACACGGTAGAAGCGCTCGGTGATGCGCGGGATGTGCTCTTCGGGGATGCCGGGGCCGAAATCCCTGATGGTGACGTCGATGCCCGGTTCGGGATCGCTGTCGCTGCGTATGATCGACACCACGACACGTCCGCCCGACTGACCATATTTGCAGGCGTTTTCCAGCAGGTTTTCGAATACCTGGAAAAGCTCGTCCCGATCGCCGGGCACGTCGAGCGGCCCTTCCGCGAAATCACGCTCGATGACGACGCCGTTTTCCTTTGCGAGCGGCCCAAGCGAATCGATGACGCTGTCGATGGCCTGGCGCAGGTCGACCTCGGTTCCCGGCTTGAGATAGGGCTTCATCTCCAGGCGCGACAGCGACAGAAGGTCGTCGATGAGGCGCGCCATGCGGCTGGTCTGGTTCTGCATGATCTGCAGGAACTGCTCGCGCGCCGCGGGGTCGTTGCGGGCCGGCCCGCGCAGCGTCTCGATGAAGCCGGCGATCGAGGCGAGAGGCGTGCGCAGCTCGTGGCTGGCATTGGCAATGAAGTCGGCACGCATTCTGTCGATCCGGCGCGCCTCACTCTGGTCCTTGAACACCAGCACGTAGAGATCCGTGGCATGGCCGACTGAAGACGCGCTCACCCGATAGGCTCGTTCGACCGGCAGCTTTTCTATGTAGTCGACGCTGTCCGAAGCGACGTTGCCCGCCAAGATGCTATCCAGCAAGGCCTGCATTTCCGGCGCGCGGAATTTCAGCGACAGCGACATGCCGGGGGCAATCCCACCGAAGGCGGCAAAGGCAGCGGCGTTGGCGTGGACGATGGCGGCGGAGCGATCGAAAATGATCAGCGGATCGGCAACCGCCGCCGCGAGATATTCGCCGGAAAGTTGTTGCACGCCCGACTCGATGGCCGTGGCATTTTCGGTCGATTGACGGGCGATGCCGGCCGGCAGCATCGCAGCGGCAACCAGCACGGCGCCAGCCAGCAGCACCACATAGCCAGACATGCCGGCAAAACCATAGACCATCAGAACCGCAACGAGGCCGGCCGCCAGTAGCCAGCGGCTGTTCCACAGCCGCATGGCGACGGTTTGCGCCCTGCCTCTCCGCTCTGTGCCGATGTCGGCCATTTGCGCTCCGTCTGCGGCCACTTCAAGAACTTCTTGCTGGACCGGCGCTAGAGCGCAGTGCGTCCAATTGGGCGCACAAAGGACGCTCTACCTCTTTATCTGCTGCATCGTTCTTTCCGAAAATCGATTCCGATTTTCGGGCCGATGCAGTAAGGCTCCCAATAGCACGAGTCCGGAAGCTGGAAAGGTTCGCCTCGATGAAAAACGCCAAGGAAAGCCCCGCCGCACCCTCATCGGGGCCGCTGAAGATCATGATCGACGGCAAGGAGAGGGCGTTCGACATCGAGGCCCCCGCGCTTCCCGACTGGGTCGAGGACCGCAAGCTCACTGCCGGCGGTTACCCTTACGACAAGAAGATGAAGAGCGAGGAGTATGACGAGAGGCTAGAGAAGCTGCAGATCGAGCTGGTCAAGGCGCAGGCGTGGCTGCAGTCGACGGGCAAGCGGGTAATGTCGCTGTTCGAGGGGCGCGACGCTGCCGGCAAGGGCGGCACGATCTTCGTTTTGCGCCAGTATCTGAACCCTCGCACGGCGCGCAACGTGGCGCTGACCAAGCCAACGCCCACCGAGCTTGGACAATGGTACTTCCAGCGCTACGTCGACCACTTCCCGACGTCGGGCGAATTCGTCACCTTCGACCGCTCCTGGTATAACCGCGCCGGCGTTGAACCGGTGATGGGATTCTGCACGCCCGAGCAGCACGAGCAATTTCTGGACGAGGTTCCGCATTTCGAGCGGATGATCCGCAACGAGGGCATACATTTCTTCAAATTCTGGCTGAACATCGGCCGGGAAACGCAGCTCGAGCGATTCCACGACCGCCGCTGGAGCCCGCTGAAGAGCTGGAAGTTTTCGCCAATCGACATCGCCGGCATCAGCAAATGGGACGAATACACCAAAGCGCGCGACCTGATGGTCGAGCGCACGCACAAGGAGTTCGCGCCCTGGATCATTGTGCGGGCGAACGACAAACGGCGCGCGCGGCTGGCCGTCATGCAGCGCATTCTCCTTTCGCTTCCCTATGACGGCCGCGACCTCGACGTCATCGGCAAGGAGGACAAGAAGATCATCGGCGAAGGGCCGACTTTCCTCGAAAAATAAGCTCACCTCATCGATACGCGGCTCTCATGCCGCCAGCCGGGCAATCCGCTGCAGTCGCTTCAGCGTGGTGTCGTCCTGCAGCGCCTGCTGGAAAAGCGAGATCTCCTGATCGATGCGGTCGCAGAGCGCGCCGGTGTCGCCCCTAAGCAGGTCGCGCGTCTGTAGCAGCGCCGCGACAGGCTTCTTGGCGAGTTGCCTGGCTCTTGCCAACGTGGCTTCCTCGACGCTGCCGTCCGTCACGATCTCGCCGACAAGGCCCAGTGCCCTGGCATCTTCGGCGGCGAGCGTGTCGCCCAGGCAGAAGAAGCGGAACGCCCCGGCATAGCCGAGCTTCTGCGGCGCCAGAATGCTGGTCGCCGCGTCCGGCACCAGGCCGAAATCGACGAACGGCACCCGAAACGTGCTCTTGCTCGAGGCGATCACCATGTCGCAGTGGAACAGGATGGTGCAACCGACGCCGACGGCGTCGCCGTCGACACAGGCAAGGACCGGTTTCGGAAACGTCGCCAGCGTGCGGAACATATCGGTGACGGCGGCGATCAGTCGCCGATGTTTGGTGGCGTCGAGAAATTCGGAGAAATCGGCACCGAGGCAGAAGCACCCGGCCAAGCCGCGCAGGACCACTACGCGGACGTCGTCGTCGACAGCGGCTTCGTGGAATGTCCTGGCCAGGCTTTCATAGGCCCGCCTGTCCAGCACCGGGCGGCCGTCACCCGACGATACCGTGACGATCAGCGTGTGATTGCGGAATTCTGCTTTTGAGTGAACGTTCATGGCCTCTCTCCAATCTCACGAGGCGCGTCTCTGTCCGAGCATGTCCGGGTACCCTCTGGCCAGCACCGGCGCAAAGTGGTTGCGGCGCGAACGCACCACGTCGAGCGTGTGCTCGTTGAAGGTGAGCAGTGTGGCAACCACCTGCTGGTTGCCATAGGTACGCTGGTAACCGAGCGGCGTTGCCAGGAAATGCAGCTGCAGCGCGCGAAGCACCCACATCGGCTCGAATTCGATGATCACCTGGTTGACGTTGCGCTTCAGACCCCACTCGACGAAGCCGGCGATCAGCTCGGTGCCGACCGTCGACACGCCGCGCCGACCGTCGCGGAATCCCGGCGCAACCGCATAGCGGGTCAGTTCATAGACATTCGGGCCCGACGGTGGGGTTCCCTCATAAAGGTCCGCCAGCACATCGGTTAGAAGATGGGCCCGGGTTGTCGGCAACATCCGCTGATAACCGGCGAGCTCGCCATTGCGGATGACGATCTGGTGCACTGCCTCGTCGTGGTCGAATTGATCGATCTCGAGGCCATCAGGGCGCTGCAGATCGGTCCATCCCATCTCTTCGACGAAAACTCTGTAACGCAAACGATGAACTGCCTCCCAGAGGTCGGGCCGTTCCATCAATTCCTGGGTTGTGAGGGAAAAAAGCATTTGCCGTCTCCTAGTTTCAATAGGAAGATACGGCCGTGCTTTCCCAAAAAAATTACGCGATCACGCAAGCAAGAATTTCTAGGCCGGCGCGGCCGACCTAGTTAATATAGCCGCGCCTTATCGCTTCCGCGACGGCCTGGACCCGGTTGACGGCACCGAGTTTGCTTTTGGCGTTAAGAAGGTGTTTCTCTGACGTGTGTTCCGAAATGCCGAGAATTTGTGAAATCTCCCATTCGGACTTGCCAACAGCAGCCCATTGCAGGCATTCGCGCTCACGCGGCGTTAATTCGACATGATCGATGGTTTTGCCCGCCATGGTGTGGAGCTGCATTGCGCGGCCAATCGCATAAGTCGAGACCAGCGACACCAACCCGAAATCGGCGCTCGACAATTCGACAGCCTCGCCGCCTAGCGACACCATGACGATCTGGCCATCGAGCGTGATTAGCGGAAAGGCCAACCCGTCGCGCAGCTTGAATTCCCCGGCATCGCCCATCACCTCGCCGCCGCTCTTGCCGATGCGGATGCCCTGAGATGCTTCCCGCCACTGGAATGGCGCTTGAAGCTGCTTCATGTGGCTGACGACGGGGTCGTGATCGACGTAGTTGCGCGCGACGTAGCGCTCAAGCCATTCAGCCGGCCAGTCGCAGAGCAGCACATGGTCCTTTTGCTGGTTTCTCGGCGTGCCAGGTTGCGGAACCGTCCCGGCCATCAGCGCCGTCAGCCCGAACCCGCTTGTTACCCCCAACAGCTTTTCGCAGACGGCGGCGGCTGTGCCGGCGTGCTGCAACTGATCTATCAACTCCAGCGTACGATCGAAATGACCCATCGCAACATCTACCCCATGTTGCCTTCCGCTCTTGAGGCCAATGGCAGTGATCAACCCGCACCACGCCATCAACCCCGGACTGCAAAGCTGCCTCCCTGTGCGTCCTACTGCTCCTCTTCAGCCGGCATCACGCAGTCACTTGCAAACTCACTAAACAATATCCCTAAATTGCAATGATGAAACCAAAAACCGTCGCACCTGTGTTTTTTTCGTACAAAAACCTGTGTTATTTCGTACGAAAGCCGGGGCAAGACCGAACGGAGTCGTCGCGTGGCGTTTCGGCGCATATCCATTTCATTGATCTCGATATTGATCGGAGCGCAATCGCTTGCGGCTGCTGCGCTCGCCGCGGAGCCGCAGGTGCCCTTGTTCTGGGACGCCAAGGAGCGGCTGCCAAAGCCGGACCTTTCGATGCTGCCGCGGCTGCGATTCCTGACCACCACGGATTTCCCGCCGTTCAATTTCCTCGATGGGGCAGGCCGGCTGTCGGGCTTCCATGTCGACCTGGCGCGCGCCATCTGCGCCGAGCTCGGCGTTGCCGAAAAATGCCAGATCCAGGCGCTGCCCTGGGCCGAGCTCGAAGGTGCGCTCGGGAAGGGCGAGGGCGAAGCGATCATTGCCGGCATCGCCGCGACGCCGGAGTCGCGGTCGAAATACGCATTTTCACGCTCCTACCTGCAATTTCCGGCCCGCTTCATCATGCTGAAGACACAGGCGCTGACCGAACCAATGTTCGACAAGCTGCGCAGCAAGCGTGTCGGCGTGATCGCCGGCTCCGCGCACGAGCGGATGCTGCGCGATTATTTCGGCGACGTCCAAATCGTCCCGTTCGCAAAGCCGGAGGAGCTTTATGGTGAGCTGAAAGCCGGCAAGATCGACGCCGCCTTCGGCGACGGCATGCGTTTCGCCTTCTGGCTCGGCGGTTCGGATGCAGCGGGCTGCTGCCGCTTTGCCGGCGGCCCCTATCTGGCGCCCGAATATCTCGGCTCAGGCATGGCAATCGCCACCAGGGCCGACGATCCGGCACTGGCCGCCGCTTTCGACTACGCGCTGCAGGAAATCTCGGTGAAAGGCACGTTCGCCGAGTTCTATCTGCGCTATTTTCCCGTCAGTTTTTTCTGAGCTTGGCCGCCGGCTCAGGTCAGCGTGCGAAGGCGGGCCTTGGCGGCTCGCGCAATGGCGGCGACCGTCAGCGCATCGAGGTCGAGTTCCCGGCGGACGAGCTGCAGGACGCGCACCTCCTCCAGGCGCATTTCGAGATCGACAGCTGCGACCTCGAAGGCGGCGGCATAGGCGGTGTCACGCAGGCGTTCGGGCAGCGCCTCGGCGACGCGCGCCAGGACGCCCTCCAGCCCATCCTTTTCATGCAGCATTTTCTGGCAGGCCTGGGCGACCTCGACCAGCCGCTCCTGGTTGAAATCCTCAAACACCGGCCAGGATCGAACGACGTCGCCGATCCGCGCCAGTTCGACGTCGGTCATGTCGCGGTCTGACGCCGAGGTGATGACCATCAGGTAGATCATGGCTTCGTGTGGCGACAATGGCATTTACAACTCCTTGAGATGGTCCCGAAGTTAGGAACGAGGGACCGGCGCCGCAAGGAAAAACAGCCGCGATCGTTGGCGCTCCGATCACGCCTTGGAAGTTGATCCATCCTGACTATCGGGACGGGGGCTTCTTGCCTGATCACGGTCCTGCCCGAAAACCGGGTTCCACTTTTCGGGATCATGGTCTAGAGCATGCGGCTGCCGGCATGGATGCTGGCAAAGTTGCAGGAATAGCATCATGGCCGAACAACAGCCGATCGATCTCAGCCCGGAAGTCCTCGCCGCCGCCGCCGAAAGCAAGGCGTGGCCATTCGAGGAAGCGAAAAAGATCGTCGCCCGCTACGCGAGCAGCGGCTACCCGGAAACGGTGCTGTTCGAGACCGGCTACGGCCCGTCCGGCCTGCCGCACATCGGCACGTTCGGCGAGGTGGCGCGCACATCTATGGTGCGCCACGCCTTCCGCGTACTGACTGAAGACAAGGTCAAGACGCGGCTGCTGTGCTTCTCCGACGACATGGACGGATTGCGCAAGGTGCCGGACAATGTGCCTAACAAGGACATGCTGCGCGCCTATCTCGGCAAGCCGCTGACCAGGATACCGGACCCGTTCTCCAATGAGTATCCGTCCTTCGGCGCCGCCAATAACGCACGGCTGCGCACTTTCCTCGACCGTTTCGGCTTCGATTACGAATTCGCTTCCTCGACCGACTATTATACTTCCGGCCGCTTCGACGCGACGCTGCTCAAGATGCTCGAGCGCTTCGATAAGGTGATGGCAATTATGCTGCCGTCGCTGCGCGAGGAGCGGGCGCTGAGCTATTCGCCCTTCCTGCCGATCCATCCCAAGACCGGCATCGTCATGCAAGTCGCGATCGACGAGCGCAAGCTCGACGCCGGCACCATCGTGTGGCGCGACCCGGACACCGGCGAGCGCTTCGAGACGCCGGTGACCGGCGGTCATGCCAAGCTGCAATGGAAGCCAGATTGGGCGATGCGCTGGGCAGCACTCGGCGTCGATTACGAGATGTCCGGCAAGGATCTGATCGATTCCGTCAAGCTCGCCGGGCAGATTTGCCGCGCGCTCGATGCTCCGGCACCCGAGGGCTTCAATTATGAGCTGTTCCTCGATGAGAACGGCCAGAAGATCTCGAAGTCGAAGGGCAATGGGCTGACCATCGACGAGTGGCTGACTTACGCGCCGACCGAGAGCCTTAGCCTTTATATGTTCCAGCGCCCGCGAACCGCGAAGAAGCTTTATTTCGACGTCATCCCGAAGGCGGTAGACGAATATTACACGTTCCTCTCTGCCTATCAGAGGCAGGACTGGAAGGAGCGGCTGGGCAATCCGGTCTGGCACATGCATGACGGCAATCCCCCGGCAGTCGACCTGCCGGTTCCGTTCTCGCTGCTGCTCAACCTGGTCAGCGCCTCGAATGCGCAGAACAGGGACGTGCTGTGGGGTTTCATTTCGCGCCACGCGCCGGGTGTGACGCCGACAACCCATCCCGAGCTCGACCGGCTGGCCGAATATGCCATCCGCTATTTCGACGATTTCGTGAAGCCGGCGAAAGTGTACCGTGCTGCCGACGCGGTCGAGCGCGAGGCGCTGACCAAGCTTTCGGAAGCGCTCGCCGCGCTGCCGGCTGATGCCGACAGCGAGGCAATCCAGAACGCTGCCCTCAATGTTGCGCGCAAGATCGAGCGCTACCAGGACCATTCCAAGCAGAGCCCGGAGGGCGGACCCGGTGTCTCCGTCGCCTTCTTCCAGATGATCTATCGGGTGCTGATAGGTCAGGAACGCGGACCGCGCTTCGGCTCCTTCGCCGCGCTCTACGGCATCGCCGAAACGCGCGAGCTCATTCAGCGGGCGCTGGCTGGTCAACTGGCGGCATGAGGACGCCGTCTTGCTCCTCCAGGATCGAGCTAGGCGCTACAGGCGCGGATCGCGACGCAGCAGCCGGGAGCGGCGGCAGGCCTGAAACGCTCGGCGCCGGCCCGAAGACGCCTTTTTTTGCTGCACGCGCCTTCTCGCCGGCTTCTGCGTAAGGGCCGCCCTTGGCGGCGCGCGCCCAGCCATTTTCGACCAGCCATTGACCGACATCCTGATTACCGATCCGGCACTCGGCGGCGATCAGATCACGACCGCCTTCGGGCGGCACGGCACAGACCACCGCACGACTGCGGAGAAAGGCGCGGAAGGCCGTTCGCGCCCGAATGCCGCAATTCCAGGACTCGCCGCCGTCGGTGCAAGTCTCCTCCTGCTTGACGATGTCGATCCCGGAAACCGCAATCGAATAGCCCTTTGCTTCGATGACCCCGGCGGCCGATGCGACGGGCTGGAATAGTTTCGTGCCTTTCCAGTCGTCGGGCATTTTCGTTTTTGGCGGCTTGGGCGGTCCAGCCAATGCCAGATCGCTCAACGGGGCGCGCGGCTCTATCCGTTCAAGCTCGTTGGAACCGGGCTGCGGCGGCACCACGATGTCTGGATCGATTGCCCTCGAATGCGCCGCCTGCTTGGCCGGCACTGGTTTCGGGATGGCCGACGTAGCCGGCGCGGCGGGCTGAGTTTCGACGCCGACCTGGATTTGCTCCCAGGGGCCGCCGCTTTCGCTCTGGACGGCGCGGCCGCCGGCGACAATTGCCGTGGCCATCGCCGGGATCGCCAGAACAGCCAAAGCAAGGTGAGGCAGACGCACCGGCCCCGCGCCTACTGGCTTGCCCAGACAATCCGCGCCACCCATTCGACATCGCGCATGGGGATGTCGCGGTCCGGGTGATCGGGATTGAGGGAGACCAGCGCGATCGACCTCGGTGTCTGGCGGTCAAGCATCTTGGCCATCACCTCGCCGGCATTGGTCTTGACGACGACGCGATCACCCTTTCGTATGGTAGCCCCTGGCTCGACGATCAGGACATCGCCATTGCGATAGAGCGGCAGCATGGAATCGCCCTGGACCTTCAAGGCATAGGAGGTCTCGGTTGCCCGTGCCGGAAGCTCGATCAGATCCCATCCCTGCCCCGCTGGAAACCCGGCGTCGTCGAAGAAGCCACCGGCGCCCGCCTGGGCGAAGCCGAGCAGCGGCACCGACGATCTCTGCACGGGTAGTGCGCCGGAATTACCCCGACCCTCGACCAGCCCCGCAAATTCGTCCAGCGAGGCGCCGGTCGCCTCAATGATCTTGGCCAGCGATTCGGTCGACGGCCAGCGCGGCCGTCCATCTGAGGACAGCCGCTTCGATTTGTTGAAGGCGGTCGAGTCGAGGCCTGCGCGCCTGGCCAGTCCGGAGGCCGAAAGCGAATAACGCTCGGCGAGAGCGTCGATGGCGGCCCAAACGCGGTCGTGCGAGAGCACCTTGCTCTCCTTCGAAACAGGAAAAAATACCTTCCGTGTTCTACCCCTTGGCCGCCATCTTGTCCACCGCCGAAGACGGCGTCAGGCCGCCTCCTTGGCCTCGTCCCTGGTATAGGGATCGAAGCGCTCGTAGAAGGTCTCGCCCTTCTCGGCCATATCAAGCAGCAGCTTCGGCGCCTTGAACTCGGTGCCGTATTTCTTCTGCAGGCGCTTGGCGATTTTGACGAATTTCTTAGCGCCGATGCCGTCGATGTAGGACAGTGCACCGCCTGTATAGGGCGCGAAGCCGAAGGCCAGGATCGAGCCGACATCGGCCTCGCGTGGGTCGGTAACGATGCCCTCTTCCATCACCCGTACCGCCTCAAGCGCGATGGTGACCAGCAGCCGCTGCTTCAGTTCCTCATAATCAACCTGCTCCGGCGCCAGCTGCGGGTAGAGATCCCTGAGACCTGGCCACAGCTTCTTCTTGGCCGGTTTTGCCGGATAGTCATAGAAGCCCTTGCTGTTCTTGCGGCCCAAGCGACCATGCGTGTCGACCATCGTGTTGATCAGCGCCATCTGCTTCGGATCGACCGCCTTGTCGCCGAGATCGCGCATGGTCTGCTTCATGATCTTCTGGGCAAGGTCGATCGCGGTCTCGTCGGTCAACGCCAGAGGACCGACCGGCATGCCGGCGGCTTTCGCCGCATTCTCGATCATCGACGCCGGAACACCTTCGATCAGCATCTTGTAGGCTTCCGACATGTAGCGCAGTACGCAGCGATTGACGTAAAAACCGCGCGTATCGTTGACAACGATCGGCGTCTTCTTGATGGCGCGGACGAAGTCGATTGCGGTGGCCAGCGCCTTGTCGCCGGTCTTCTTGCCGAGGATGATCTCGACCAGCATCATCTTGTCGACCGGCGAGAAGAAGTGG
The DNA here is from genome assembly GCF_040319695.1 of Mesorhizobium sp. M0898. NCBI lineage: Bacteria > Pseudomonadati > Pseudomonadota > Alphaproteobacteria > Hyphomicrobiales > Phyllobacteriaceae > Mesorhizobium > Mesorhizobium sp. M0898. Next base: position 141,995 of record NZ_JAMYOE010000006.1, on the reverse strand, counting down.
ATGCCGATGAAATTCTTTGGCCGCGCCGAATTCCTGGCCAGCGATGTGATCGGTATGGTCGACGTATTCGAGGCGAAGATCGCCGACTGCTTGAGCACAGCCTCGGCCTGTTCGGTGGCATCCTTCTTGACGGCCGAGTCCTCGAACACCGCCTCGACCACAAGATCGCAGCCGGCAAGATCCGCGTAATCGGCCGTCGGCGTGATCAGCGACAGCAACCGATCCTTGTCCTGCGGCTTGGCACGGCCCTTTTTCACCTGATCCGAGATAAGGGTCTCGGAATGCGCCTTGCCCTTGGCGGCGGACTCCATGTCACGGTCGAGCAGCACCACCGGAATGCCGGCCTTGGCCGTCACATAGGCAATGCCAGCGCCCATGAAGCCGGCGCCGAGTACGCCGATCTTCTTGAACTTCGTTTCCGGCACACCGGCCGGGCGGCGCGCGCCCTTGTTCAGTTCCTGGAGCGACACGAACAGCGAACGGATCATCGCTGCCGCTTCCCTGGTCTGCATAATCTCGGTGAAATAGCGTTGCTCGATCCGCAGGGCGGTGTCGAACGGCACCAACAAGCCCTCGTAAACGCATTTCAGGATGGCGGCAGCGGCGGGATAATTGCCATAGGTCTCGCGGCGCAGAATGGCGATGGCCGGGGGCCACAGATTGGCACCGGCCACCGAATAGATCGGGGCGCCGGGCAGCTTGAAGCCCTTTTCATCCCATGGCGCCACCGGTTTCAAGCCGTTCCTGATCATCGCCTTGGCGGTTTCGACCAGCTTGTCCGGCTCGGCAATCTCATGGATCAGGCCCATCGACTTGGCCTTCTGAGGCGACAGCGTCTGGCCGGACGTCAGCATTTGCAGCGCCTGCTGCTGGTCGGTCAGCCGCGGCACGCGCTGGGTGCCGCCGGCGCCCGGAAAAATGCCGATCTTCACTTCGGGAAGCGCCATCCTCACTTTGTCTGAATCGGCCGCGACACGGCCATGGCAGGCGAGCGACAATTCGAACGCGCCACCCATGCATGTGCCGTTGATCGCCGAAACCCATGGCTTTCCCGAAGTTTCCAGCTTGCGGAACAGGCCGTTCATGGTGCCCGCATTGTCGAACAGGGCCTTGGTCGCCTTCTCCGGGTCCTTCGCCTTGTCGGCGGCAAGGGTCGCCAGCATCTTCTGCAGCATGGTGATGTCGGCGCCGCCCGAGAACGTATCCTTGCCGGAGGTGATCACCGCGCCCTTTATCGCTGCATCGCTCGCCACTTTGTCGACGATGGTATTCAGTTCGAGCATCACCTCCTCGGTGAAGACGTTCATCGAACGGTCCGGCATGTCCCAGGTGACCAGCGCAATGCCGTCGGCGTCGATGTCGAGGGTGAAATTGGTGTAGCTCATCATCTCTCTCCGTCAGACGCGTTCGATGATCGTTGCAGTGCCCATGCCGGCGCCGATGCAAAGCGTCACCAGCGCGGTGTTGAGGTCGCGGCGTTCCAATTCATCCAGCACCGTACCGAAAATCATCGCACCGGTGGCGCCGAGCGGATGGCCCATGGCGATGGCCCCACCATTGACGTTGATCCGGTCATGCGGAATGTCGAAAGCCTGCATATAGCGCAGCACCACCGAAGCGAAGGCCTCGTTGAGCTCGAACAGGTCGATGTCCGACAGCTTCATCTTCGCCCGCTTCAACAGCTTCTCGGTGACGTCGACGGGGCCGGTCAGCATCAGCACCGGTTCGGAGCCGATGTTGGCGAACGCACGGATGCGTGCGCGCGGCTTGAGGCCGAGCGTCTTTCCCGCCTTTTTCGAGCCGAGCAGCACGGCCGCCGCGCCATCGACGATGCCGGAGGAATTGCCGGCATGGTGGACGTGGTTGACCTGTTCCACCTCGGGATGCTTCTGCACGGCGACGGCGTCGAAGCCGCCCATTTCGCCGGGCATGACGAAGGACGGGTTGAGCGCGGCAAGCGACTGCATGTCGGTCGAGGGCCGCATATGTTCGTCATGGTCGAGGATGGTCAGGCCGTTCTGGTCCTTGACCGAGATCACCGAATTCTTGAAGCGGCCCTCGCCCCACGCCTTGGCGGCACGCTTCTGGCTTTCGACTGCGTAGGCATCGACGTCGTCGCGCGAAAAGCCGTATTTGGTGGCGATCAGGTCGGCCGAGATTCCTTGCGGCACGAACCAGCCGGGTAGGCCGACCGATGGGTCCATGAACCAGGCGCCGCCGGAGGCGCCCATGCCGACGCGCGACATCGATTCGACGCCACCGGCGATGACGACCTCGTCGGCGCCCTGCGCGATCTTGGCGGCGCCGAAATTGATGGCGTCGAGGCCCGAGGCGCAGAAACGCGATATCTGCATGCCAGGCGCCTTGGTGTCGTAGCCGGCCTCGAAAGCGGCGGCACGTGGAATGACCGCACCCGCCTCGCCAACCGGATCGACACAACCGAAGATGATGTCGTCGAGGGTGCCGGTGTCCAGCCCGTTGCGGTCGCGGATGGCCTCGAGCACCTTGGCGCCGAGCCGCACCGCCGGCACTTCGTGCAGCGAGCCATCCTTCTTGCCCCTGCCGCGCGGCGTGCGCACGGCATCATAGACATAAGCTTCGGCCATTTTCCTGCTCCTTGGGTTCGCTGAAACTCGCTCAGAGCGAGCGCCCGATCAGCAATTTCATGATCTCGTTGGTGCCGCCGTAGATGCGCTGGACGCGGGCGTCGCGAAACATGCGCGCAATCGGATATTCATTCATGTAGCCATAGCCGCCATGCAATTGAAGGCATTCGTCGACGACTTTTCCTTGCAGGTCTGACAGCCAGTATTTGGCCATCGAAGCGGTCACCGGGTCGAGGCCGCCGTTAACGTGGCGGGCAACGCAGTCATTATAGAAGACGCGGCCGATGGTCGCCTCGGTCTTCAATTCGGCAAGCTTGAACTGGGTGTTCTGGAATTCGATGATGGCCTTGCCGAAGGCCTTGCGCTCCTTGACGTAGTCGATGGTAAGCGCCAGCGCCCGCTCGACCATGGCAATAGCAGTGGTGCCGATCTGCAGCCGCTCCTGCGGCAATTGTTGCATCAACTGGACGAAGCCCTGGCCTTCGTGGTTGCCGAGCAGGTTCGAGGTCGGCACACGTACGTCGTTGAAGAACAGTTCCGACGTGTCGTTGGCCTTGAGGCCGATCTTGTCGAGGTTGCGGCCGCGCTCGAAACCCTCCAGCTCGTCGGTCTCGACGACGATCAGCGAGATGCCCTTGGCGCCCTTCTCAGGATCGGTCTTGGCAACGACGATGATGAAATTGGCGAGCTGGCCGTTGGTGATAAAGGTCTTCGAGCCGTTGAGCTTGTACTGGTTGCCGTCCTTTTCGGCGCGCGTCTTGACGCCCTGAAGGTCGGAGCCCGCACCCGGCTCGGTCATGGCGATGGCGCCGATCAGCTCGCCGGTCGCCAGCCTCGGCAGCCACTTCTTCTTCTGCTCCTCCGAGCCGTAGTGGAGGATATAGGGGGCAACGATCGAATTGTGCAGGCCAATGCCGAACCCGTCGACGCCGACATGGCCGATCGCCTCGATGATGGCGCTCTCATGCGCGAAGGTGCCGCCCGATCCGCCATATTCCTCCGGCATCGAGGCGCAGAGCAGGCCGGCAGCACCCGCCTTCAGCCAGCTCTCGCGGTCGACCATTTCGTTCTTCTCGAATTCGTCGTAACGCGGCGCGATCTCTTCCGACATGAAGCGGTGCGCCATGTCGTAAAGCATGCCGACCTCGTCCGCCGCCCAGGCGGGCTTGGGAAGGCCAAGGATTTCGGCGGGGTGGGTCATGGTTTCTCCCTCGCGCCGACGTTCCCCTCCCCCTCGAGGGGAGGGTGGCCGCGAAGCGGCCGGGTGGGGTCGCCGATGACTTGCTCGACCTTATCTTTTACAACCTGCGCCATGTGCCACGGCATTGCGATCATTTTCCTCACAGGGCATGCACCAGAATGGAGGTCGGCGCACTGCACGCAGGACCCCTCCCGGCCCTTCGGGCCACCCTCCCCTCGAGGGGGAGGGGAACGCCGAAGCTAGAACGCTTCCGCCGGCAGTGCCATCAATGTGTCGGCACCGCTGGAGATGCGGGCAAGATGCGCCGACGTCTCCGGCATGATCCGCTCTATGAAGAAGCGCGCCGTCACCAGCTTGTTGTCGTAGAAAGACGAAGCGCCGTCGGCGCCATTCGCCAATTTCGCTGCGGCCACCCTGGCCATCTGCGCCCACATATAGCCCAGCGCCACCAGGCCGAAGAGATGCATGTAATCGGTCGAGGCGGCACCGGCGTTATCGGGCTTGGCCATGCCGTTCTGCACCAGCCACATCGTCGCCGCCTGCAGATCGTTGAGGCCCTTTTTAAGCGCCTTGGTGAAGGGCGCCATCGTCTCGTCGGTGCGGTTTTCCTCGCAGAACTCTCCGACTTCCTTAAAGAAAGCCTGGACCGCGCGGCCGCCATTCAAGGCCAGCTTGCGGCCGACGAGGTCGAGCGCCTGGATGCCGTTGGCACCCTCATAGATCATGGCGATGCGGGCATCGCGGACGAACTGGCTCATGCCGTGCTCTTCTATATAGCCGTGGCCGCCGAAGACCTGCTGCGCCATTACCGCATGATCGAACCCCTTGTCGGTGAGCACGCCTTTGACCACCGGCGTCATCAGGCCGGTGTAGTCGTCTGCGACCTGGCGATCTTTGTCGTCACCGGAGCGGTGAGCGATGTCGGACTTGATCGCCGTCCACAGCGCCAGCGCGCGGCCGGCCTCGTTGAAAGCCTTCATGGTCATCAGGCTGCGGCGGATGTCCGGATGGACGATGATCGGATCGGCCTTCCTGTCCGGCGCCTTCGGCCCTGACAGCGAGCGGCCCTGCAGACGATCCTTGGCGTAGGAAACCGCATTCTGGTAGGCAACCTCAGATAGCGAAAGTCCCTGCAGGGCGACGCCAAGCCGCGCCTCATTCATCATGGTGAACATTGCTTTCAGCCCGCCATTGGCCTCGCCGAGCAGCGTGCCTTCAGCGTCGTCGTAATTCATGACGCAGGTCGAGTTGCCATGGATACCCATCTTCTGCTCGATCGAGCCACAGGAGACGGTGTTCTTCTCGCCCGGATTGCCTGAGGCATCGAGCTTGAGCTTCGGCACGATGAACAGCGAGATGCCCTTCACGCCATCCGGCGCGCCCTCGATACGGGCCAGCACCAGGTGGACGATATTGTCCGACATGTCATGCTCGCCGGCCGAGATGAAGATCTTCTGACCGGAGATCCTGTAGGTGCCGTCGCCATTGGGGACGGCCTTGGTGCGCAGCAAGCCAAGATCGGTTCCGCAGTGTGGCTCGGTCAGGTTCATGGTGCCGGTCCAGGCGCCCTCGACCAGCTTCGGCAACCATGTTGCCTTCTGCTCTTTGGTGCCATGGGTGATGATCGCAGCGATCGCGCCTTGCGTCAGGCCGGCATACATCATCAGCGACATATTGGCCGACACCATGTATTCGGCAACCGCAGTGTGCACTGCGTAGGGCAAGCCTTGCCCGCCAAACTCGACAGGTGCCGCGAGCCCCATCCAGCCGCCTTCGCGATACTGGTCGAAAGCTTCCTTGAAGCCTTTCGGCGTCGTTACCGAACCGTCGTCATGGCGCATGCAGCCTTCCACGTCGCCAACGCGGTTCAGCGGCTGCATCACGTTTTCGGCGAGCTTCGCGCCCTCGGCAAGGATGGCCTCGAGCACATCCGGCGTCGCGTCGGAAAATCCGGGAAGATTGGAATAACGCTGATATCCCAGCACTTCGTTCAGCACGAACAGCGTGTCCCGGACCGGCGCTCTGTAGATCGGCATGCGTTTCCTCCACCATGCGGTCTTGGCCCTGAAATCAGCCCCAGCATATGAGGATGGCAGACGGACCAACGTTGTGGTCGAGATAACAAATATTGACGTTTGCGTAAACGTCAATTCGGCGGTGCGGCAAATTTTTTCCCGCGCGCCAGGACGACAAACGACAAAGCACGGCAAACGACGAAGAACCGCGCAGCGAAAGCCACGCGCCTCTTATTCGTCACAAATCGAAAGCTTAGTTTAGCTCGCTACGCTGGCCTGCGGCGTCGAGCGCTCGATCAGCATTTGCCGGACGGTCGACATCGAAGCACTCAGTTCGCTGATGGCGTCGTCGATCAGCGCCCGCTGCTTCTGCAGACGGGCAAGCTGCTTCTCCGACTTGTCGAGCGCCAGCCGCAATTGCTTGGTGTTGGAGCCGTTCGGATCATAGAGGTCCATCATCTGCTTGACGTCGCGCAGCGAGAACCCGACCTTGCGGCCAAGCAGGATCAGCTTCAGCCGGGCCCTGTCGCGGCGTGTATAGAGACGGGTCGAGCCGTCGCGCTGCGGGTTGAGCAGACCCTTGTCCTCATAGAAACGCAGCGTACGCAGCGTCACTCCGTATTTCTTGGCCATTTCGCCGATGCGGACAAGCTCTTCACCGGCTTCGCTCGACATATCGTTGGTGTTGGCCGCGGCTTGGCCGGGCGAAATAAGTTTCATGGTCACTGGCTTTCCCCGTCTGGTGGCGTCGCGGTCGCCGACCTTGCGTCGCCTGAGTGAAAGCGGGGGCGTGCTTCCACTCGTGGTTTCAACAAACAAATCGCAAACGGCGTAATCCGCTCATTTACGTTTACGTCAATTCTATATCGATAGCCGCCTCACCACGCAAGAGCGTTCTGGTCTTGCAACTTTATGCCGCAGCACCAGCGGACAACCTAAAAGGTCGTTGCCGATTTCGGGAGCGATCATGCGGTTGATCAAAATTCTACAACGTCTTTTGCGCGTCCAAAAAAGACACCCGGCGCCGTCGGCAGCCAGCCGACAAAGTTGCAACTTCTTAAGCTTGGTTAACGCGTTGTTTACCACGTTGGGGCGAAATGTGCGCATGTCGGTTACCCGTGTCTATCCTGTACTGAATTTTTCACGGTTTTTCGGAGCGCGGATGAGACCGGGAAGCTCGTCTTCCACTGCAACAAGCCAAGCAGTCGCCTTCGTCCCGGCAGGACTTTGGGAACCTGGTGAAAGCCAGCAATTCTGAAACGGGCGCATTGATGAACAGCAAGCGGTCCTACCTCGATACACTCAACGCCGGCAGGCAACGCCGGCCGCACACGACGCTTGAAGAGCTCAACCGCTCCCTGGAAACTCTGGAGCAGCGGCTGGAGCGGACGCGCGAGGAGACGGCAAGCCACCCCGATCCGCGCCGACCAGCGGCAGAACCACGCTATCCCAGCGCCCAACCCTATGGCCAGCAGCGCCGGTATGAGGATCCACGCGCGCAGCGGCCGAAAGGTCCAGCAGCGGCTTTCGACCAGAATTACCAGGCGATCGCCCGCGATATCGACCGGGTGCGCGGCCAGGAGGACGGCGTCGCCCTAGCCGGCAAGATCGCCGGGGAATTGCGCGGCCTGCGCGAAGAGTTGCGCCAGCAGATGACCTCCGGCATGCAACGCGAGTTCGAGGTACTGCGGAAGAATATTGAGCGAGCCTTCCAGTCAAATGGCGGCGGCAAAGGCAGCGCCGAACTCAGCGTCGAATTCGAGCGGCTTTCCGGCGCCATCCAGACACTGGCCGAAAAAAGCGACGACAGAAGCGTCAATATGCTGCGGCTCGAGCTTGAGCAGGTCAAAGCCGCGCTCGATACGCTAGCGCGCGAGGAGAGCGTGCAGGCGGTCGGACGCCGCTGGGACGATTTCGACCGCCGCTGGAACGCTTTCGAGGATCGCGTCGAGGCCGATCAGCGCAAGCGTTCCGATGCACCCGGCCTGTCGGCGCTGACGGAGCGGCTCGAACAGATCAGCAATGCCGTCAGCAATCTGCCGGAATCGCTGTCGCTGCGCTCGCTCGAGGAAAAGGTCCGCACGCTTGCCGGAGCGGTCGACCATTTCGCCCGCCAGCAGGACAATCGCGGCGGCGACACATTCAGTCAGATCGACGAGCGGCTCGACGAGATTTCCCGCGCGATCGTCGCCTCGACGGTTGCCGCGCAAGCCAATTCGTTCGACCCCGAGCCCTTCGAACGCATCGAGAAGCGGATCGATTCACTGGCCCAGCAAATCGAAGAAGTGTCGCAGGATCGTCCGGGTCGGGAGGTCATCGACCGTCTCAACACATTGTCGAGCCGCGTGGATGAACTGGCCGGCCGAGCCAATCTGCCGGAACAGGCGATGGAGCGCCTTGCCAGGCAAGTCGCGCTTATTGCCGACAAGATCGACCACGCACCTGCCATGCCCGACGCCGACTACATCTTCCAGGGGCTCGAGCAGCGCTTCGACGTGCTGTCCAGCATGATGGAACGTCGCCAGGGCGACGCAATCGAACAAGGCAACATGCTGTTTCGCGACCTTGAGCGCCGGTTGGACGAGGTCGCCGACAGGCTAGACCAGCGCATGCCGCAGGTCGATAGCGCCGGCATCATGGATGCCATCGACGCCCGCTTCACCGCGCTGGCCAAGCGGATTGAGACGCGCGTTCCAGATCCCGCCAACGAGGCGGCGATCCGTGGCCTGGAGAGCCGGCTCGAAGACATCTCAAGCCGGCTGGATTCGTCCGCGGCACAGGTCGCCAGCATCGACCCGGCGTTGATCCGCAGCCTTGAAGCGCAGGTCGCCGGCCTGACGGCGCATCTTTCCAAGCCCGGCACGCCGCTGCCGGAATTCGACGACATCAGCCCGCGTCTCAACGAAATCGAGAAGTCGCTGGCCGGAACCCGCGATTCCATCCTCGGCGCGGCGCGCGAGGCGGCTGAGAGCGCCGTCCGCTCACTGGCCGGATCAAGCGCCAACACGGCGGCCGTCACCGGCCTCGCCCAGGACCTGAAGACGCTCGAGGCACTGACGCGGCGTTCGGACGAGCGCAATTCGAGAACGTTCGAGGCTATCCACGATACGCTGCTCAAGATCGTTGACAGGCTTGGTTCATTGGAGACGGGCGAACCGGCAAGCGCTGAGTTGAGCAAGCGTTTCGGCCGGCCATCCAAGATCTCGGTACAGGACGCACCGTCGATGGACCTCGACCAGCCGCTGCCGTTGACAGGCAGCATGGCCGATCTCGACGGCCGCGCCGCGGCGCTCGTCCGCGACGAGCCAGGTCCGCGTACGCCAGCCGAGGCCGCCGCCGCAGCAGCCCTGGCGGCTCTCGGTTCAGACACGACGCGTGAAAAATCCGAGCAAGGCGGCGGCAGGAAATCGATGTTAGGCGGGCTGGCGCGCGCCTTGAAGGGCAAGAAGGACGCCGAGATGCCGCCGCTTGCAGGCTCGGCGCAGAGCGCCGAGATACCGAGCGTCGATCTCGACGAGCCCCTCGACCCCAAGCTCGCCAACCGGCCACTGGAACCCGGCTCCGGCGCACCCGACCTCAGCGCCATCATGAAGCGCGTGCGCGACGAGCGCGGGCAGCCGACCCGGGAAGGCGGCGCTGAGGCGGCAAAATCGGACTTCATTGCGGCAGCCAGACGGGCTGCGCAAGCGGCGGCTGCCGAGGCGGACGCCCTCAAGCGCCAGTCGACGATGAAAGGCCCGGTCAAGGCACTCAGGATCGGCGACCTGCTCAAGGCGCGGCGCAAGCCGATCCTGATGGGGGCAATCGCCATCATGCTGGCGCTTGCCGGCCTGCAACTGGGCAAAGCCTTCTTCTCCGACCCGGTCGAAGTCACCAACAATGAGGCGGCACCGGCCGTGGCCGTACAGCCGGTGGAAACCAATTTGGCCAGCGTTGCCAGCGAGCCGAAGGCGGACGCGCAGACGACACCACAGGAGAGCGCGCCGTCGCCCACCGTCAGGCAGGCAGAGCCATCCGCATCGATGACCAAGGACGACACGGCGGCGCAAACCGGCCCCGCTACACCGGCAGCCGAGACATCGACGGCGCCCTCGGCTTCCGCGGAGCCCGCTGACCTGGCGGCGCAAGACACCGCGGCCGCAGTGCCCACGCCGGCAGCGGCGACGGCCAGCGACGCCGAGCCAATGGCTGCCGCGCCTGCTATAGCCACCGCTGCGACGCAGGACACGACCGGCACGGTGCCACCGGCGGATGCTGCCGCGGCAGGCGTTGCCAAGATCGACGTTCCGGCCGATGCCGGTCCGGCCGCCCTGCGCGATGCAGCGGCGGGCGGCGGCGCCAAGGCGCTGTTCGAGATCGGCTCGCGCTACGCCGAGTCTCGCGGCGTCAAAGAAGACATGGCGGCGGCGGCCAAATGGTATGAGAAAGCTGCCGAACTCGGTTTCGCGCCGGCAGAATACCGCATCGGCAATTTCTACGAGAAGGGCATCGGCGTCGCACGCGACATCAAGAAAGCGAAAACCTGGTACCAGCTTGCCGCAGCGCAGGGCAATGCCAGCGCGATGCACAATCTTGCCGTGCTGTTTGCGATGGCGGCGGATGGCGTGACCGACAATGAATCGGCAGCGCGCTGGTTCCAGGCGGCGGCGGATCTCGGTGTCAAGGATAGCCAGTTCAATCTCGGCATCCTCGCGGCGAAGGGCGTCGGCATGAAGCAGAACCTCGAGGAGAGCTACAAATGGTTCGCACTCGTCGCCAAGACCGGCGACAAGGATGCGGCGGCCAAGCGCGATGAGATCGCCAAGGCACTGAGGCCCGAGCAGCTGGAGCGTGCGCGGGCCGCGGCTGAACTGTGGAAGGCCAAGCCGCTCGATCCAGCCGCCAATTCGGCCGACGTTCCTGAATCGTGGCAGGACGGCACACCGCAGACGACCGCCGGCATCGACATGAAGAAAGCGGTCCAGAACATCCAGCGCATTCTCAACAAGAACGGCTACGAGGCCGGCAATCCCGACGGGATGATGGGCCAGAAAACCAAGAACGCGATCATGGCCTTCCAGGCCGACAACGATATGAAGGCAACCGGCGCGATCGACGAAAAGCTGGTCAAGGCGCTGCTTGCGCGTAAATAACGGCGGATGCGTCGTTTCCGCGACGCCCTTGCCACAGATTTGCCTGTTAACTGATTGAGTTGTTTTTTGTTTCGGCGGTGCGGCGAAGTTTGACTTCACGGCCCGGCCGGCGCAAGAACGAGATAGCCTTCTGACGCAAAATGCCCGCAACGGTTGCATTCGCCAGGAGGCAAACTGATCGAGACTGACGGGTGGGCATCTATCTCCCGATCGCGGAAATTTCCGTCAACATCTTCGTGCTGCTGGCCATGGGTGCGGCGGTGGGTTTCCTGTCGGGCATGTTCGGCGTGGGCGGCGGCTTTCTCATTACGCCACTGCTGATCTTCTACAACATACCGCCGGCAATCGCGGTCGCCACCGGCGCCAACCAGGTCATCGCTTCCTCCTTCTCCGGCGCCCTGTCGCACATGAAGCGCGGCACGCTCGACTTCAAGCTTGGCGGCGTGCTTTTAGCCGGCGGCATCGTCGGCTCGACTGGTGGTATCTATGTCTTTGCGCTCCTGCGCCGGCTCGGCCAGCTCGACCTGTTCATCTCGCTGCTCTACGTCGTGCTGCTCGGCACCGTCGGCGGACTGATGCTGGTCGAGAGCGTCAATGCGCTGCGCGCTACTCGCAGCGGCGCCGCACCGGTGTTGAAGAAATCCGGCCAGCATAATTGGATCCACCGCCTGCCGCTGAAGATGCGGTTCAGGGCCTCGAAGCTCTTCGTCAGCGTCATTCCGGTGCTTGGGCTGGGCGCGGCGATTGGCTTCCTGTCCTCGATCATGGGCGTCGGCGGCGGCTTCATCATGGTGCCGGCCCTGATCTACCTTTTGAAAGTGCCGACCAACGTCGTCATCGGCACCTCGCTGTTCCAGATCATCTTCACCTCGGCTTACACCACGCTGGTCCACGCCACCACCAATCAGACGGTCGACGTCATGCTCGCCTTCCTGTTGATGGCAGGCGGCGTCGCCGGCGCGCAATATGGCGCCAAGGCTGGTCAGAGGCTGCGGGGCGAGCAACTCAGGGCACTGCTGGCGCTGCTCGTGCTGGCGGTAGCCATCCGGCTTGCCATCGATCTTTTCGTCACGCCGCCCAATCTCTATTCTCTGTCCGGCGTGGGCCTGAGCTGATGGCCGGCCTAAGGACGCTCGCGGCCGCCGTCTTGCTGTCGCTGCTGGCTGCTGCGCCACCGGCGAAGGCGCAGGCGCCACTAACCGAAAACATCCAGATCGGCCTTTCCACCGACAATGTCTCGATTACCGCCGGCTTTTCCGGCGCCGACCTGACCATTTTCGGCTCACTGGAAAATGCCGATCCGCTTGTCGCGCGGCAAGGGCGCTACGACGTGATCGTCGTGCTGGAAGGCCCGGCTCGGCCGGTCGTCGTGCGCCGCAAGGACCGGGTGCTCGGCGTCTGGGTCAATCTGGAGTCGGAGACCTTCAAAAACGTACCTGTCTCCTATTCGGTGGCGACGACGCGGCCGCTGCAGGACGTCACCGATCCGAACAGCTACAAGCAGCTGTCGCTTGGCGCCTCCAACCTCTATTTGCAGCCGGCCGACGCGGAGGACAGCCCGGCGGCAATCGAGGAGTTCACCGCCGCGCTGCGCGAACGCAAGGCGGCGACCGGCCTCTACAGCGAGAATGTCGGCGGTGTGCAGTTCCTGTCGCAGAACCTGTTCCGCGCCACCGTCAGGCTCGCCCCAAACGTTCCGGTCGGCACCCATAAGGCCCGCGCCTTCCTGTTCAAGAGCGGCTTGTTCATCAAGGAAAGCTCCGCCCAGCTCGAAATCCGCAAGTCCGGTTTCGAACAGTCGATCTTCCGCGTCGCGCACGACTATTCCTTCCTCTACGGTGTCTTTGCCGTATCGCTTGCCATGCTGACCGGCTGGCTCGGAAGACTGGTGTTCAGGAAAGACTGAACTCTCGTAAAAGTGGTTTCCCTTTCCGAGGGTATGGGTTAGACCGCGACCCCCGGCCCGACCGGACACGAGCTGCTGCTCCCCAAATCAGAAATACAGGAACGCACGATGCGACCAGCATTCGCCGGGATCGACTTCGGCACTTCGAATTCCACCGTAAGCGTGGTCAGGAACGGGCAGCCGCGGCTGGTGGCGTTGGAAGACGGCCAGGTCACGCTGCCCAGTGCGGTATTCTTCAATTTCGAGGACAACCACACCTATTTCGGGCGACGCGCCCTTGCCAATTATACGGACAGTATCGAAGGCCGCCTGATGCGCTCGTTGAAGAGTGTGCTCGGCAGCTCGCTCGCCCACGAAAAGACGCGCATCAAGGCGCGCTCGATCGGCTTCATGGAGATTGTCGGCCTGTTCGTCGGCCATCTGAAAAAGAAGCTGGAAGAAGAAGCCCATGACGCGGTCGACAGCGTCGTGCTGGGACGGCCCGTGCAGTTCGTCGACGACGATGCCGAGGCCGACGCCAAGGCGGAGCACGAACTCGAAAACGCCGCTCGTGCCCACGGCTTCAAGCAGATCGCCTTCCAGTTCGAACCGATTGCCGCGGCGCTCGACTACGAACAAAAGGTGACGCGCGAGGAACTGGCGCTGATCGTCGACATGGGCGGCGGCACGTCCGACTTCTCAATCGTGCGGGTCTCGCCCGAGCGCGCCCGCTCGCTTGACCGCAAGGACGACATCCTGGCCAGCCGCGGCATCCATATCGGCGGCACCGACTTCGACCGGCTGTTGAGCATCGCCCATGTGATGCCGCAGCTCGGCCATCTCTCACCGACCAAGGATGGCAAACGTAATCTGCCGGCGAGCTACTTCATCGACCTGGCGACGTGGCAGCGCATCAACCTGGTCTATACCGCAAGGGCGATGACGCATCTGCGCCAGATCCGCTATGAGGCGGAGCGCGCAGACCTGGTCGACCGGTTCATCCACATCGTCGAGCATCGTTACGGCCACGCGCTGGCGGCACTGGTCGAAAAGGCCAAGATTGAGCTGACGGACCGATCGTCGGCCGATGTCGAGGTCGCGCTGCCGGAGGTGAGGTTCACGGCAGAAATCACGCGCAAGAGTCTCGAAGCCACCATAGCCAGGGACATTGAGCGTGTTGCGGCTACGGTCGAGCAGACCATCCGCGACGCACAGGTGAAGGCCTCGGATATCACCGCGGTGTTCTTGACCGGCGGATCGACCGCGATCCCGCTGGCCAGGCAGCAGATCCTGGCGCTGGTGCCGCAGGCGTCGGTAATCGAAGGCGATGTGTTCGGCTCGGTCGGGCTTGGGCTGGCGCTCGACGCGCAGCGGAAGTTCGGCTGATCGGCTTAAAGCGGCGCGGATCTCTCAGCTTTGCCGCCAAGATGCGCCTTGAGCGCCATCTGGGCCAGGCTTGGCTGCCGGTCGCGATGCGTGATCATGGCAAATTCGCGCTTCGGCAGATCGATCGGCACGGAACGCAGACTGCCTTCGGCGACCGCGCGCGCGACGACGAGTTCCGAAATGATGCTGGCGCCGGCGCCGGCCTCGACCGCCTGGCGAATAGCCTCATTGCTCGGCAATACCAGGAATATCTGCAGGTCCGCGAACGAAACCCCGTCGCGTCGGGCAAGGTCCTCCAGCGCCTCGCGCGTGCCCGACCCGCCTTCGCGAATGATCCAGCGAAGCCCGCCAAGGTCGGGATGTCCAGGCGAAACTTCCGCGATCTCAGGGTGCGTGCGCGCCACGACCAGCATCATGCGATCGATATCGACCTTGGCACGCCGCAAAATGTCGGATTCGGTGCGCCCCTCGACCAGGCCAAAATCGGCTGCGCCATCAAGTACATTGGTCTCGACCTGCCTGGTGTTGCCAATGCTCACGCTCAGCCTGACGGCAGGATAGGCTTCGTGGAAAGAGGCGAGCCGGCGCGGCAGCCAATAGCTGGCGATGGTCTGGCTGGCAGCTATCGAGAGACTGCCTGATATCGTCTGCGAGACATGCTCCAGCACATTGTGGGCCGCCGCAGCCCGCTCGAGGACCGCCTTGGCTTCGGGCAAGAATCGGCGTCCGGTCTCGGCGAGTTCGATGTTGCGGCCGACGCGGTTGAACAACTGGACGCCATGCTGCTGTTCGAGCGAGCGGATCGCGGCGGATGCGGCCGACTGTGAGATGCCCAGCAACTCGGCCGCTTTGGTCATGTGCGCCCGTTCGGCGACGGCGACGAAGATCCGCAACTGGTCCAGGGTCATTCCGATACTAAGAAGCAAATCCGATTGGAATTACAAGAGCAAGTTGTTAGACGGATCGGTCGCTTTGTTCTAAATTTTGGCCCGAAATTGGAAAAAAGTCGCGCCAGAGCAGTCGAGGGTAGAATTGGTGGGGCGGTTCAAATCCGTGTTTGCGCACTGGACCCGCAGCCTGCGGTGGCGGCTCGTCGGTGAACGCTATCGTCCGGAACAACATTACATGCGCGGCCCAGGTCCGAAGACGAGAGCCAAGTTAGCGGAGCGCAAGAGCATCACCGGATCATGACCAACAACCTGCTGCGCGGAGCCAATTCGGCACCATCACAACGGCCGCTTGCCGATACGCGCGCGCCCGCTGAACGCGACGGCGTCGATACGTCGCCTGATGTCTCCGACAGCATCGCCAAGACCACCTGCTATATGTGCGCCTGCCGCTGCGGCATCGACGTCCATATCAAAGACGGCAAGGTTCGGTATATCAACGGCAACAAGGATCATCCGGTCAATCGCGGCGTGCTGTGCGGCAAAGGCAGCGCCGGCATCATGCAGCATTACAGCCCGGCGCGGCTGACGAAACCATTGCTGCGCACCGGACTGCGCGGCTCGGGCGAGTTCCGCGAGATTGAGTGGGAGGAAGCTTTGTCGATCGCGACAGAACGGCTTTCGAACATCCGCCAGACCGATCCGAAGAAACTCGCCTTCTTCACCGGGCGCGACCAGTCGCAATCGCTGACCGGCTGGTGGGCGAGCCAGTTCGGCACGCCGAACTTCGCCGCCCATGGCGGTTTCTGCTCGGTGAACATGGCAGCCGGCGGCCTCTACACGATTGGCGGCTCGTTCTGGGAGTTCGGCGAGCCCGACTGGGACAACACCAAATATTTCATGCTGTTCGGGGTTGCCGAAGACCATGATTCCAATCCGATCAAGATCGGACTCGGCAAGCTCAAGGCGCGCGGCGCCAAGGTGGTTTCAATCAATCCCTGCCGCACCGGCTATAATGCAATTGCCGACGACTGGATCGGCATCCGGCCCGGCACCGACGGCCTGTTCGTATTCGCCCTCATCCATGAATTGCTGAAGGCTGGCCGCATCGATCTCGAGTACCTCTTGCGCTACACCAATGCCCACATCCTGGTCGTTCAGGAGCCTGGAGCTGTCGATGACGGGCTGTTCATGCGCAATGGCGACGGCAATCCGCTGGCTTGGGACAGGGTGGCGAAGACGCCTGTCAATGCCAGCGATGCGGACGCGAAGCCCGCATTGACCGGCAGCGTTCTCGTCGACGGCCGCCGCTGCGTGCCGGTCTTCCAACTCGTCGTCGACCGTTATCTGGACGAGAGCTATTCACCTGACGCCGTCACTGACCGGTGCGGCATCTCCGCCGACACCATCCGACGCATTGCCGCAGAACTCGCCCATGTCGCCTTCGAACAGCAAATCGAATTGCCGGTGGCCTGGACGGACTGGGCCGGCCGCCGGCACGAGACCATCAAGGGTCGCCCGGTGTCGATGCATGCGATGCGCGGCATCTCGGCCCATTCGAACGGATTTCACACTTGCCGCGCCATTCATCTGCTTCAGGTGCTTCTCGGCACGGTGGACGTGCCGGGCGGCTTCCGCTTCAAACCGCCTTATCCGCGGTCCGCGCCGCCGGGTCCAATGCCCGCCGGCAAGAATGTAAAGCCGATGACACCGCTCGAAGGCATGCCGCTCGGCTTCGTCTGCGGACCGGAGGACCTGCTGATCGATGAAGGCGGCAAGCCTGTTCGTATCGACAAGGCCTACTCCTGGGATGCGCCGCTGGCCGCACACGGGCTCATGCACACGGTTATCCGCAACGCCTGGGCCGGCGATCCCTACAAGATCGACACTCTGTTTATGTACATGTCCAACATGGCCTGGAACTCGTCGATGAATACGGTCGAGACGATGGCGATGCTGACCGATATCGATGCGTCGGGCGAGTACAAGATCCCGTTCATCATCTATTCCGACGCTTATTATGCCGAGACCGTGCCTTTTGCCGATCTGGTGCTGCCGGACACCACCTATCTCGAGCGTCATGACTGTATCAGTCTGCTCGACCGGCCGATCAGCCATGCCGACGGTCCGGGCGACGCCATCCGCCATCCGGTCGTCGAGCCGGACCGCGACGTCAGGCCGTTCCAGACGGTGCTGATCGAACTCGGCGCGCGGCTCGGTCTGCCCGGCTTCGTTCATGACGACGGCTCCGCCAAATACCGCGACTATGCCGACTACATCGTCAATCACGAGCGCACGCCAGGTGTCGGTCCGCTCGCCGGCTGGCGCGGCAAGGACGGGGCCTCGGTTGGCAAGGGCGAGGTCAATCCCGACCAGTTGCAGCGCTACATAGATAATGGCGGCTTCTGGCACCAGGATTTCGCCGCCGATCAGCGCTATTACAAGATGGCCAACCGCTCGTATCTCGAATTGGCTGAGAGCATGGGCTTCATGCCGAAGGCCGAGCCGATCGTCTTCCAACTCTATTCGGAGCCGATGCAGCGCTTTCGCCTTGCGGCGCGCGGCCATGGCGGGGTGCTGCCGCCGGAGGCGGAGCGCAGCCGCATCGAGACCTATATGGATCCGCTGCCGTTCTGGTATGCGCCCTTCGAAGAGGCTGCGGTCGACAGCCAAGCCTATCCGCTGCACGCGCTGACGCAGCGGCCGATGCACATGTACCATTCCTGGGGCGGGCAGAATGCCTGGCTAAGGCAGATCACCAGCCAGAACCGACTGTTCGTGCACTACCGGACGGCAGCCGGCCTCAGCCTTGTCGACGACGATTGGGTTTGGATCGAGAGCATCAACGGCAAGGTCAAAGGACAGATCAAGCTGGCCGACGGCGTCAACGCCGATACGGTGTGGACCTGGAACGCGATCGGCAAACGGCGCGGCAGCTGGGGGCTCAAGGACGACGCGGCCGAATCCAATCGCGGCTTCCTGCTCAACCACATCATCGGCGACCAGACCTCCGCCGATGCCAACGGCAAACGCTATTCGAATTCCGACCCGGTAACGGGCCAGGCCGCATGGTTCGACCTGCGCGTGCGCATCGTCAAATGCGCGCCCGAGGAAGCGGGCTTCACCGAACCGCAGTTCGAGCGGTTCCGCCAGCTGCCGGACTCTGAGCTCTCGCCCGACAAGCTCAGTTTCGGCGCCGAGTTCCGCATGAAAAGAGAAGCCGCGGAATGACTTGCCTTCCCACCCATACCGACAAGAAGCTCGGCCTTGTCATCGATCTCGACACCTGCGTCGGCTGCCAGGCCTGCGTTACCGCCTGCAAAGAATGGAACACCGGCGGCCATATGGCGCCGCTAACCGACATCGACCCCTATGGCGGCAATGTCGACGGCGTCTGGTTCAACCGCGTGCACAGTTATGAGCACATGACCGAGATGGGTGGGCGCACGGTCAATTTCCCACGCTCCTGCCTGCACTGCGAGACGCCGGCGTGCGTCACGGTCTGCCCGACCGGCGCCTCCTACAAGCGGGCGTCGGATGGCATCGTGCTGGTCGACGAGGACAAATGCATCGGCTGCAAATTGTGCAGCTGGGCCTGCCCCTATGGCGCGCGCGAGTTCGACACCGATGTCGGCGTGATGAAGAAATGCACGTTGTGCGTCGACCGCATCTACAACGACAATCTGGCGGAAGAAGATCGCGTGCCGGCCTGCGTCGCTGCTTGCCCAACCAGCGCGCGGCATTTTGGCGATCTGGGCGATCCGGCATCCGCTATCTCGCAACTGGTGGCCGAGCGTGGCGGTGTCGATCTGATGCCGGAAATGGGCTATAAGCCGACCAACAAATATCTGCCGCCACGTGCCCACACCACCCGCGCCGCATCGGTGCCGGCGCCAGCGCTTGAAGCGGTGCGGGCCGAAGGCGGCTTCCTCGGCTGGGTCGACCGCATGCTCTCGAACTGACCCGTGCCTTCATGCATCCAGCCTTCTCCGTCGTCTTTTTCACCACGGCCACGGGCGCCGGTTACGGCCTGCTCGCGCTGCTTGGCGTGCTCGCTGGACAGGGCTTTATCCCGCCCGATTTCTGGCTTGGCCTCACCGGCATGGGGCTGGCGCTTGGCCTGATCTCGACAGGCCTGCTGTCGTCGGCCGGCCATCTCGGCCGGCCCGAACGCGCCTGGCGTGCCTTCTCGCAATGGCGTAGCTCATGGCTGTCGCGCGAAGGTGTTGCCTCGGTCGCCACCTTCGTGCCGGCGGGACTGTTCGGTATTGGCTGGGTGGTCCTCGGCCGTACGAGCGGCTGGGCGGCTGTCGCCGGGCTGCTCGCTGCCGTCGGCGCGGTCGCAACCGTCTGCACCACCGGCATGATCTACGCGTCGTTGAAGCCGATTGCCCAGTGGCACAGCCGCTTCACCCTGCCCGCCTACCTGGTCTTTTCGGCGATGACCGGCAGCGTACTGCTCAACGCCCTGCTGCAGGGATTTGCCGCAGGCTCGAATATGCTTCTGGCGGCTGCCCTGTTGCTGACCGCGCTCGGCTGGGGTTTGAAGCTGGCGACCTGGCGATACAATGACAGGCTGGAGATCCCGACCAACGCCAACACCGCAACCGGGCTTTCCGGCGGCACGGTGCGGTCGCTGGAATGGCCGCATACCGAGGAAAACTATCTGCTCAAGGAGATGGGTTTTCGCATTGCGCGCAAGCACAGCGCTAAACTCCGCCAGATCACGCAGGTGCTGGCATTTGCTTTGCCCGCGTTGCTGCTGGTCGCAGCGTTCGCCTTGCCGTGGCCCTATGCGGCAGCACTGTCGATACTCGCCGCAATCGCCCAACTCGCCGGAATGCTGGTCGAGCGCTGGCTGTTCTTCGCCGAGGCCAAGCACACGGTCACTTTGTACTACGGCAGGTAGGTTCAGCCCGGTCTGAGCATCGCGTGGGAAATCGCGAAAATGCGCTCTGTGCCAAGCATATAGGCCATCAGCGTTTCGCGGCGGAACAGCCCGGCATAGGCGCGATCGAGCACGTTGAGCGAGCCGGTATAGGCGCCGAAAGCCGGCATGATCATGCGGCCGCCATCGCCGGCAAAGCAACGACGCCGCACCGAACGGCCTTGCTGCACGATGCGGGCGCAAGGATGCAGGTGACCTGATATCTCGCCTTCCGCCCTCACCGCCGAAGGCTCGTGCCGGAAGAGCAGAGAACCGATGGCCAATTCGCGCACGGTTTCGCCCGGCAGGTCGGCCGGTGCTTCCGGGTCATGATTGCCGGCGACCCAGAACCAGTCGCGCCCGACCATCAGCCCCTCCAGCCTTTGGCGAAAGCTCTCGTGCATACGTGCGGCGCCGCCGCCATCGTGAAAACTGTCGCCCAGGCTGATAACGATCGCAGGCTGATAATCGCCGATCACCGCCTGCAGCCGGAGCAACGTCGCACCGGTGTCGTAAGGTGGGACCAGCGTGCCGCGCCTGGCCAGTGATGAACCTTTTTCCAGATGCAGGTCGGATACGGTCAGAAGCCGGAATTCGGGAAAATAGAGCACGCCGCGACGGTCGCAGATCGCGCGTTCGCCGGCGATACGGACAGCGCCCGCATCCGCCAGAGGCGCAGCCATGGCGAGCGCGACAGTCATTTCGTCCCCATGGCCTCCTCGACCAGCGTGGCTGCATCCATCAGCAGCGTGTCATCGGCCTCGCCGTGCACCGGCATTTTGCCGATCTCGAGCATGATCGGCACGGCGAGCGGCGATATCTGCTCGAGGTTCTTATGCATGATTCGACCTTGGACGCGCGAGAGCATCTCGGCAAGTCTGCTGACATCCAAGAGACCGGTCGCGGCATCGGCACGCGTCGCCTGCAAAAGGATATGGTCGGGCTCGTGGCTGCGCAGCACGTCGTAGATGAGATCCGTCGACACGGTTACCTGGCGGCCGCTCTTCTCCTGCCCTGGGTGGCGTTTCTCGATCAATCCCGAGATCAGCGCGCAATTGCGAAAGGTGCGCTTCAACAACCAACTGCCGGCGAGCCAGGCTTCGAGGTCGTCGCCCAGCATGTCCTGATCGAATAGCGCAGCCAGCGACGGTTTCTTCGCCCTGAACATATGGCCCATATCGGCCAGCGACCATATGGCAAGCGCATAGTCGGTGGCGACAAAGCCGAGCGGCTTGGCTCCCGCCCTGTCGAGGCGGCGGGTGAGCAGCATGCCGAGCGTCTGGTGCGCCAGCCTGCCCTCGAACGGATAGGCCACCAGATAGTAGCGGTTGCCGCGCGGAAAGGTCTCGATCAGCAGATCGTCGCGTTTCGGCAGCACCGACTTGTCGGCCTGAAAGCGTAACCAGTCGGCGACCTGCTCCGGCAGCTTCTTCCAGCGCTGCGGATCGTCCAGCATGGCGCGGACCTGTTCGGCCAGGTACGTCGAAAGCGGGAATTTGCCACCACCGTAATACGGCACCTTGGCGTCGCTGCCGGGTGCATTCGAGACAAAGCACTCATTCTCGCGGATACCTTCGAAGCGCAGCACCTTGCCGGCGAACATGAAGGTGTCGCCATGCGTCAGCGTTTCGAGGAACGCCTCCTCGATTTTGCCCAGAACCCGGCCGCCACGCGAAGCCGCGCCTCTGCTGCCGGCCTGGACATAGCGGACGTTGAGCGCCGGCACTTCGATGATGGTGCCGACATTGAGCCGGTATTGTTGGGCGACGCGAGGATTTGAGACCCGCCACAGCCCGTCCTTGTTGAGACGAATACGGGCGTAGCGTTCATAGTTCTTCAGCGCATAGCCGCCAGTGGCGACGAAATCGATGACGCGATCGAATGTCGGGCGATCGAGATCGGCATAGGGTGCTGCCGTCCGCACCTCCTCGAACAGCGCATCGGCATGGAACGGCGCACCGCAGGCACAGCCCAGCACGTGCTGCGCCAGGACGTCGAGCCCGCCATCGACCAGCGGCGGCGTATCCTGGGCACCGAGATAATTGGCGTCGAGCGCCGCCCTGCATTCCAGCACCTCGAAGCGGTTGGCCGGTATCAGGATCGCCTTGGACGGCTCGTCCATACGGTGGTTGGCGCGGCCAATGCGCTGCGCCAGCCGGCTGGCACCTTTCGGCGCGCCGACATGGACGACCAGGTCGACATCGCCCCAGTCGATGCCGAGGTCGAGCGTCGACGTGGCGACGATGGCGCGCAGGGCGTTCTCGCCCATCGCCTTTTCGACACGCCGGCGCTGCGCGACGTCGAGCGAGCCGTGATGCAGCGCGATCGGCAAGGTCTCCTCGTTGACCCGCCACAACTCCTGGAACAGCAACTCCGCCTGGCTGCGCGTGTTGACGAACAGCAGGGTTGTCTTGTGGCGCTTGATCTCGTTGTAGATTTCCGGCGTTGCGTAGCGGGCCGAATGTCCCGCCCACGGCACGCGCTCCTCCGAATCGAGAATGGAGATGTCGGGCTTGGCGCCGCCAGTGACGACGATTAGTTCGGCCATCGGCCCCGGTGGATTCTGGCTGACCAGCCAGCGCCGCAATTCATCAGGCTCGGCGACCGTCGCCGACAGGCCTATCGTCTGCAGGGCGGGCACAAACGAGCGCAGCCGGGCCAGCCCGAGCGACAGGAGATGCCCGCGCTTCGAGGTCACCAGCGAATGCAATTCGTCGAGCACGACATAGCGCAGGTCCTCGAAGAAGCGCCTGGCATCGGGCGCGGCAATCAGCAGCGCCAATTGCTCGGGCGTGGTCAGGAGAATGTCGGGCGGCGCCAGCTTCTGCCGCTGGCGCTTGTGTGCGGGCGTGTCGCCGGTGCGCGTCTCGACGGTGACCGGCAGCCCGATTTCTTCGACGGGTTTGCCGAGATTGCGCTCGATGTCGACGGCCAGCGCCTTCAGCGGCGAGATGTAGAGTGTGTGGATGCCTCGATGCGCCTGCCCCGGCCTTCTCCTCGGCCGGCCGGCCAGTTCGGTCAGCGATGGCAAGAACCCGGCCAGCGTCTTGCCGGCGCCGGTCGGGGCGATCAGCAATACCGACCGGCCGCCCTGGGCTTTGGCCAGCAAATCGATCTGGTGGGCGCGCGGCGACCAGCCCTTTTCCGCAAACCATTTGACAAATGGCTCGGGCAGGACGACGGCGGCATTCTGTTCGGCAAGGCGCGGCTGCTCTGTCACGCGCCAGACGTAGCGCGGCGGCGCGCAATCGCCAAGCAGAATCAGAACAAAAGGTGATCGATTCGCGCTACGGCCGGCGAAACCCGGTCGGTCCGCCATAGAGATAGCCGATACGGGCGACCGCCTCCCTCAGTCCTTCACGCGACACCAGCATGGTGTGGCCGTTGGCGTGGATCATGGTCTCCGGATCTGTCATGATCGCGACGTGGCCTTTCCAGAAGACCAGGTCGCCGCGCCGCAACCCGGCAAAATCCGGCCCGGGTTCGAGCGGCTCGCCGACGGTCGCCGCCTGCATGTCGGTGTCGCGCAGCACTTGCCTGCCAGCCATGTGCATTGCAAGTTGCACGAGACCGGAACAATCGATGCCGAAGCCGGAGACGCCGCCCCACAGATAGGGCGTGCCGAGAAACGCCTCGGCGACCGCGACGTAGTCGGGATGAACCTCGGCGACCGGCCTGAGATGACCCGAGATGACCGCCTGGCCGGACGGCAGCAGAGCATAATGCGTGCCGCGCGTTTCCGCTGAGCCCGTCACCGCCACCAATGACCCCATCGAGAGCTCCCCGCTCACCGGGAACCGCAAATCCGGTCCCGGATAGAGGAAAGTGCGCGGCACCGAGACAACATGGGTGGGCGCATGCTCCCGACCGCCCAGCACGGTGTCGGCGACATAGCCGACATAGCCGTCGCGCTCGGCCTGTATCCAGGCCCAGCCCTCAACGTCCTCGAAGACGAGGACGTCTTCGCCGAACAGAAGCTGGGTATCGACGCCGGCGTCCGGGCGCGGCGCCTTGCGGATGTCGGCGACGGAGGCTGATATGCGAGCCGGCCGGCCGGCGACGAAACGGTCGGCGGCGACCTCGCCTCGCAGCCTGGCGTCGGCGAGATCGGAGCGGAAGGCATGGAGGCGGGCATCCCTGGCGGTCAAATCGGCAACTCGTTCAAATTGGCAACTCTTGGGCTCTGGCAATGATAACATCGCCAAAGCGCTCGACAAAGAGCGCGCCTTCGACTGTGCGCCTGACCAGCACGTTGCGCTTGTCGAGCTTGTCGCGGTGCCGCGACACCAGTTTCAGCGCCCCCATCGTATCGAGCGCACGGGTGATCACCGGCTTGGTGACGTTGAGGCGGGCGGCTAACCCCCGTACCGTGTGGGGCGGCGGATCGAGATAGATGGTGAACAGGATCGCCGTCTGGCGCATGGTGAGATCGGGCGCGTCGTCGCGCACCTCCGACAGCACCACCTGTTGCCATAGTCGCAACGCCTGGCTTGGACGCATGATAATCGACATCCGTCCAGCATGACGGAAAATTGTTTCGGTTCCGTTTCAGTCAATAACCTTCGTCGGCTATGCCCGAGAATCAGCCGTAGCGGTTCGAAATGACCTGCTCCAGCGCCCGGATGCCTTGCGCTTCGCCACCGGCAAGGCCGTGCGGGCGGTCGAACGGGTTCCAGGCGAAGATGTCGACATGCGCCCAGCCGGCGGTCTTTTCCACGAAGCGCTTCAGGAAAAGCGCCGCCGTGATCGAGCCGGCGAAACCGTCCGGCGTGACGTTGTTGACGTCGGCCACCTTCGACGCCAGCTTGGCGTCATAGGGCTTCCACAACGGCATCCGCCATAGCGGATCCTCGACCGCAACGGAGGCGTCCGCCAGCTCGGATGCAAGCGTCTCGTCACCGGTATAGAACGGCGGCAAGTCGGGACCGAGCGCAACACGGGCAGCGCCTGTCAGCGTTGCCATATCGACCAGCATCTGCGGCTCTTCGTCATCGGCCAAGGCCAGGGCATCGGCGAGCACCAACCGTCCTTCGGCGTCGGTGTTGCCGATTTCGACGGTAATGCCCTTGCGGCTCACCAGCACGTCGCCTGGCCGGAAGGCGTTGCCGGCTATCGAATTCTCGACAGCCGGGATGAGCACGCGCAGCCGAACCTTCAACCCGGTGGCCATGATCATGGAAGCGAGACCCAGCACGTTGGCAGCGCCACCCATGTCCTTCTTCATCAAAAGCATGCCCGAGGACGGCTTGATGTCGAGACCGCCTGTATCGAAGCAGACGCCCTTGCCGACCAGCGTTATCCTGGGGGCATTGTTCGGCCCCCAAATCATGTCGATCAGGCGTGGCGCGTCGGCAGAAGCCCGACCGACGGCGTGGATCATCGGAAAGTTGGCGGTAAGAAGATCGTCGCCTTTGGTCACCGATATTTCGGCCTTGTGCGTCGCGGCCAAGGTCCGGGCGGCCTTCTCCAACTGCCCGGGGCCCATATCGCTGGTCGGCGTGTTAACCAGATCGCGCGCCAGGAAAATGCCATCGGCGAGGCGGCGGATGCGGGCGGCGTCGGTGCCTGCCGGCAGCGCGAGGCGAAGCGTCTTGCCTGGCTTCTTGCCGTAGCGGGTGAAGACATAGCCGCCGAGCGCCACGGCGAGTGCCGTAAGCTCCGGCTTGGCCGGTGCGGACGCAAAATGCCACTCGCCTGCGGGCAAGGCTCTCGCTAGTGCGCCGATGGCCAGTGCGCCCTCGCCATCACCGGTGCCGAACAGGGCTCCGGCAATCGCGCCGTTGTCGCCAGGCACGATGAGCGTCCTGCCGGCCTCGCCGGAAAAGCCGTTGGCCTTGGCCCAGGCGACCGAGGATGGCGCAAGGCCCGCCGCCGCCAGAGCATCCTTCGCCACCAGATGGACCGGCAGCGCATTGCTCAATTCTTTCTCGACGAGTTCGACAGGCATTCGCTGGCCTCCGGCTTCCGAGTCGGCGTTTCTTAACTCTCCGTTAGGGTTAACAGAATATTTCTGCGGGAGGAAAGATGACCTCGCAAATGGTCACGCGCATGAACGGAGCCCTGGTGCCGATGCCGACCAACCGCAGGATGAACGCCAGCGCAAATAGGCTGATCACCACGGCGTTGATGATGGTGCTTGCTGCAGGCGTCGCCGGCTGCGGAACCAGCAAATTGACGACTGGCTCGATTTCTCGTCCAAGCGGCAAGCCGCTGGAAACAATGTCGGCGGGCGAACTGCACAACGCTACGATGGCGCTCGGCCAGTCCTATTCGAAAAACCCCAGCGACAAGCGGATCGCGACAAATTATGCCGCGGCGCTGCAGATGGACGGCGACGCAGACCAATCGCTTGCGGTGATGCGCAAGCTGGCGATCGCCTTGCCGAAGGATCGCGACGTGCTCGCCGCCTATGGCAAGGCGCTTGCCGCCAACGGACAGTTCGAGCCGGCACTCGATGCCGTGCGCCGCGCCCAGACGCCCGAATATCCTGACTGGAAACTGGTATCGGCGGAAGCTGCTATTCTCGACCAGCTCGGCCAGAAGGATGAGGCTCGCCAAGGCTATCGCAAGGCGCTTGACCTCAGGCCGAACGAACCGTCGATCCTTTCCAATCTCGGCATGTCGTACGTGCTGGAAGGTGATTTGCGCACAGCCGAAACCTATATGCGCTCAGCCGCCCAGCAGCCGAATGCAGATAGCCGCGTCCGCCAGAACCTTGCGCTGGTCGTCGGTCTGCAAGGCCGTTTCGACGAGGCAGAGAAGATCGCCTCGCAAGAGCTGTCGCCGGATCAGGCGCAGGCTAACGTCGCTTACCTTCGCCAGATGCTGGCGCAGCAGAATGCCTGGAGCCAGCTCAAGGACCAGGACAAGGCAAAGCCCGCCACCAACTGACCGCTTCGAGCGCCTAACCGGCGCGCGAATTCCGCAACATGTCTAACGCAAAGAGCCGCGCTGCACCGGCAGCGTGGCTCTGAATCGTATCAGCGTTTCTGGCAACGCCGCTGGCGCTACTCGCTGCTTGATTTCGGCTGGTCGCCAAAGATGCCGCGCTGGCTCACCTGGATGCCGGCGGGACCCAGAATGATGGCGAACAGCACCGGCAGGAAGAACAGGATCATCGGCACGGTGAGCTTCGGCGGCAGCGCGGCCGCCTTCTTCTCGGCGGCATTCATGCGCATGTCGCGGCTCTCACTGGCAAGCACCCGCAATGCATGCGCCACGGGCGTGCCGTAGCGCTCGGCCTGAACCAACGCCTGGGACACCGACCTGACGGATTCCAGGCCAGTTCGGCTTGCAAGGTTCTCGTAGGCCTGCTTGCGCTCCTGCAGATAGGAAAGCTCGGCGTTTGTCAGGATGAATTCTTCCGCCAATGCCACCGATTGCGCGCCGATCTCATCGGCGACCTTGCGAAGCGCCGCTTCCACCGACATGCCGGACTCGACGCATATCAGCAACAGGTCGAGCGCGTCCGGCCACGCCATCTGAATCGATTGCTTGCGCTTGGTAGCGCGGTTGTTGACGTAGAGCACCGGCGCGTAAAATCCCGCATAGGCTACCACGATGCACACGAACAGCTTCACGAAAAGCGGCTGCTCGGGCAATCCGCCGAGCACGAACAGATACATCGCCGCCAATGCAAAGCCGAAGAAGGGCAGGACGAGACGGAAGAAAAGGAAGCGCGTCAGCGGATTTTGCCCGCGAAAACCCGCCACTTTCAATTTCTGCAAGGTACCTTCATCCGCCAGCGCACGCCTGAGATCCAGGCGATCGACAATATTGCGCATGCCGACCGACTGTTCTTCGCGCAGGCCCTTGCGGCGGCGGTCGGCTTCGACTGCCAGCCGCGCGCGCTGCTTGGCGCGCAGCTCATCGCGCTCCAGCGCTACGGATTTCATGCGCGCCTTGAGCTGGTTCCCGCCAAAAGCGGGCAGCAGCGTGAAGACGGTCGCAAACACCGCGATGCCGACCAGCAGTGCGATCAGCAGGGACGGGTCGGTGAGAGTTCTGATGACGTGATCGGTCATAGCGAGTCCTAGACTTCGAAATTCATCATCTTGCGCATTACCAGGACGCCCATCGACATCCAGATGCCGGAACAACCGAGGATCAGATGGCCGGTGCTGGTGATGAAGAGGGGCATGATGTAGTTCGGGCTCGTCAAATAGACGAGAAAGGCGACGACGAAAGGCAACGCGCCGATGATCACGGCGGATGCCTTGGCTTCCATGGACAATGCCTGGACCTTACCTTTCATTTTCTTGCGGTCGCGAAGCACGCGCGAAAGATTGCCCAGCGCTTCGGAAAGATTGCCGCCGGCCTGAGACTGAATCTGGATGACGATGCCGAAGAAGCTCGCCTCGGTGCACGGCATCGTTTCTGGCATGCGCATGGCCGCGTCGGGGATCGACAAACCCATTTGCTGCGAATCGACTATGCGGCGGAACTCGGTCTTGACCGGCTCGGGGGATTCGTTGGCGATCAGACGCACGGCGTCGTTCAGCGGCAGGCCGGATTTTACCGCACGCACGATGATGTCGAGCGCGTTCGGAAATTCGTTGAGGAACGCCTTGACGCGGTGCGCGCGGCGAAACGAGACGAACCAGCGGGGCAGACCCAAGACGCCGACCAGCAGCGCAGCCGGCAAGACCAGCAACGGTGCACCGATGAAATATACAAGAGCCGTCAATACGACGCCGCAGACCGCCGAGTAGACATAGAAGCGCTCAAGCGAGATCTTCATGCCGGCCTGGCGGATTTGGATCTTCAGCGGTGGCTTCTTGACCAGGCTCTGATTGGACTTTTGCTTTTGATCGAGATCCTTCAGCGAATCCTGGACGGACTTGCGACGCTTGGCCGCTTCCGCCACGCGATCGCGCGACGCCTTGACGACGGAACGATCCGTCTCGGCGGTCTTGATCGATTCAAGCCGCTTGCCGACCTGCTTCTCGGTGCTAATCCGGTTGAACAAGAAAGCATAGGCCACAGCGCCGGCGCTGAAGCCGGCGAGCACGACGAATGCCAATACGGTGCCGTCAATTCCGAACATCGACCCTGGCCCCCACGCTTCCAGACGGATCAATCAGCGCGTTTCTCCATCGCCTCGAGCGCAACCGCGAGGCGCTGCTCCTCACCGTAGTAGCGGGCGCGCTCCCAGAAATGCGGACGGCCGATGCCAGTCGACACGTGCTCGCCCAGCAGCCTGCCGTTCGCGTCCTCGCCCTTGATGTTATAGAGAACGATGTCCTGGGTGATGATGACGTCGCCTTCCATGCCGATTACCTCGGTGATGTGGGTGATACGCCGCGATCCGTCGCGCAGGCGTGCAGCCTGTATGATCACGTCGACGGAGCCGACGACGATCTCGCGCACGGTTTTTTGCGGCAGCGTGTAGCCGCCCATGGCGATCATCGACTCTATGCGGTTGAGGCATTCGCGCGGGCTGTTCGAGTGGATCGTTCCCATCGAGCCGTCATGGCCGGTGTTCATCGCCTGCAGCAGGTCGAACACTTCGGGTCCGCGCACTTCGCCGACGATAATACGTTCGGGGCGCATGCGCAGACAGTTCTTGACCAGGTCGCGCATGGTCACTTCGCCCTCGCCTTCGAGGTTGGGCGGACGGGTTTCGAGACGCACCACATGCGGCTGCTGCAATTGCAGCTCAGCTGAGTCCTCGCAGGTGATGACGCGTTCTTCGCGGTCGATATAGTTGGTCAGGCAATTGAGCAGCGTCGTCTTGCCTGAGCCGGTACCGCCCGAGATGACAATGTTGCAGCGGACACGCCCGATGATCTTGAGAATCTCGGCCCCTTGCGGAGAAATCGAGCCGAACTTGACCAGCTGGTCGAGCGTCAGCTTGTCCTTCTTGAACTTGCGGATGGTAAGTGCGGTGCCGTCGATAGCCAGGGGCGGTGCGATGACGTTGACACGGGAGCCATCAGGAAGACGCGCATCGCAGATCGGGCTTGATTCATCGACGCGGCGGCCAACCTGGCTGACGATACGCTGGCAGATGTTGAGGAGCTGCTGGTTGTCGCGGAAACGGATGCCGGTCTGCTCGACCTTGCCGTTGACTTCGATGTAGACGTTCTTGGAGCCATTGACCATGATGTCGGCAATATCGTCGCGGGCAAGCAGTGGCTCAAGCGGCCCGTAGCCCAAAACGTCGTTGCAGATATCCTCGAGAAGCTCTTCCTGATCGGCGATGGACATCGCGAAATTCTTGATCGCGATGATGTCGTTGACAATGTCGCGGATTTCCTCGCGCGCGCTTTCGGGATCGAGTTTGGCGAGCTGCGACAGATCTATCGTATCGATGAGTGCGGCGAAGACCTGGCTTTTGGTGTCGTAGTAGGTTTCGCTCTTTTGGCGTTGGATACTTTTCGGCTCCGGCGCCAATGGCGGCGGCTCGACCGCACGGCGAACCGTCGGCGCGGCAGGCGCGCCGGATGGCGGCAGCGCCGCCGGCCTGGCAGCTATGGCCGCTTCCACAGGGTTCGCGGCCGCCAGCGCGGCAGGCGCGGGTGCTGGCTGACGGAATTCCGGAATGGTCCGGTTGCCGTCGTCGCTGCCTCTTTTACCAAACATGATCGCTTACCAATTCCACCGCTGAGGCATCACTTCTTGTTGCGCGAAAGCTTGCCGATCAGGTTGCCGAGGCCAGCCTTCTTCTTCATCTTGATTTCGCTGCGCCCTGTCAGCACATGGGCGATCTCGTTGATCGTGGCGACAACCGGACTCTTGGCATCCATCTCACCGAGCATACGTCCGTTGTTGGCAGCATTTCCGAACAAAAGCGGCTCGAACGGGATAACCGACATCGGCGAAAGGCCGAGCGATTCGGAGAAGTCGGACGGCGTAATCTCAGGACGTTTCGGCACACCGGCCTGGTTGATCACAAGCTTTGGCGCGGGATCGTTCGGACGAAGCCGCTTCAGCATGTCGACCAGGTTCTTCGTGTTGCGCAGATTGGCCAGTTCGGGCGTTGCCGTGATGACGATCTCGTCGGCCTTGACCAGCGTGTTCTTGGTCCAGCCGGCCCACACGTGGGGAACATCGAGCACGAGGAGCGGCGCGCTACGCTGGGCTATGTCGATAAGCTGGGTGAAGGCGTCGGGATCGAAATCGTAGACCCGCTCCAGGGTCGAAGGGGCCGCAAGCAGCGACAGGTGCTCGGCGCATTGGGCGAGCAGCCGGTCGAGATAGACCTCGTCGACGCGTTCCGGCGAGAAGACTGCCTCGGCAATGCCTTGCGCCGGATCCTGGTCGAAATTGATATTGGCCGTTCCGAAGGCGAGGTCGAGATCGGCGACAACCACTTCGGATTTGAAAAGCGACGACATGGCCCAGGCCACATTATGGGCTATGGTCGAGGAGCCGACGCCGCCTTTGGCGCCGATGAAGGCAATCGAGCGGCCGATCGGCTCAGCTTCCGGATCAACGAAGATCGAAGACACCACGCTGACGATGTCGGCCATCGATACGGGCGCGATGACATACTCGGAAATGCCCGAACGGATGAGTTCGCGGTACAGGCCGACATCGTTGTAGTGGCCGACAACCACCACCTTGGAGGTCGGGTCGCAATGCTCGGAGAGCTGGGCGAGTTGTTCCAGCAACAGCTTCGGCTCGCTGCGCGATTCAAGCAGGATCAGGTTCGGCGTCGGCGCCGACTGATAGAATTCGATAGCGGTGGGGATGCCCCCCATATGCACCTTCAAATGGGCCTTGGCCATGCGGCGATCCTCGCCGGCGCGCTCGACCGGATTGGCTACGCCTTCGGTCTCGCAAAATGCCTGGATCGAAATGCGCGGGATCGGCCGCAACGCCTGCATCGCGGCAATATCCTGCTCCGAGGTTTCGCCGCCCGGTACCTCTGTGTCATAGGCAAGATTGCTCATTGTCATCACTTTCCGTGACTTGCGCGGCTTAGGGTTTGTTGAGCCTCAACACTCGTTAATATTCGACTTCCGAATTGCCGAGGAATTCGTCCGAAATACCTCTGTCACGATAGACGTCGATCACCGCGCCGCGATTTTCCGCGTCGATCGGGGTCGGCTTGCGTGGCCCGATCAGATCGGACGGATTGGCCATCTGGGCAGCCAGGTTGTTCTGATACGAACAGCCGAAATCGGCATAGTGCTTGTTTTCCGAAGTCTGCAGCAGGTCTTCGGGCCAGCGCCCGCATTTATCCGTCTGAGCCTTCACCGAGACGTAGGCAACACGGACCGGTGCGGACGCTTCGGCCGAAACAGACTGATAGGACCGCATGTCGATCCGCTTCCGGCTGATGCCGCTGGCTATGGCCAGCCTGGCGAAATCGCGGCCGGCCGCGGCCGCTGCGATTTCGTTGGCTGAGCCGCTCGGAATCTCGATCGTCAGCACCGGAGCCGCGCTCCTGTCGTATCCGTCCAGGAAGCCCAGGAGCGTGTCACGTTGGGATCTGGTCATGCCACGGTCGCCGGCGCCGACCGGAAGGTCGATCTTCTGTATCTTCTCAGCTATGACGATCGGATGGGTGGTGCGATAATCGTCCGGTATGGCACCCACCGTGACGCTGTCGCGATTGGCGCAGCCGGCCAGCAATGCCGCCACCGCGATCGCCATAATGGGAACGGCCGGCCGCCAGATTCGCGAATGGACTGACCGCGTCGCGGTGATCGCCCGTGCCTTCGATGTTGCCTTAGACATGACCGCTTCCCCGCTTACTTGTAGATAAAGCCGACAACGCCGTGGTAACGGCCGTTGGGCTTGTTGGTCTGCATGGTGCCGTAGACACGGTTGACGCGGCCAAGGAAAATGCCGGCGCCATCGCTGGCGGCGTTGAAATTGTCATCCGGCTTGGCAAGATCGTTGCGCGCCACCGGCTTCACCAGATAGGGCGTAATGATGATGACGAGCTCGGTCTCGTTGCGAACGAAATCCCTGCTGCGGAACAGCGCGCCAAGCACTGGAATCTTTGTCAGACCGGGCAAGCCGTTGACAGCTTGCCTGAGATCATCGCGGACAAGGCCGGCAATCATCATCGAGCCGCCCGAAGGCAGTTCCACTGTTGTGTCGGCCAAGCGCTTGCGGAGCGACAGGGCATTCATGCCCGGGCTCGTTACGCCTTCGGACAAAGACACAGATCCCTCCGTTGTCGGCTCGGAAACCGAGGTTCTGACTTTCAGGCTGATACGGCCGGGAGACAGCACCACCGGCTGGAATTCCAGGCCAATGCCGTATTCGATCTTCTCGACCGAATACGTCTTCAGACCGGTCTGGTTATCGTTTGATACGGCTTGGGAAACGCTGGTCACCATGTTGTATTCGCCGCCAACCTTGAAGGTCGCCTTCTCGCCGGATACGGCCGTCAATGTTGGTTCGGCGAGGGTTTTCATGACACCGGACTGTTCCATGGCATTGATGTAGGCCTGCAGCGTCGAGCTCCCGATAGAGAGGCCCGAGTTCGACAGCGACTTGCCCAAACCAGTGAAATTGTCGCTTACCGCGCCCCAGCTGATGCCGTTGCTGCTGCCGTTGCCCACCATGTTGACGCCGAGCTGCTTCATCACCGAGCGGCTGACTTCCGCGACCGTCACCTTCAGCGTCACCTGGTCGTCGCCGATGATCTGCAGCAGGTTGACGATCTTGCTGACGCGGCGCTCGGCATCCGGGTTATCGATCGCGACGCCGGCTTCAGCCGAACCGCCGGCAGCGGTCTGCGAATATTGACCCGTGGTTGCCTCGCCGCCGGACACGAAAATAGTTGCCAGATCGGCCGCGCGCTTGGCGTCCAGAGGAGTGTCCACGGTTCCGGTCAGAACGACGTTGTCGTTCAGCAACTCGACCTTGACCTCCGATGACGGGATGAAGCGCTTGATATAATCCTCCAGCCCGGCGACGTCACGTTCGACCGCTAGGTCAAGGCTGACGATCTGCTCGCCATTCGGGCCAAAGACGAAGATATTTGTCTCGCCGACCGCCTTTCCAAACAGATAGATGCGCCTGGCGGTGCGGGTCACCGCGTCGGCTACAGCGGGGTTGGCGACGAGAATGTCGTAGGCATCGCTCGGGAGGTCGATGACCACCGACTTGTTCAGTCCGAGCTTAACCCGCTGGGTGGCGGTCGAAGCCGTCACCCTGGCATTGCCCGCCGCACTGGCATCGACAATGCCATATGCATTCGTTCCAAGGAGAAACAGGCCGATCGCCGCAGCCAGGATGAGCGGCAGTTTGGTTTTTAGCCTCATTTCCTTGCCCCCACTTCGGAAACTTCGCCCGACTTGATCAACCGCACTGTTCCGCGCCGGCCATTGCCGGAAACCAGGTAATCGGCTTCGCCCACATTCTTGTCCTGGCTGTCCTTGATCGAGCGCAGCGCCAATGTCAGGCGATCCGCCATCTGCTGTGCGACGGTGATGATCTCGGACTGCTGCGGCGTCAGTTCCAGGGTGGCGGTCTGGCCAACCCTGGTCTTCTTACCTTCCTCGTCCTCCTGAATGGTCTGGTCGATCGCCAGGACGCGAATGTTCTTCAGGATAGTTTCGGTCGTGAAGCCCGGACCACCGCCATTGGCGGGATCGGCTCGGCGGGTCATGATGACGTCGACGAAATCGTTGGGAAGAATAAAGCCACCGGCCGAGGTGTCGGCCGAGATGCTTGTGGCAACGGCCCGCATGCCGGAGGGCAGGATCGACGACATGAAGCTTTGCCCTTCACCGATCAGCTTCGAGCGCCGCAGCGGCTCGCCGGCGTAGAGCGCCACGCGAGCGACGGCGCCCTTCAGCTTGTCCAGCGCTTCAGGCTCGGCGGCGCGGGTGATGAAATTTGCGTTGATGCCTGCGGACGGCCATGACTCCCAGGAAATGTTGTTTTCAAGCGGACTGCCCATCGGAACGTCGCCGGAAAGAACAAGCACATCCTGCAGCGCGATCGCCGGCGCCTGAGGACCGGAATCGACAACCGGAGGCGGCGGAGCCACGACCATGTTCTTCGCGACATAGCCTGCACCACCGGCCGCGGCTATCGCCACGCTCAGAATAATCAATCGGGATGCTGGCATCTGTCCGAACCTCGCCTTGGCAAACCACGTAGCCAAGCGGGACTTTGCAGCGGCAATCGTCAAAACAAGGTTAATGTTATACTTACGATCGTGATTAATTTAACGTTTATATAAATTGGACCGACAAGCCCGGCCCGAAGGAAAACGTGGCCAACTCGCCTGCTCGGCGCCAACCGCGTAAAGTGAAATTCAGCCCGCCAGCCTGGTAAGTGCCCAGGCCATCAATGGCGAGTCGGAATAGGTGAGCAGACCGCCAATGCCAAGCGCGATGCCGTACGGAACGCCGGTGGCCTCATCGGCGAAATGGCGCAGGAACGGATTATGGCTTGTGACGGCGGCAAGCGGCGATTTTCGATAGGCGAGGATGGCTAGCGTCAGCAGGCCGCCGATGAATGTCGAGGCGACGAGGTATTCGATGAGATGGATGTTCAGTCCCATCCACATGGCAGTGGCAGCCAGAAGCTTGGCGTCGCCGCCGCCCATGCCGCCCAGCGCGAACAGGCCGAACGTCACCGCGAGAACCAGGCCGGCGGCGGCGAAATGCCAGCCATAGGTGGCCCAGTCCATACCGGTCAAAGGCGCAACCAAGGCGAAGACGACCACAAGCAACACCGGCACGCGATTGGCGATCGTCATCGAAAGCATGTCGGAGATCGCGGCAAAAAGCATGCAGAACGGAAATACGACGAAGATCACGGCTTCAAGCATCGGCGCGCCTATGACCCAATTGCATCTGGCCCCAACCCAATCCTATTCGACTAACGACTGATGAGGCCTAAATTTCAATTCATACCAGGACTAAATAAGGGCCGCCAGTGCGGCGGCCCTTATTTCAGAACAACCGAACCCGTTACGGTCAGCTACCGTTCACCTTAGTGGAGATGGCGGTGAACTTGGCGTTCAGCGAGTTGCCGAGCTGGCCGGCGCCGACCATGATGGCGAGTGCGATAAGAGCGGCGATCAGACCGTATTCGATAGCGGTCGCGCCGGATTCGTCCTTCACAAAACGTGCGATGAGGTTAGACATTCGAGCTCCTACTCCAATTGTTACAGCACTTCCGTCAACTTCTCTTGGTGGCTGATCGGATACTGCGAATCTAAGGAGAAGCTGTTTCAATCGGCTTAATAAACAGGCTTACCGATTCCTTTCCCGCTTCGACGACATTGCGTGGTTAACCCAGAACTAAAATACCCGCCGCCAGGGCCTCGGCCGACAAAAGGCGCAACAGGCGCAATTCGGCAAAGACGTTTCAGCCGTGCCGGCTAGGCCCAATGCCGGTTCCGGCTTGATCCTGAATTCCAGCCGCTTAACGGTTGGTTCACCAATCTCGTTCATGTTCCGTTGAACAGTTTGCCAGGGGGCGCCTCAATGGCCGGGCCGAGATCATCATTTCCAGTTGCCGTGCTTTTTGCCGCAGCGGCTTTCGCCTTTCCAGCCAAGGCCGGCGCCGGCATCGAGGTGACGATGAACCAGGCAAAGATCATCAAATTGTCGCGCGCCGCCGATACGATTGTCGTCGGCAATCCGGCGATCGCCGACGCCTCCGTGCAGGACGCATCGACGATCGTACTGACCGGCAAGGGATTTGGCGTCACCAATCTCGTCGTCCTCGACCAGCAGGGCAATCCGATCGTCGATGAGCAAATAACCGTCGTGCGCCAGGCAGCGTCGTCGGTGCGCATCTATCGGCGTTCCGAAGTACAGACCATGTCCTGCGCGCCATATTGCGAAAGCTCGTATAAGAGCGATGCCGAGAAGGCCTCTGAAGCCGAAATGAGCGCCGTGCATTAGCTAGCCGACGTCTCCGTCTTTGGCGGGAACGTGCTTCGGTTATCGCCGGGTTAAGGCCTTCCCGTTGAATTTAACGGTCATTCCAACCGGACTTCAATCGGTTCCGACTAAGGGTGGACCGATACAGAAGCGGCATCGGCGGGCAGCGGACATGAGCAAGGCAGGACGAGCAGGTTCTCCAAGACGGTTTTTGGGCGACCGCCGCGGAAGCACGGCGATCGAATTCGCCATGCTTGCAATTCCTTTCGCGCTTCTTGTCTTCGCCATCCTGGAGAGCTGCATTTCTTTTGCCGCACAGGAAGTGATGGCAAACGCAACCGACGACATCGCGCGCCAGCTGCGTACCGGCCAATTAAGACCGACCGATGTGTCCGGCACCAAGCTGCGGGATATGATCTGCACCAAATTGGAGATCATGGTCGCCAAGACCTGTCCCGGATTGCTGGTGGACTTGCGCGAATATCCGACCTTCGCCGATGCGGCGCTGGCCGGTTTCAAGATCCAGGATGGCGACGTCGTGCTGACCAAAGGCACGAGCACACAGACCTTCACCGTCGCACCTGGCCTGGCGGAGTCGAGAAACATGCTGCGTGTTTTTTACAAATGGCCGGTGATGACCGACTTCATGGCCAAATCGATGGCCAACCTGAAGGACGGCAAAACGCTGCATTTTGCTTCGATCACTTGGCAGAACGAGCCGTTCGACAACTGAACCACGTAGTCGCTTGAAAAGGGCAAAGCCATGATTCGTGCGGGGGCACAGCTGGGCATCGCAGGGATTTGTACAAGAGCAGTCCGACTTTGCTCGGACCGCCGCGGTATTGCGGCTGTCGAGTTTGCCCTCATCGTGCCTGTCCTGTTGATCATGTACTTTATGACAATGGAGGCCTCGCAAGCCATCGAGACCAGCAAGAAGGTCAGCCGCATCGGCAGCATGGTAGCGGACCTCGTCACGCAGCAGCAGACCGTCAAGGCGGCCGATGTCGATGCCATCATGGCGATCGGCAGTTCCACGCT
The DNA here is from genome assembly GCF_040319695.1 of Mesorhizobium sp. M0898. Classification (NCBI taxonomy): domain Bacteria; kingdom Pseudomonadati; phylum Pseudomonadota; class Alphaproteobacteria; order Hyphomicrobiales; family Phyllobacteriaceae; genus Mesorhizobium; species Mesorhizobium sp. M0898. Next base: position 104,107 of record NZ_JAMYOE010000006.1, on the reverse strand, counting down.
CCAGCCCTACAACCGCTCGAAACCGAAGATCATTATTACGGCGATACAGGTGACGAACGAGACGACGCCGAAAGTCCTGGTCGTGTGGTCGCGCAAACTGGTCGATGGCGTCTCTAGCGTCGACGCGGTCAAGGATTCCACCACGACGGTCCCGAGCGCGCTCAAGATCAAAGGCACGTTCCTCATCCGGGTCGAAAGCGATCTCGCCTACAAGCCAATCATTACCTGGTCGGCGGACGGCCAAAGCCGGTTCGGGTTGAGCTCGGTCTTCAATTCGATATCGATGGCGGAAACATATTATCTGCGGCCGCGCAGGAGCCCGACCATTCCGTGCAGCGATTGCTGACGCCTGAAGCCCGCTAACCGGTCTGTTGCTATTGCTTGCGACCGCGGGCCGAGACTAGACGCACGATGGCTGCAGCCAGCACATAGTCCCTCGGACCGGCACGGTTCGACGACGATACCGATACGGAACGTTCCGATAACATCGCGCCAATCGGCTCGCGCCAGGTTTGTGCAAGACGCATCCAGCAGCAAAGCCAGTACGGTGGCGAATGCTGTCAGGGCAAGCCTCATGCGAGCTCCGCGCCGCGCATTTCCATCCGCAGATCGACCATGCTGCGATTCGTCTCTCCGGGGACCAGCACGCCAAGCCGTGCTGTTTGGGTTTCCGAATTGCCAATGGCGGCGCGGAACCCTATGTCTGAGCCAACACACAGGCAATGATGAACCTTTCGATGGCACGCGCCTTCCTTTTTGTCCTCGACTCCTTCGGCATCGGCGGCGCGGCCGATGCCGAACGTTATGGCGACACCGGCTCCAATACGTTCGCACACATCGCGCGGGCCTGCGCAGAAGGCCGCGCCGACCGCGAAGGCCTGCGTGCCGGACCCCTTCTTGTACCAAACATGCTCGCGCTCGGTCTCGGCCAGGCCGCGGCAACGGCAACGGGTTTCAGGTTTGAGAATGCCGGCAGTGCACCGCTTGCCGCCGCCTTTCACGGCGCGGCCCAAGAGGTTTCGAGCGGCAAGGACACGCCATCGGGCCATTGGGAAATAGCCGGCCTGCCGGTCCGTTTCGACTGGGGTTACTTCCCAGACAAGATTCCCGCCTTTCCGGCCGAGTTGACCGAAGCAATGGTGCGTGAAGGGAAGGTGCCTGGCATCCTCGGCAATTGCCATGCTCCGGGCACCGAGATTATCGAACGGTTCGGCGAAGACCATATCCGCACCTGCAAGCCGATCTGCTACACCTCGATCGACTCCGTCCTGCAGATCGCCGCGCATGAGGTTCATTTCGGCCTGGAACGGCTTTACGAGTTCTGCAAAGTGGTGCGCAGGCTCGTCGATCCGCTGAATATCGGCCGCGTCATCGCGCGGCCGTTTATCGGTGAAACCGCCGCCACGTTCGAGCGAACGCATAATCGTCGCGACTATGCCGTACCGCCACCGGAACCGACGCTGCTCGACCGGCTGACGGCGCGCGGCAGCCGGGTTATCGCGATCGGCAAGATCGGCGACATTTTCGCCCATCGGGGGATCTCGGAAGTCCGCAAGGCTGCCGGCAACATGGCGATGTTCGACAAAACGCTTGGTGCCATGGAAGACGCCCGCGACGGCGACCTCGTCTTCGCAAACTTTGTCGACTTCGACACCGAGTTCGGGCATCGGCGCGACGTTGCGGGGTATGCCGCCGCACTCGAAGCTTTCGACCGGCGCCTGCCCGAGGCATTCGCACGGCTGAGGCCAGGCGATCTGCTCATTTTGACCGCCGATCACGGCAACGATCCGACGTGGCGCGGCACCGACCACACGCGCGAGCGTATTCCGATTATCGGGACACGGCCGGGTTTCAAAGGCGCAGACATCGGACTGAGGACAACATTTGCCGACATCGGCGAAACCGTGGCCGAACATCTCGGGCTGGCGCGCGGCCGTCACGGCACCTCCTTCCATGCCACGATAGGTGGCCATGCCTGAGCTGCCGGAGGTAGAGACAGTCAGGCGCGGTCTGCAGCCGGCCCTTGAAGGTGCCCGCATTGTCGGTGTCGAGGCACGCCGGCCGGATTTGCGGTTTCCGTTCCCCGAGAGATTTTCGGAGCGGCTGACCGGCAAGACGATTGCGGCGCTCGGCCGCCGTGCCAAATATCTGACAATGCACATGGACAACGGCCCGGTTCTGATCTGCCATCTCGGCATGTCGGGTTCGTTTCGCATCGAAACGGCCGACGAGAGCGCAACGCCCGGCGTGTTCCACCACGAACGCTCGAAAAACACTGCTCACGATCACGTCGTCTTCGACATCGCATCCCCTGCCGGCGTCCGCTCTCGCGTGATCTTCAACGACCCGCGCCGCTTCGGGTTCATGCTGTTTTCGGAAGGCGAGCCCGACATGCATCCGATGCTGGCGGGATTAGGCGTCGAGCCTACAGGCAACGCACTGGACGGCGCGCTGCTCGCTTCGTTGCTGAAAGGTCGCAAGTCACCGCTGAAAGCGGCACTTCTGGACCAGAGGCTGATTGCCGGGCTAGGCAATATCTACGTCTCGGAAGCGCTTTGGCGGGCCGGCCTGTCGCCGCTGCGCGAAGCGGGCACCCTCGCGAGAGCCGGCAAGAAAGCCAAAGAGCAGAGCGAACGCCTGGCCGAAGCAATCCGCTCGGTCGTCGCCGATGCGATCGCCGCCGGCGGCTCGTCGTTGCGCGATCATATGAAGACCGATGGATCACTGGGCTACTTCCAGCATTCCTTCGCGGTTTACGATCGCGAGGGGGAAGGCTGCTCCAAGCCTGGTTGTGGCGGCCACATCGAGCGTATCGTGCAAAGCGGTCGTTCGACCTTCCACTGCCGGGCCTGTCAGGCTTGAACCAGAACCGAGGAGGAGCAAAGCATGGGCTATGAAACCATCATCGTCGAAACCCGCGGCAAGGTCGGGCTGATTACGCTGAACCGGCCGCAGGCGCTCAACGCGCTGAATTCACAAGTGCTCGCGGAACTGGTCGCGTCGGTGAATAGCATGGGCGCCAATGCCGACATCGGCGCCATGGTCATCACTGGTTCGGAAAAGGCTTTCGCGGCAGGTGCCGATATCAAGGAAATGCAGTCCATCTCCTATGTGGATGCCTATCTGCAGGATTTCTTCGTCGGCTGGGAAGAATTTACGCGGGCACGAAAGCCGATCATCGCGGCGGTGGCGGGCTATGCGCTGGGGGGCGGCTGCGAACTGGCGATGATGTGCGACTTCATCATCGCCGCCGACACTGCCAAGTTTGGCCAACCCGAGATCACGCTGGGCGTCATGCCCGGCATGGGCGGATCGCAGCGCCTGACCCGCTTTGTCGGCAAGTCGAAGGCGATGGATATGTGCCTGACGGGTCGAATGATGGACGCAGCCGAGGCCGAGCGTTCCGGCCTTGTCTCGCGCGTGGTGCCAGCCGGCGAGTTGATCGAGGAAGCGCTTAAGGCAGCGGCCAAGATCGCTGGTTTTTCCTTGCCGTCGGTGATGATGGCAAAGGAGGCCGTCAACCGCGCCTATGAGACGACGCTCACCGAGGGTCTGCGGTTCGAGCGCCGGCTGTTTCATTCGCTGTTTGCGCTGGATGACCAGAAGGAAGGCATGGCGGCCTTCAGCGGCAAGCGGAAGCCGAATTTCACGAACCGATGAGATGACGAAGGCGCCGGTCAAAAAGAAAGCGCTGCAGCGTTGACGCGCCGGAAAAGCTGAACTATAAGCCGCACCAACCGAGGCGGCCCTGTGGCTGCCCGTTTGTTTTTTGCGCCCTGCGGTATCCCGCAAGCGCCCACCAGATCAGAAGAGAGGCACCATGGCCAATACCTCCTCGGCCAAAAAGGCAACGCGCAAGATCGCCCGTCGCGCAGCGATCAACAAGAACCGCCGCTCCCGCGTCCGGACCTACATCCGCCAGGTCGAAGAGGCGCTCGCGGCCGGCGATAAGGCGGCCGCACAGGCTGCCTTCAAGGTGGCCGAGCCGGAATTGATGCGCGCCGCGACCAAGGGCGTGGTGCACAAGAACACGGCATCGCGCAAGGTGTCGCGGCTGGCCCAACGGGTCAAGGTGCTGTCGGCCTAATATATCTTTTCCTGAACTGCGCTTCTTCAAACCCGGCCAATCGCGCCGGGTTTTTTTCGTTTGCCGGCAAGTACTTAAAAGAAAGCCCGCAAAATGGCGCTCCGCGTGCATTTCAAAGTTCGAAATGCTTTGCCGGCGTGTACATACCCGCTGATATTCGCAGCCTTCGAAACTGCCAATGCGAAAATTTCCGAGCGTCACAGATTACTGTTTTTTTTCAGAGGTTTACCGATGGTGATCCACAGCTTGTTCACATCGGCTGCGGCCAATAGGCGGCAATTGGCTGTCAAGCGAATTATTTCAGAAAATTTCGCATTTGTGTGGCCTTTTTCACATTCGCCGGAAAAGGGTTTGAATCACAATGGCTTTGTCAAAATCAACTGTTGCGGCATGGCGTTCGAAACGTGCCTTCCTAGTCAGATTCCTTAAAAATCCGTTAGGGGTGGCCTTGCCCTATCCACAGCGATTTCGGTAATGTCTGTCCATCGAAGGGACGGGCCCTTGGCCCTTGACCAGCCTGAAACCGGCCAGCTCAAATTGGCAGAGTTTACACCGCGGATTTAACTCCGCGGACGGGGTTGGTTTGTCTTTTCGATACGGTAGGGGACTGGCGTAATTGTACATGGCAGGTCGACGGTGCGCCGGCGGTTTTTCGCCGGACGGCATTTTGTTGCCCTGACATGACCAAAGCGGATCGGCTCTTCGGCGCCGGACCGACAACGAGGCGATTCATCAGCCGGCGGCGGCGATGGTGTCGCAGCGAAGACACGGTCGCCGGAAACATGGATGCAGGAGGCGCATCCCCGGCGGAAAACAGGTACAAGAGACAAGGAACTCGATCATGCAGAGCGGCGGCATCGAAAGGGAGCTTACAGGCGACCTCCCATTTCCTGGAACGTTAATCGGAAGGAACGACATGGCGGCTTCCAATGAAGCTGAACAGAAGTTCGATCGGGTCAAGGCCCAGTTGAAGGCGCGACTGGGAACCGAGGTCTATTCGAGCTGGTTCGGGCGCATGAAGGTCGCTGAATCCTCTAAGGGCATTGTCCGCATCTCAGTGCCAACCGCATTCCTGCGTTCATGGATCAACGGCCACTATCTCGATCTCATCACCGAGTTGTGGAAGCACGAGGATCCGGAGATCCTCAAGATCGAGATCGTGGTTCGCACCGCCACACGGCAGGGCCGCAACAGCGTCGAGCCAGAAGTGGCCCCGGCGCGCAAGATGACCAGGCAGACGCAAACCGCGCTCTCTGCGGGCACGGCGAGCCCCAGCAGGGTCGAACGGGTCCCGGTACCCCGCCCGGGGATGCCGGCAGAAACCGAGTTCCGGCACAATGTTCTCGGTTCGCCACTCGATCCACGCTACACTTTCACCTCCTTCATCGAAGGACCATCGAACCGAGTGGCTTTTGCCGCCGCCAAGGCGGTCGCGGAATCGCAGTCGAGCGCGGTGCGTTTCAATCCGCTCTTTCTGCACGCGACGGTCGGGCTGGGCAAAACGCACCTGTTGCAGGCGATCGCCGCAGAATCGCTGAAGCAGAATCCGAAATCGCGGGTCGTCTATCTGACGGCTGAGTATTTCATGTGGCGGTTCGCCACCGCGATCCGCGACAACAACGCACTGACGCTGAAAGAACAGCTGCGCGACATCGACCTCCTCATCATCGACGACATGCAGTTCCTGCAGGGCAAGTCGATCCAGCACGAATTCTGCCATTTAATCAACATGCTGCTCGACAGCGCCAAGCAAGTGGTGGTCGCTGCCGACCGGCCGCCGTCGGAATTGGAGTCGCTGGAGCCACGCGTCCGCTCGCGCCTCAACGGCGGCGTCGCGCTGGAAATGTCAGCCCCGGATTTCGCCATGCGTATCGGTATGCTCAAGCTCAGGCTTGCCACCGCCAAGCTCGACGATGCGTCGCTCGATATTTCCGAAGAGATCCTCAACCACGTCGCCCGCACGGTGACCGGCAGCGGACGCGAGCTCGAAGGTGCCTTCAACCAGCTTTTGTTTCGCCAATCCTTCGAACCGCAGATCACCATCGACCGCATCGACGAGATCCTTGGCCACATCTATCGTTCGGGCGAACCCAAGCGGGTGCGTATCGAGGACATCCAGCGCATCGTCGCGCGCCACTACAACGTGTCGAAGACCGAACTTCTGTCCAACCGGCGCACACGCACCATCGTCAAGCCACGGCAGGTCGCCATGTATCTGTCGAAGGTGATGACGCCGCGCTCGCTGCCGGAGATCGGGCGGCGGTTCGGCGGTCGTGACCATACGACCGTGCTGCATGCGGTGCGCAAGATCGAGGATCTTTCCGGTGCCGACAACACACTGGCGCAGGAACTCGAATTGCTGAGAAGGCTGATCAACGACCAGGCCTGACGGCCCGAAAAACGCCGGCTCGCGGACTCCGGCCTTTTTATCCCCTTTATCCCCGGAAAGCCCGTGCAGCCGGTCCGAACCGGTGGCGCGGGCTTGCGTTTGCCGGGTTTTTCCTGTCAGTTTACGCAGATTCTGAGCCTGTTCAGACCTTTCGCGGGGCGCCGCTTGCCGGAGACCCGTTCATTCATTCAAGCGAGCCTGTTTTGTCATGCGTGTTATCCTGGAACGGTCAAATCTCCTGAAGTCGCTCAACCATGTTCACCGCGTGGTCGAGCGGCGCAATACCATTCCGATCCTGTCGAACGTGCTGCTCAGCGCCGAGGGGGCCAGCCTTGAAATGAAGGCGACCGACCTCGACCTGGAGGTGACCGAAGCAACGCCGGCAAAGGTCGAACGTGGCGGGGCGACGACGGTCCCGGCACATCTGCTCTACGACATCGTGCGCAAGCTTGCCGACGGCGCGGAGGTGGCGCTGAAGACCGACGAAGACGGCAACGCCATGACGGTGACGTCGGGGCGCTCGAGCTTCCGCCTGCAATGCCTGCCGCAGTCCGACTTTCCCGAGCTTTCAGCCGGGTCGTTCTCGCATATTTTCCGGCTCGATTCCGTCGGACTAAAGGGCCTCATCGAAAAGACCCAGTTTGCCATCTCGACCGAGGAGACGCGCTATTATCTGAACGGCATTTATCTGCACACGCACGAGGCCGGCGGCAAGCTGAAGCTGCGCTCTGTCGCGACCGACGGCCACCGGCTGGCGCGCGCCGAGATCGATGCGCCGGCAGGCTCTGAGGGCATGCCTGGCGTCATAATCCCGCGAAAGACGGTCAGCGAGCTGCAAAAGCTGGTCGACGATCCCGATGTTGCAGTCACCACCGAGTTGTCCGACACCAAGATCCGTTTCACCATCGGCAGCGTTATCTTGACCTCCAAGCTGATCGACGGCACTTTCCCGGACTACCAGCGCGTCATTCCGACCGGCAACGACAAGAAGCTGATTATCGATCGCCAGAGTTTCGCCGCTGCCGTCGATCGCGTTTCGACCATTTCGTCCGAACGCGGCCGGGCGGTGAAGCTTTCGATCGCCGAAGGGCAGGTCACGCTTGCGGTCAACAACCCGGATTCGGGCAGTGCCACCGAGGAACTGGCGGCCGACTATTCGTCCGATCCGATTGAAATCGGCTTCAACGCCAAATACCTGCTCGACGTTGCCGCGCAACTGACCGGCACGGAGGCGAAGTTCATGCTGGCGGATGCCGGTTCCCCGACACTGATCCACGATATGGCCGACGAGACCGCGCTCTACGTGCTGATGCCGATGCGGGTGTAGGGCCCGAACGGGGCCATCTTGCTGTCGTGACCAGATCTGCAAAACCGCAGCAGACGTACATAAGTAAGCTCATACTTACGAATTTCCGCAACTATGCGGCGTTGGCAATCGACCTTGATCCCGGCGCTGTCGTTTTCTCCGGCGACAATGGCGCCGGCAAGACCAATCTGCTTGAAGCGATCTCGCTGCTCACGCCGGGCCGCGGCCTGCGCCGCGCACCCTATTCCGAGGTGGCGCGCGAAGGCGGCGACGGTGGCTTTGCGCTGCATGCCCGGCTTGACGGGCCGGAAGGCCAGGTCGAGATCGGTACCGGAATATCGGGCAGCGACGGCGAAGCCGGCCGGCGGGTGCGGATCAACGGCGCGACGGCACGCTCAGCCGAAGACATGCTGGAATGGCTGCGCGTGGTCTGGCTGACACCGGCCATGGACGGCCTGTTCCCCGGGCCGGCTGCCGACCGCCGGCGCTTCCTAGACCGGCTGGTGCTGGCGATCGATCCTGGCCACGGCCAGCGCGCGCTTGACTACGAAAAGGCAATGCGCGGCCGCAACAGACTGCTCGCCGACGGTTCACGCGACGGTGCCTGGTTCGATGCGATCGAGATGCAAATGGCCGAGACCGGCGTGGCGATTGCCGCGGCGCGTGCCGAACTGGTGCGCCTGCTCGCCGCCATGATCGACCGGCTGCCCGGCGACGGACCGTTTCCGCAAGCCGACATCGGCATCTCTGGCGAACTGGAAGGCGAACTCGGTATTTTGCCGGCCGTCGACGTAGAGGAACGGTTCCGTCGTGCGCTTGCCCAGGGGCGCGACCGCGACCGCACCGCCGGACGCACGCTCGACGGCCCGCACCGTTCCGACCTCGTGGTGCGCCACCGGCCCAAGGCGATGCCGGCCGAGCTCTGTTCGACCGGCGAGCAGAAGGCGCTGCTGGTCGGCATTGTCTTGTCGCATGCGCGGCTAACCGGTGAGATGTCGGGCATGACACCGATCCTGCTGCTCGACGAGATCGCCGCCCATCTCGACGGCGGTCGACGGGCGGCCTTGTTCTCGATCCTGGAGGAACTAAACTGCCAGGCCTTCATGACCGGGACCGATGCCGCGTTGTTTGACAGCCTCAAGGGACGCGCGCAATTCCTGACCGTCGATCACGGCACGGTCAGGCCGACCATTTGAACTTGGTTCATGGCGCACTTCTGAGCGGCATGCATTGATACCTGACAAGCTTTTTCCTCCGCTATATGGTCCGGCGATGATCACAGCCGCCCTCACCGATGAAGAGCTCGAACGCTACGCCCGCCACATCGTGCTGCCCGAGATCGGCGGCGCCGGCCAGCAGCGGCTGAAGCGGGCGCGGGTGCTCGTCATTGGCGCCGGCGGATTGGGAGCGCCTGTGCTCGAATATCTCGCCGCCGCAGGGATTGGCACTCTCGGTATCGTCGACGACGACATCGTTTCGCTTTCCAACCTGCAACGACAAGTGATCCACGGCACGGACATGGTCGGCATGGCAAAAACCGACAGTGCCAGAGCGGCGATCATCCGCATCAATCCAAACGTCGTCGTGGAAGAGCACAATTTCAGGCTGACCGTCGACAACGCCCCTACCCTCATTGCCCGTTATGACATCGTCGTTGACGGCTCCGACAATTTCGAGACACGCTACGCGGTGGCCGACGCCTGCGCCGCGGAAAGCCGGCCGCTCGTGCATGCCGCCGTTGGCCGCTTCGACGGCTCGGTCACCGTACTGAAGCCATTCGAAACCGGCCCGGACGGCAAGTTGAACCCAAGCTACCGCGATCTCTTTCCCGAGGCGCCGCCGCCGGGACTTGTGCCATCCTGCGCGGTGGCCGGCATTGTCGGCGCGCTGACCGGGGTCATCGGCACGCTGCAAGCCATGGAAGCGATCAAGCTGATCACCGGGATTGGCGAGCCGCTGGTCGGACGACTGCTGCTCTACGATGCGCTGGCGGCACGCTTCGACACGATCCGCTACAAGCGAACCAGCCCATGAGCCTGCCTGCCGACGTTTCCATCGTGCAGCTTGCGGCCGATTTCGACCGTTGGGACGAGGTGCTGGCGCTGGTCATGCGCGCCTTCGCCTTTATGGACGAGGTTGTTGACCCGCCGTCCTCGGCGCATCGGCTCACCGTTGAAAATCTCAGGGCTAGAGCGCTGGAGGAGACAGCATTCCTGGCACTGAAGGGAAACGAGATCGTCGGTTGCGTCTTCGTCCTGAAGCGCGCAGACGACCTCTATATTGGAAAGCTCGCGGTCGAGCCGACGCTTCAGGGACAAGGCGTCGGAAAACAGCTGATGCAGGCCGTCGAAGATCTTGCCCGCAGCCGCAACAGGACCGCCATCGAGCTCCAGACCCGGGTCGAACTGACTGGAAACCACGCTGCCTTCGCCCGCCTCGGCTTTCGCGAAACCGAACGGACAGCACACAAAGGTTACGACCGGCCGACCTCAATCACCATGCGCAAGGTGCTTTTGTAAGCAAACGCTATCCAAAAGCGAGCAGGCAGCTGCCGCGACCAGAATTCGCTGCCACGATGGCCGGTCACGCCCGCAGCGGCAGCACGCGGTCGGGCGGGCGATGACCGTCGAAGAAGGCGCGGATGTTGATGATTACCTTCTCGCCCATGTCGATACGGCCTTCGAGCGTCGCCGAGCCCATATGCGGCAACAGCACGACCTTGCCTTTGTGGGCGAGTTTCAGCAGCTTGCTGTTCAGCGCCGGCTCGTGCTCGTAGACGTCGAGGCCGGCGCCGGCGATCTTGCCGTCATGGATGAGCTTGACCAGCGATTCCTCATCGATGATATCGCCGCGCGCGGTGTTGACTATGTAAGCTGACGGTTGCAGAAGCGCCAGCCGCCGCGCCGAAAGCAGGTGGAAGGTTGCCGGTGTCGATGGACAATTGACCGAGATAATGTCCATGCGGGCGAGCATCTGGTCAAGGCTCTCCCAATACGTGGCTTCCAACTCGTCCTCGATTGCCGGCAGTACGCGGTGGCGGTTGTGGTAGTGGATCGAGAGGCCAAACGCCTTGGCGCGCCTGGCGACGGCGGTGCCGATGCGACCCATGCCGACAATGCCGAGCCGTTTGCCCCAAATGCGCCGGCCGAGCATCCAGGTCGGCGACCAGCCCGCCCATTTCTTGTCCCCGGTCAGCACGTTGGCGCCTTCGGCCAGCCGCCGCGGTACGGCCAGCATCAGCGCCATGGTCATGTCGGCCGTATCTTCGGTCAGCACGTTCGGCGTGTTGGTCACGGTGATGCCTTTCTTGGCCGCTGCCGCAACGTCGATCTTGTCTACGCCATTGCCGAAATTGGCGATCAGCTTGAGGTTGTCGCCGGCCTGGGCAATCAGCGCCGCGTCGATATTATCGGTCACGGTCGGCACCAGCACGTCGGCCTCCTTGACCGCAGCCACCAGTTCCGGCTGCGTCATCGGCCTGTCCTCCACATTCAAGCGGGCGTCGAACAACTCGCGCATGCGGGTCTCGACCGGGTCGGGCAATTTGCGCGTGATGACGACGAGGGGCTTCTTTTTGCCTGCCATTGTTTTCCTCGAACCCGATCTCGTTGAGACCTCTTTAACCAAGAACGGCGAAACTGAGAGCCGATCGCGGTACCGGTCATTCATGTAACAAGCGGTTCCGCCGAAGACAAAGAAAAAGGGGCGAAGGCCGATGGGCCGGCGCCGAAAGGAACGAAAGTGTCTGGTTTCGCGTCGCTCCGCCTGACCCTCAGTGCAGCATTCCTCGGCGCTCTCATCCATAGCCCACTGGTGATGGCGCAAAGTGCCGCCGCACCCGCCCAGAGCGTCACGCTCGGACCAAGCGGCTTGCCGCTGCCGCGCTTCGTCAGCCTGAAATCCGGCCGCGTCAACTCGCGCGTTGGGCCGGGCGTCAATTATTCCGTCGACTGGATGTATATGAAGCCAGGCCTGCCGATGGAGATCATCCAGGAGTTCGATACGTGGCGCCGTGTGCGTGATGCCGACGGCTCGGAAGGCTGGATCAATCAGTCGCTGCTTTCGGGCCGTCGCACGGCGATCGTCGCCCCCTGGCAGCGCGGCAAGGACGCTCGCGTCAACCTCCTTGACGACCCGGCAAAAGACGCAGGCGTCATCGCGATCCTCGAACCGGGGGTGATGGGCACGATCAAGTCCTGCGATGGCCAGTGGTGCGAAATGACCTTCGACGGCCATACCGGCTGGCTCGCGCAGTCGCTGGTCTGGGGTGCCTATCCCGGCGAAAAGGTCAAGAACTGACTTTCCGAACCGCAGGTCGGGCCAGCGCTGCAAGCACCGGATCCGGCATTTGTTTCGCTGATCTTCGGTTCGGGGATGGTTTAGCGGCCGATGCGGCCGAGATGGGTATCCTGGAAACTGCTTGACAGCTTCAAACCATAGCCCAGAGCGCGGTCGATGGCGATGTGGGCGATCCAGATCAGCGCGACAGCTACCGCCATTGCATTGTCAAAGACGCTGCCGACAAGCGCCAGCAGAACGGGCAAGATCAGTATGTGCAAGGCGTTGTAGGCGACCGCCCCGACGCGCGGCCCGGCCATGTAACCCAGCATCGACAGGTCGGGCGCCAGAATGAGCACGGCAAACAGCCACCAGGAAACACCGGCGATTGCATAGAAGACAAGAGCCGCCACCGCGACGGCGACCCATTCGAGCCGGAGCGTCAAATCCAGGAATTTCATAAGGCGCCGGTCAGTCGCAGCGTTTCGGACGCAGTCTCACCACGATATCGACATTGGCGATCTCCATGTCCTCCGGCGGCTCCGGCAGGTTGGAAACCGTCACCGGGCCGCTGTCAATATCGAAGATCCTGTTTTCGCCCTCGATATAGAAATGATGGTGATCGGAGGTGTTGGTGTCGAAATAAGTCTTCGATCCCTCGACGGCAAGGATGCGCAGAAGACCGGCCTGGGTAAACTGGTGCAGAGCATTGTAGACGGTGGCCAGAGACACCGGCACGCCGGCGGCAAGCGCCTCCTCGTGCAGTTCCTCGGCCGAAAGATGGCGGTCGCCCTTGGCGAAAAGCAGATCGGCCAGCGCGATGCGCTGGCGTGTCGGCCTCAGACCGGCCTCGCGAACGCGCTTGTCCACAGCGACATTATCCTTCCGGCAACCCAGATCCATCTATCCGTCGCGCTCACAGTTCCGCCTCAGACAGGTCCAAAATGGCAGAAATTGAGCATCTGCCGAAACCGGACGTGTCCTGACATATATTCTGTCGACCGAATGCGATCAATAGCGCGCATTGACCCGGGCAGACGGGCAGGTTAAGCGCAAGCGCCGGTTTCCGGCCTGAAACAGATTGTGTTAGGAAACCACCGACAAGGGCGCCTATCGCCCGGGACGATCACGGGGACGAGATTGATGGCGGGTTCGAAATCCAGCTACGGTTACGAGGAATTGCTTGCCTGCGCCCGCGGCGAGCTGTTCGGACCGGGAAATGCGCAGCTGCCCTATCCGCCGATGCTGATGTTCGACCGCATCACCGAGATCAGCGAGACCGGCGGTGCGTTCGACAAGGGTTTCATCCGCGCGGAATTCGACATCAAGCCGGATTTGTGGTTTTTCGCCTGCCATTTCATCGGTAATCCGATCATGCCGGGATGCCTGGGCCTGGACGCCATGTGGCAGTTGACGGGGTTCTATCTCGGATGGCTCGGTGAACCCGGCAAGGGGATGGCGCTGTCGACCGGTGAGGTGAGGTTCAAAGGCATGGTCACGCCTTCGGTCAAGAAGGTGGAGTATGGCGTCGACTTCAAGCGCGTGATGCGCGGTCGGCTTGTGCTTGGCATCGCCGATGGCTGGCTGAAGGCAGATGGCGAGCCCATATACGCGGCAACGGATCTGAAGGTCGGTCTGTCCAAGCAATCGGCCGCCGTCTGAACGAAGACCCTGTAGTACGACGTCTTGGACGTCTGATGAACGCTGTAGCACTTTAATTTTGCGCATGGTTCCATTCCGGAAATTGATTTCAGGTTCGGGGTCCGCTGGAAGGAGTTGCGAATGAGACGGGTCGTAGTCACAGGTCTCGGCATCGTGTCGTCGATAGGCAACAATGCCAACGAGGTGCAGACCTCGCTGCACGATGCCAGATCCGGCATCAGCTTCTCCGACTCTTTCGCCGAGCATGGCTTCCGTTGCCGGGTGTGGGGTGCGCCGACGCTGGACCCGTCGGGCATGATCGACCGTCGCGCCATGCGCTTCCTGTCGCAGGGTGCTGCCTGGAACCATGTCGCAATGGACCAGGCGATCGCAGACGCCGGCCTCGACGAGGCCGACATCACCAATGAGCGCACCGGTATCGTGATGGGCTCCGGCGGACCGTCGACCCGTGCAATCGTCGAGGCGGCCGAGACCACGATCAAAAACGGCAGCCCCAAGCGGATCGGGCCGTTCGCGGTGCCAAAAGCGATGTCGTCGACCGCGTCGGCGACGCTTGCCACCTGGTTCAAGATCCACGGCGTCAACTATTCGATCTCATCGGCCTGCTCGACGTCTGCGCATTGCATCGGCAATGGCTACGAGCTGATTCAGTGGGGCAAGCAGGACATCGTCTTCGCCGGCGGCCATGAGGATCTCGACTGGACGATGTCGGATCTCTTCGATGCCATGGGCGCCATGTCGTCCAAGTTCAACGACAGGGCGTCGGTCGCCTCACGCGCCTACGACGTCGATCGCGACGGTTTCGTCATTGCCGGCGGCGCCGGCGTGCTGATTCTTGAAGAGCTCGAGCATGCCAAGGCACGCGGCGCCAAGATCTATGCCGAGATCGTCGGCTATGGCGCGACATCGGACGGCTACGACATGGTGGCGCCGTCGGGCGAAGGCGCGGCGCGCTGCATGAAGCAGGCGCTCGCAACGGTGTCCTCGCCGGTCGACTACATCAATACGCACGGCACCTCGACGCCGGTCGGCGACTCCAAGGAAATGGGCGCCATCCGCGAGGTGTTCGGCGAGAAGATGCCTTTCATCACGTCGACCAAATCGTTAACCGGCCATTCTCTGGGCGCCGCCGGCGTGCAGGAATCGATCTACTCGATCCTGATGATGCAAGGCGGCTTCATCGGCGAGAGCGCCCACATTGAGAACCTCGATCCGGAATTCGAGGGCATGCCGATCGTGCGCAAGCGCATCGACGATGCAAGGATCGACACCGTTTTGTCCAATTCGTTCGGTTTCGGTGGCACCAACGCAACGCTGATTTTCCAGCGCTATTCCGCATAAGGATTTGCCGACCATGGACGGATTGATGAAGGGCAAGCGCGGGCTTGTCATGGGTGTTGCCAACGATCATTCGATCGCCTGGGGTATCGCCCGCAAACTGTCCGAACATGGCGCGGACCTCGCCTTCACCTATCAGGGCGAGGCCTTCGGGCGCCGGGTCAAGCCGCTCGCCGAGAAATTGGGCGCATCCCTGGTGGTGCCTTGCGACGTCGAGGACAGCGTGTCGGTCGCCGCGACTTTCGAGACTTTGGGGAAGGCGTGGGGCGGGCTGGATTTCGTCGTCCATGCCATCGGCTTTTCCGACAAGAACGAGCTGAAAGGCCTCTACGCCGACACGAGCCGCGACAACTTCATCCGCACCATGGTGATCTCCTGCTACTCCTTCACCGAGATCGCCCGTCACGCCGCCACATTGATGAAGGATAGCGGTTCGATGGTCACGCTGACCTATGCCGGTTCGGTCCGTGTCATGCCGAACTACAACGTTATGGGTGTCGCCAAGGCGGGGCTGGAGGCCAGCGTCCGCTATCTCGCCAACGACTACGGCCCGCGCGGCATCAGGGTGAACGGCATATCGGCGGGACCGGTACGGACGCTTGCGGGCGCCGGGATTTCCGACGCACGCCACATGTTCTCCTACCAGCAGCGCAACTCGCCGCTACGCCGTACAGTGACGATCGATGAAGTCGGCGGCTCCGCGCTCTATTTGCTGTCCGACCTGTCCTCCGGCGTCACCGGCGAAATCCATTATGTCGATTCCGGCTATCACATCGTTTCCATGCCGACGCTTGACGAATTGAAGCAGACCGACGGCGGGCGGGAATAGCGCGAGCGACGTATCGCCGGCTTGCCCCGCAGGATTTCAGCGTCGCGCCGATAAGACCTTGAACATGCCGTCGCGGGCGAGCTCCGCATGGCTGGAGAAGGCGGCCGCCAGCACCGGTTCGTAGGGAAGCTGGCGGTTTGCCACCATGAACAGCCGGCCGCCGGGCTTCAGCGCCTTGCCTGCCGCGCGGATCATGCCGGCACCGATTTCCGGCTCAGTCGCCCGGCTGCGGTGAAAGGGCGGGTTCATGACGACCACGTCGTAGCGGCGCTCGACCGGTTCGCTCAACAGATCTATCCAGAAGAAACGTGGCTCCACGCCTGTGTTGCCGACATTGGCCTTGGCCGCCTCCAGCGCCTCGAAATCCGCTTCGTAAAGGTCAAGCGCCGATATGCCGGGTGAGCGGGCGGCGACTTCGGCGGCGACATAGCCCCAACCGGCACAGAAGTCCGCAACGCTGCCACGCAGATCGTTGGGCAGATTTTCGACTAGCAGCTTCGATCCGGCATCGATCTTGTCGAAGGAAAACATGCCTGGGGCCGTGCGGAAGCGGTCCTCGACCACCAAGTCCGGATTGGCGGCGCGAAGCGTTGCCGCGGCAACGGTATCGGCCGGCCGGCGAAACCAGAAGGCAATGCCGTGATGTTTCGGCAGGTGGCCTTCGAGCGGCACAAGGGCGCCGACATGCTTGCGCAGGCTGGCGATTCCATCGTCCTTGCTGCCGGCGACGACGATCAACCCGCCTGGTGCTGCGCGTTCGACCGCTTCGGCAACGCGCAACTCGTTTTGGCCGCGATGGCGGCCAGCGAGCACAAATGCCGCGTCGAAAGCCTCGCCTTCGACCTGCGGCGTGACCGCGAAGCCGGACGCCTGCAAGGCGCGAAAGTGCGGCCTGAAGCCTTGGACAAGATGAAGCTTGGCATCAAAACTTTCGGGCAAGCGAAAGCCGGGCTCGGCACCGAGAAAGAGTATGCGTTCATCCTTTCGTGGCAGGGAGACAGCACCGGCCTCGAACGGATGGAAAAGCGTTTTCAGCGGCTCGGCGGACATTCACCACTCTTGAACTGCAAGGCTGTTGTTGAAACGCAAACGGGCGCGACCTTCCGGCGCGCCCGCTTCGATTGCATAGTTAGATCAGCTTAGGCGGCGTTTTCTTCGCCTTCGCTCTTCTTGTCGCGCACGATTTCCTTGCCGGTGGCCTGGTCGACGACCTTCATCGACAGGCGGACCTTGCCGCGCTCGTCGAAACCCATCAGCTTGACCCAGACCTTGTCGCCTTCCTTGACCACATCGGAGGTCTTGGCGACGCGGTCATTGGCGAGTTGCGAGATGTGGACGAGGCCGTCACGCGGACCGAAGAAATTGACGAAAGCGCCGAAGTCGGCGGTCTTGACGACCGTGCCTTCGTAGATTTCACCGACTTCCGGCTCGGCGACGATGGTGTGTATCCACTTCTTCGCCGCCTCGATCTCCTTGGCATTGGCCGAGGCGATCTTGACGGTGCCGTCGTCCTCGATGTTGATCTTGGCGCCGGTCTTTTCGACGATCTCGCGGATGACCTTGCCGCCCG
Organism: Mesorhizobium sp. M0898; assembly: GCF_040319695.1. Taxonomy (NCBI): domain Bacteria; kingdom Pseudomonadati; phylum Pseudomonadota; class Alphaproteobacteria; order Hyphomicrobiales; family Phyllobacteriaceae; genus Mesorhizobium; species Mesorhizobium sp. M0898. Next base: position 86,648 of record NZ_JAMYOE010000006.1, on the reverse strand, counting down.
AGCCGATCACGTCGCGGATCTTGTCGGTCGGGATGTGCATGACCTCGATGCGCGGCGCGAACTCGCCGAGCTCGGCACGTGCGCCGGACAGCGCGTGGGCCATTTCGCCGAGAATGTACTGACGGCCATCCTTGGCCTGGTCGAGGGCGATCTTCATGATCTCCTCGGTGATGCCCTCGATCTTGATGTCCATCTGCAGCGAGGTGATGCCGTAGGCGGTGCCGGCAACCTTGAAGTCCATGTCGCCGAGGTGGTCCTCGTCGCCAAGGATGTCGGAGAGCACGGCGAAGCGCTCGCCTTCCTTGATCAGGCCCATCGCAATGCCGGCGACCGGCTTGGCAAGCGGCACGCCCGCGTCCATCAGAGCCAGCGAGGTGCCGCAGACGGTAGCCATCGACGACGAGCCGTTGGACTCGGTGATCTCCGAAACGACGCGCAACGTATAGGGGAACTGGTCGGCGGTCGGCAGCATCGGCCGGATGGCGCGCCAGGCGAGCTTGCCATGGCCGATTTCGCGGCGGCCCGGCGAACCCATGCGGCCGGTTTCACCGACCGAATAGGGAGGGAAGTTGTAGTGCAGGAGGAACTTCTCCTTGTACATGCCGGTCAACGAATCGACATACTGCTCGTCCTCGCCGGTGCCGAGCGTGGCGACGACCAGCGCCTGGGTCTCGCCGCGAGTGAACAGCGCCGAGCCGTGCGTGCGCGGCAGGACGCCGACTTCCGAGACGATCTTGCGGACCGTCTTCAGGTCGCGGCCGTCGATGCGCGAGCCGGTGTCGAGGATGTTCCAGCGCACGACCTTGGCCTGGAGCTCCTTGAACACGGTGCCGATCTGTTCGGACGTGTATTTGGCCTCTTCGCCTTCTGCCGGCGCGAACGCGGCCTTGACCTTCGCCTTGACGGCGTCGACGGCGGCATAGCGCTTCTGCTTGTCGGTGATCTTGTAGGCGTCGCGAAGCTCGCCTTCGACGATCTTGAGCATCTCGGCTTCAAGTGCGGAATAGTCCGGCGCGTTGAAGTCGCGCGGGTCCTTTGCCGCGACTTCAGCCAGCTTGATGATCGCGTCGATCACCGGCTGGAAGCCCCTGTGGCCGAACATGACGGCGCCGAGCATAAGGTCCTCGCCGAGTTCCTTGGCTTCGGACTCGACCATCAGCACGGCGTCGGCGGTGCCGGCGACGACTAGGTCGAGCTTCGATTCCTGCATCTCGTCGACATGCGGGTTGAGCACGTATTCGCCGTTGATGTAGCCGACGCGGGCGCCGCCAACCGGACCCATGAACGGCACGCCGGACAAGGTCAGGGCGGCGGAGGTGGCGACGATCGACAGGATGTCCGGGTCATTTTCGAGATCGTGCTGGACGACGGTGACGATGATCTGGGTGTCGTTCTTGTAGCCTTCGGCGAAGAGCGGCCGGATCGGGCGGTCGATCAGGCGGGAAACCAGCGTTTCCTTCTCGCTCGGACGGCCTTCACGCTTGAAATAGCCACCCGGGATCTTGCCGGCGGCGTAAGTCTTCTCCTGGTAGTTGACCGTCAGCGGGAAGAAATCGAGGCCGGGTTTCGGCTCTTTCATCGAGACTACGGTGGCGAGAACCTTGGTTTCGCCGTAGGTGGCCAGCACCGCGCCATCGGCCTGACGCGCGATCTTGCCGGTTTCGAGAATGAGCGGACGGCCGCCCCATTCGATTTCGACTTTGTGGTAATTGAACATGTCTTGTCCTTCGTATGCGGAAAGGGCCGCGCCGTTTCAGCGTGCGCGGATGCCCCTTTCCCTTGGCTTCCTTTCTCGGGCAGCCACGGGCAAGACAACGGGAGGCTCGGCTTATTCGGCGCGGTGCCGCACGAGCGTCCTGCAATCCTGCCCCATGACCGTCCATGGGCGGTTTCGAGTAGCCCTCTGCTGTTTCGAAACCGGGTTGGCCAATCGATCCGACTGGCCTTGCGCGTGAACCCGAAAACCAGGTTTTCGGAAAGTATCCTGCGCAAATCTAAACTTCAGAGCGTCCTTTGCGCGTCCAAACCGGTGCGCGGCGCTCTGCTTTCTTCATTGGAGCCTTGGATGATCCGATGCTCCAATGCGCGACCGGCGGGCTCTCGAAAGAACCCGCCGGTCAATTCGTCAACGGCGCAGACCGAGCTTCTCGATCAGCGTCTGATAGCGCGCGTCGTCCTTGCGCTTGAGATAATCAAGCAGGCTGCGGCGCTGGGAAACGAGAGCGAGCAGACCACGGCGGGAATGGTTATCCTTCTTGTGGTCCTTGAAATGATCGGTCAGGTTCTTGATGCGCTCGGAAAGGATGGCCACCTGGACTTCCGGAGACCCGGTATCGCCCATGGCGGTTGCGAATTCGCCCATCAATTCTTTCTTGCGTTCGGCAGTAATCGACATCGTGTTTTTCCTTGTCTGTTTGAGGAAACGGGACGCCCTCAGCCGGGATGTCGTCCAGCAGGGGCCGGTGCAAGCAACGCGTCAAAGCGCGAGGCTGCGGCGCATATAGTGCAATTCCGACAAAAAGGCCAGCCTAATTCACAACCCGGCTTTTTGCTGCATAAACGGGCACTTCCGCCTAGTCAGAGCCATTTCTTCCATTTGAAGTACGCAAAGAGCCCGACCGCGACAAGCGCCATGAAGGCGAGCGACAGCGGATAGCCGTAATAGGCCTTCAGCTCCGGCATGTTCCAGGGCGAGGTGTCGGGGTCGAAATTCATGCCCCATACGCCGACGAGAAAGGTAAGCGGCATGAAGATCACCGAGACGATCGTCAGATAGCTGATGACGTCGTTGGTGCGCGCCTGGCTGAGCGACAAGTGCATCTCGATCAGGCCGGTCAGCATGTCGCGCTGGGTTTCGACCAGTTCGATCAATCGCAGCGAATGATCGAGCGTGTCGTTCAGAAATATCTTGGTTTCGGCCTTCACATAAGAGACGTCATTGCGGATCATGGTCGCCAGCGCGTCGCGCATCGGCCAAAGCACGCCCTTCAGCACATTGGCATCGCGCCGCAATTCGTGAAGCTGCCGCATCTGATGCTTGTGCGCCTGGTTCAGCATTTGGTCCTCAATGCTGTCGACCAATTCGCCGGCAGCCTCGATCGGCGGGAAATAGCTGTCGACGATGGCGTCGATCAAAGCATAGGCGAGATAGTCGGCGCCGCGCGAGCGCAAGCGGTTGGGCACCGAGCTTGCGATCCGCTTGCGCACGGGATCGAACGGGTCGCCTTCGCGCTCCTGGAAGGTGACGACGAAGTTCCTGCCGAAGAAGACGGCGATCTGTTCGTAGCGATGCGCGGTGACATCGTCGATCATCCTGACGACGACAAAGGCATGGTCCTCGAAGAAATCCACCTTCGGCCGCTGGCCGGTGTTGACGACATCTTCCAGCGCCAACGGATGCAGGTTGAAGATCCGGCCGATCTCCTCGATCAGCTGGATGTTGGCGAGGCCTGTGCAATCGAGCCAGATAACCGGCCAATTGTGGCAATGGGTGTTGACGTCGTCGATGCTGGCATTGTCGATGGTCTTGAACTTTTCGGGCGAGATCAATGTCAGCCTGAGCTCGGAACGGCGTGCCGCCGGGTCGGCGATCAGCGTGCCGGGCGAAGCCCCGACCGGCGGCCTCCGTGTTTTGAGCGCCGCTCGTTTGTTGACCGTGTCAGCCTTTGCCATGTGCCCCCTCGAGTGCAGCGTCGAACGGCACTACAGCGCAGCACATCCTTTCGGACGGCAAACGACGCCGTAGGCCTGTTGATTTAGCGCATGATCCTTTCCCAAAATAGAATCCGGTTTGGAGATCATGCGCCGGGCGACAGCTGTTACCCGACAAAGACCCGCTTTGGCTTGAACATGCCTTGCTCGATGGCGCCGATGGCGACCAGCTTGCCGCGCGCGGTGGCGCAGGCCTCCTCCGCTTCTACCGGCGCGTCACGGCCGCGAATGATGACCGGATTGCCGAGGCGGATTTTGGTTGCCGCATCGTCGCTGATCGCAACCTGCGGCAAGCATTCGAGCGCCGCGGCGGTGTCGAGCAGAAGGGCATCGATGGTACCGAAGTCGATCGGCGCGTCTGCTGCTTGCGGCTCGCCCTGCTCGCCGAAGCGGGCGGCCTCCAACTCGGCCAAGGTGACGAAATCTTCCTGCGTGAACGGCTCGACCTCGACCCGCCGCAGCTCGGCGATGTGACCAAAACAGCCAAGGTCGCGCCCCATGTCGCGCGCCAGCGAGCGGACATAGGTGCCCTTGCCGCATTCGACCTCGAAGATGGTGCGATCTGCCATGTGCTCGACCAGGTCGAGCCGGCCGATCTCAACCTCGCGTGGCGGAATGTCGATCGTCTCGCCATCGCGGGCAAGGTCGTAGGCGCGCTCGCCGGCGATCTTGATCGCCGAAAATTGCGGCGGCGTCTGCATGATGACGCCGGTATATTTCGAAAGCAGCGCCCGTACGTCGGCTTCCGCCGGACGGCGGTCCGAGCTTTTGGTCGCCGGGCCTTCGAGGTCGTCGGTCGAACGCTCCTCGCCCCAGGCAACCGTGAAGCGGTAGACCTTGGCGCCGTCCTGGACGTATGGCACGGTCTTGGTCGCTTCGCCGAGCGCGATCGGCAGCATGCCGGACGCCAGCGGGTCGAGCGTGCCGGCATGGCCGGCCTTTTCCGCCTGGAACAGCCATTTGATCTTGGCGACGGCTTCAGTCGAGCCCATGCCGACCGGCTTGTCCAGTACCAGCCAGCCCGAGATTGGCCGGCCCTTCTTCTTGCCGCGACGCGCCACTATTCGCTGTCCTTCCGGTCGTCTTTGTCTTTGTCGTCGGCGCTGAGATCGCGCGCCACTTCGGGCGAGTGCAGCAATTCGTTGATCTTCTGGAAATTGTCGTAGCTGGTGTCGAGCCGGAAGCGGAATTCCGGCATGTACTTCATCTGCCGCAGCGCGCCGGAGACACGGCCGCGGACGAACTTCGCATGCTTGTTGAGCGCTTCGACCACCACGCCGGCATCCTTGGCGCCAAGCGGCGAGACGAAGGCGGTGGCGATCTTCAGATCGGGCGACATGCGCACTTCCGAGACCGACACCACGGCATTCTCGATCAACGGATCGAGAATCTCGCCACGTTGCAAGGTTTCCGACAGAGCATGGCGCACCTGCTCGCCGACGCGAAGCATACGCTGGGATGGGCCAGCCGATGGTGGTCTTGGCATGAAAATTCTTCCTTCGCGCGGGTTCGAACCGCCTCAAACCGCTGACTTAACGCCGTTGGGCAGGTTTGGCTACCCTGGGCAACTGACCTTAATAGGTCTTCGTTCTACGACCGAGCCTGAGTTGCCCAGATTTTTATTTTCTCGAGCGCATCGGCGGGAACGACATCCCTTGGGATAAAAACGAAACGGGTACCGTTATCTATGAGGAAAAACAGGTAGTCGTTGCTCAGTTGCACCCGTTCTATCCTTCGATTCTTTATCGAGTTCTCGTCCAAAAACTGAATAACATACCCATCGAAGATCTTTACCGGTTCGGTGATATTGCCAATTTTCTTATTATTTACTTTCCTTTTAAAGAAACCAAAAAAACTACGAGCTACTATAATATATATAGTCCCCATCGCAATTGGGGCGAGAACGTAAATTGTCTCACTGGAGACCACGCCCTTTGAAAGGTACTCCAGCAGAGCGACGGCCAACGCAGATGTCCAGATAATCAAAAGAACTGAGGCTATCAAAATCAGCCAAGCAAGACCTGTGAGAATCCAACGCCTGGATCGACCATACCGCAGGTCGGAAAACGAACGCGCAGCACGTTTAAGCTGCGTATCATTTGTTTGGAAGGTATATTCCCATAGAGGGAACATACCTTCCAGATTTGAAGCGTCCTGGCCCATATCGGTGCCAAGCGCTTTACAGCGTCCTGGTCACCATCTCGACGCGGAAGCACTCGATGACGTCGCCGACGCGCATGTCCTCGTAGTTCTGGAAGGCCATGCCGCATTCCTGGCCGCCCGGAACTTCCGAAACCTCGTCCTTGAAGCGCTTCAGGGTCTTCAGCGTGCCTTCGTGGATGACGACGTTGTCGCGGATCAGGCGCACGCCCGCACCACGCTCGACCTTGCCTTCGGTGACACGGCAGCCGGCGATCTTGCCGACCTTGGTGATGTCGAAGATCTCGAGGATCTCGGCATTGCCGATGAAGGTCTCGCGACGCTCCGGCGAGAGCAGGCCGGAGAGCGCCGCTTTCACATCATCGACCAGATTGTAGATGATCGAATAGTAGCGGATCTCGATGCCTGCCGCAGCCGCGGCTGCGCGGGCCTGCGCATTGGCGCGAACGTTGAAGCCGATGATCGCAGCCCCCGAAGTTTCCGCCAGCGACACGTCGCTTTCGGTAATGCCGCCAGCCCCCGCATGGACGATGCGGGCGCGCACCTCGTCGGTGCCGAGATTGTCGAGCGCCGCGTTGATCGCCTCGATCGAGCCCTGCACGTCGCCCTTGATGACCAGCGGGAATTCCTTCAATCCGCTGGTCTGCAACTGCGACATCATCTGTTCAAGCGAGCCGCGCTGGCCGGCATGCCTGGCCACAGCCTTCTCACGCGCCAGACGCTGGCGATATTCGGTGATCTCGCGGGCGCGGGCTTCGTTGTTGACAACGGCGAAGCGGTCGCCGGCCAGCGGCGTACCTTGCAGACCGAGGACTTCCACCGGCATTGCCGGCGGCGCTTCCTTGACCTGCTCGCCGCGATCATTGACGAGCGCGCGTACCCGGCCCCATTCGTTGCCGGCGACGAGAATGTCGCCCGGCATCAACGTGCCGGTCTGCACCAGCACGGTAGCGACTGGGCCGCGGCCCTTGTCGAGCTGGGCTTCGATGACCACGCCTTCCGCGGTGCGGTCCGGATTGGCCTTCAGGTCGAGGATTTCGGCCTGCAGCAGGATCGCTTCGAGCAACTTGTCGAGATTGATGCCCTTGGTCGCCGACACCTCGACATCCAGCACCTCGCCGCCCATCGATTCGACGAACACCTCGTGGCGCAGCAGTTCCGAACGCACCTTCTGCGGGTCGGCGTCATGCTTGTCGATCTTGTTGATCGCCACAATGATCGGAACGCCGGCCGCCTTGGCATGATTGATCGATTCGATCGTCTGCGGCATGACGCTGTCGTCGGCTGCCACCACCAGGATGGCGATATCGGTCGCCTGGGCACCGCGGGCACGCATCGCCGTGAAGGCGGCGTGGCCGGGCGTGTCGATGAAGGTAACCTTGTGAGCGTTCTTCTCGACCTGATAGGCGCCGATATGCTGGGTAATGCCGCCGGCCTCGCCGGAGACGACGTTGGCATTGCGGATGGCATCGAGCAACGAGGTCTTGCCGTGATCGACATGACCCATGATCGTTACCACCGGCGGACGCGGCTGCAGGTCCTCGGGACGATCGGCGATGTTGAACAAGCCCTCTTCGATGTCGGACTCGGCGACGCGGCGGACCGTGTGGCCAAATTCGGTGGCGACGAGTTCGGCCGTGTCGGCGTCGATGACGTCACCAGGCTTCAGGATCTGGCCCTGCTTCATGAAGAACTTGACCACGTCGACAGCGCGCTCGGACATGCGCTGCGCCAGCTCCTGGATGGTGATGGTTTCGGGCAGGATCACTTCACGCATGACTTTCTCGCGTGGCTCGTTATGCAACGCGCGCTTGAATTTCTCCTGACGGCGGCGCATCGACGAGAGCGAGCGGGCGCGCGCATCCTCGTCGGAAAGCGCCGAATTCAGAGTCAGCTTGCCGCGGCGGCGGTCTTCCTCGCCCTTGGTCGGTTTGGCCGGACGCGCCACTTCCGGCGTAACCAGACGGCGCACTGGTGCGCCGGCACCGGTCCGCTTCGGTTTGACCTCTTCCTCGTCATCGACTGTTGCCAGTTCGGCGGCGAGCGGCGCACGGCGGCGCGCCTCTTCCTCGGCACGGCGGCGGGATTCGGCCTCGGCTTGCAGCCGTGCCTCTTCCTCGGCCTGACGGCGAGCCGATTCCTCGCGCTCGCGGCGGCGGCGCTCTTCGTCCTCGCTGCGGCGCTTGGCTTCCTCGATGGCGCGCTGGCGATCCTCGACATCGCGGACCTTCGAGCCCTCGAGAGCCCGGCGGCGTGCTTCCATTTCCTGGCGCGACAACTCGTTCAGCACCATGCCGCCGCGTTCGACCGGCGGCGGAGGGGGAGGCGCCTTGGGAGCTTCCTGAACGGCAGGCGCTGCCGCGACCGGCTTCGGCGTGAAGACGGACACAGGCGCTGCCGCCGGCTCCGGCTTGTCGCCGGGCAGCGAGAACTTGCGCTTCTTGGTCTCGACGACCACCGACTTGGTGCGGCCGTGCGAGAAGTTCTGGCGCACCGTGCCCTGTTCCATGCCGGGGCGCTTCAGCGTCAAGGTCTTCTTCGGCGTAACACTCAGCGTCTTGTCGTCGCCCGATTTCGTATCGCTCATTCCATATCCTCTGCGGCATCATCTTCGTCAGCAACGGCCGCAAGCATTGCCAGATCGTCCGGGGAACCGCCCCGATATCGGTCGAGCGCAACCATGCGCTTCTGGACCGCCCTGCCCGCGTCTCCCGCGAGAACGGCAGCATGTATCACATTTGTACCCCCCAATGCCAAGCTCAACTCGGCCTCGGAGAAAAGTTTGTAAGCGCGGATCGCAGGCCCGCCAAGGTGGACGGTTGCCCGTCGCGCCTGGCTTATCTTGCGGACGCCATCGTCGGAAGCCTCGGTCGCGTGGAGCACGAAAAGTGCAAGTCCGCCGCGCACGGCGCTCTCGACCTTGGTCGCTCCGAGCGCCATAGCGCCCGCCTTGCGGGCCAGGCCAAGCATGCCCAGAGCGGACCTGGAAAGCAGCGCGTCCACCATGCCGCCAAGATCGGCCGGCACGCTCACCTGCGCCTTAAAAGCACGGGCAAACAGGTTTTTGGCCGCTGCCTTCTCTATATGTAGGCGGTCGGCCGTCACCCAGCAACCGCGGCCGGGCAGGTTTCTCTTGATGTCCGGAACGACGGCCGAATCCGGGCCGACGACGAAACGGATCAGTTCATCCGGTTCGGCTTGACTGCGGGTGACGATGCAGGTGCGATCGTTCATCTCGTCCAAGGGCGGGTTCGGTGCGATGCGGTTTCACCTCACGCACCGACGGTTTCGTCAGCCGGCACGCCCTCGGCGGCAAGCTCGTCTTCGGTGATCCAGCCAGCCTTCAGGCGAGCGGCCAGGACCATCTGCTCGGCATCGGCGCGTGATACGCCGTGGTTGGCGAGCACACCCGGGAATACCTTCGTCTCGCCGTCCTTGCGTTCCTTCCAACCGGTCAGGTCGTCGGCGGCGTAGCCGGCGAAATCCTCGATCGTCTTCACGCCGTCCTCGCCGAGCGTCACCATCATGGCGGTGGTGATGCCGGGGATCTCGCGCAGCTCGTCCTTGACGCCGAGCGCCTTGCGCTTCTCGTCATGCTCGGCTTCGATCTTCTCCAGATATTCGCGGGCGCGGGTCTGGATTTCCGAAGCCGTGTCCTCGTCGAAGCCGTCGATCGACGCGATTTCGCCGGAGTCGACATACGCGACCTCCTCGACGCTGGTGAAGCCTTCGGAAGCGAGCACCTGGCCGACCATCTCGTCGACGTCGAGGGCTTCCATGAACAGCGACGACCGTTCGACGAATTCCTTCTGGCGGCGTTCGCTCTCTTCCTGCTCGGTCAGGATGTCGATATCCCAGCCGGTGAGCTGCGAGGCAAGACGGACGTTCTGGCCGCGGCGGCCGATGGCCAGCGACAGCTGATCGTCGGGAACGACGACCTCGATGCGCTCGGCATCCTCGTCGAGCACGACCTTGGCGACTTCCGCCGGCTGCAATGCATTGACAATGAAGGACGCCGCCGAAGGCGACCAAGGAATGATGTCGATCTTCTCGCCCTGCAATTCACCGACGACCGCCTGGACGCGGCTGCCGCGCATACCGACGCAGGCACCGACCGGATCGATGGAGCTGTCGCGCGAGATGACAGCGATCTTGGCGCGCGAACCCGGATCGCGGGCGACCGACTTGATCTCGATGATGCCGTCGTAGATTTCCGGCACTTCCATGGTGAACAGCTTCGCCATGAACTGCGGATGGGTGCGCGACAGGAAGATCTGCGGGCCGCGCTGTTCGCGGCGCACGTCATAGACATAGGCACGGACGCGATCGCCATACTTGTAGTTTTCGCGCGGAATCAGCTCGTCGCGGCGGATGATCGCTTCGCCGCGGCCGAGATCGACGATGACGTTGCCGTATTCGACGCGCTTGACGGTACCGTTGACGATCTCGCCGATACGGTCCTTGTATTCGTCATATTGCCGGTCGCGCTCGGCCTCGCGCACCTTCTGCACGATGACCTGCTTGGCCGACTGGGCGGCGATGCGGCCAAAATCCATCGGCGGTAGCTGTTCGGCAATGAAATCGCCGAGCTGGGCGTCCGGATTGCGCTCGCGCGCCGAGGAAATGGCAATCTGCGTCGCGTAGTCATCGACCTTCTCGACCACTTCCATCAGCCGCTGCAGCTTCATCTCCCCGGTGTTGGCATTGATGTCGGCGCGGATATTGGTTTCCTGGCCGTAGCGCGAGCGCGCGGCCTTCTGGATCGCATCGGCCATGGCGGCGATGACGATCGACTTGTCGATCGACTTTTCACGCGCGACCGCATCGGCGATCTGCAGCAGTTCAAGCCTGTTGGCGCTTACAACCATCTTCTTTCTCCCGAGCTTGTTGCCGACCTTTACGGCCGGCAGCCCAATCACATTTCCTGTTCGGTTTCGTCTTCCGCACCCTCTGGTGCGTCTTCGGGTTCGCCGCGGCGTTTCCTGGCTTCCTTGCGCGCCCGATTGTCCTTCGACAGCGCATCGCGGATAAGGTCGTCGGTCAGAATCAGCCGCGCTTCGGCAATCGCATCGTAGGGAACACGTACCGTCGGCTCCTCGCCGTAAGCGGCCTTGTCACGCTCGATCAGCACACCGTCCGCGTCGCTTTCGGCGATCTTGCCCTTGAAGCGCTTACGGTCGGCGACGAGAACCGACGTTTCCATCTTCACCAGATGGCCGGTCCAGGCTGCAAAGTCCGATTTGCGGACCAGCGGCCGGTCGATGCCCGGCGACGACACTTCGAGATGATAAGCCTTCTCGATCGGATCATCGACATCGAGCGCCGGCGACACCGCCCGGCTGACCTCTTCACAATCCTCGACCGTCATCGTGCCGTCCTCGCGCTCGGCCATGATCTGCAGCGTCAGCCCGTTCTGGCCCGACAGGTGCACACGTACCAAGCGGAAGCCAATGGCGCGCAGTACCGGCTGAACGATCAGCGCGATGCGCGCATCGATGCCGCTTTCGCGGATGATGCGGTCGTCGCCTTCGCTTGCCGTCACTGTCATTCGGTCCTGTCACTCGATTTCTGTTGGTCGGCAGGTAATAAAAAAGAGCGGGACCGGGTGGACCCACTCTTCGTCATACCGACCAAGAATTTGAAGCTGATATAGACGATCGTGGTCCTCATTTCAAGCCCGTCCTGCATGACGGCAAGGCTCCGAGTCCGCAGCGCTGCGCCAAATGCATGGCGCCCATGCAGTGATCCCCCTTTGAGCACCGGCCACGCACGACTACCTATGTTGCATTGCACAATTGGAGCGCTCACTGCGCTCGAAAGGGTACCATCATGAACAATCGTGGATTTTTTTCAGCCATAGGCGATGTCTTTAGCGTGTTCGGCAGCGCCGTAGCCGCGTCGCGGGCTGTGGAAAGCGGTCGCAAGCCGCGTGCGCATGATCTGCGCAATCTCGGCATGGAGCCGGCAGCCTTCGACAAGATCCGTCGCTTCTGAGCCAAGTGAGCGCCGAGAGCCTTCGGCCCGCTCGCCTTGTGCTCAGCTCTAATTTCCCGCTTATTTCCGCACGAAGGTGAGATAGGCGGGCCGTCGGCCTTCGCGAATGGCCTTGGCCTCATAGCGCGTCCCCGGCCAGCCATCATAGGGCCGGTGCCAGTCGGCTGCTTCGCTTGCCTGCCACGTAAAGGCGTCGTGCGCCCGGCAATGCAGGAGCGTCCAGTTCACATAGCTATCGATATCGGACGCAAAGTGGAACTTTCCGCCGCGCTTCAGGACGCGCGCGAAGCGGTCGAGATTGACCGGGCTGACGAAGCGCCGCTTCCAGTGCTTCTTCTTCGGCCACGGATCCGGATAGAGAAGATCAATGCCGTCAAGCGAAGCCTGCGGCAGCCAGTCCAGCAGACGTGTGGCGTCGTCGTCATAGACGCGCAGATTGGCAAGCGGCCGCTTCCGGACCGCCATCATCATCTTGGCCATGCCGTTGACGAAAGGCTCGACACCGATAAAGCCGGTCGTCTGGCTGGCCGTAGCACGGTGCAGAAGATGTTCGCCGCCGCCAAAACCGATTTCGAGCTGGACAGCCGAAACTTCGGCTTCGAAAAGGCTGCGCAAGTCGGCCGGCGGTTCAACCGTCAGATCGAGCTTGTAGGCGGCGAAGCCGCTCTCCAGCGCCGCTGCCTGTTGTGGTCGAATGGTCTTGCCGCGCCGGCGACCGAAAAAGGCCTCGGTCGCACGGCTTGGCCGGTCCTTCGGATCCATAGGCGCCGCGGTTAGGCGGCGACTGCTTCGGCGACCGGTTCGGCGAGAGCGTCCTTGAGCGCCTTGGCGAGATCGGTCTTCTCCCAGGAGAAGGATCCGTCGCGGCCGGCCTTGCGGCCAAAATGGCCGTAGGACGACGTCTTGGCATAGATCGGCTTGTTGAGATCGAGGTGGCGGCGGATGCCGGAAGGCGACAGGTCCATCACGGCGCGCAGTGCACGCTCGAGTTTTGCCTCGTCGACCTTGCCGGTGCCGTGCAGGTCGACGTAGATCGACAGCGGCTGGGCGACACCGATCGCATAGGAAAGCTGGATGGTGCAGCGATCGGCGAGCTTTGCGGCAACCACGTTCTTGGCGAGATAACGCGCCGCATAGGCCGCCGAGCGGTCGACCTTGGTGGTGTCCTTGCCAGAAAAAGCGCCGCCGCCATGAGGCGCAGCCCCACCATAAGTGTCGACGATGATCTTGCGGCCGGTCAGGCCGGCGTCGCCATCAGGCCCGCCGATGACGAACTTGCCGGTCGGATTGATGTACCAGTTGCAATTGTCGGCAATCTTCAGGTCGCCCAGTGCTTCGCGAATATAGGGCTCGACGACGTTGCGCACCTTCTTCGAATCCCACGTCTCATCGAGATGCTGGGTCGACAGCACGATCTGCGTCACTTCCGCCGCTTTGCCGTCGACATAGCGGACGGTGACCTGGCTCTTGGCATCCGGCCCGAGCCTGCCGGCATCACCGCTGCCTTCATGGCGCGCAGCCGCCAGCAATTCGAGGATCTTGTGGCTGTAATAGATCGGCGCCGGCATCAAGTCCGGGGTTTCGCGGCAGGCATAGCCAAACATGATGCCCTGGTCGCCGGCTCCCTCCTCGCCTTGCCGGTCGGAGGCGTTGTCGACGCCTTGGCCGATATCCGGCGACTGGCCGTGCAGCAGGACCTCGATCTTGGCTGTCTTCCAGTGGAAGCCGGCCTGCTCGTAGCCGATTTCGCGGATCGCCTTGCGAGCGACCGACTTGAACTTGGCCGGGTTGACGATCGGATGGCCGGCCGCATCCTTCAGGACGTTGCCCTCCTTGTCCTTCTTGAGCAGCGTCTCGGGGACGCGCACCTCGCCGGCGATGACAACGCGATTGGTCGTCGCAAGCGTCTCGCAGGCAACGCGGACCTTCCACGGGTCCATGCCGGTCTTTCTGGCTTCGCGATAGACGAGATCGACAATCTCGTCGGAGATGCGGTCGCAGACCTTGTCGGGATGGCCCTCGGCAACGGATTCCGAGGTGAAGAAGTAATTGTGCCGCGTCACGGGTGTCCCCTCTTGAAAAAAATATCGGCAGGCCGCCGATTTTGGCGCGCCAGTTGTTAACGGTGCCGGGCGTCGCTAGTCAAGCCATGCAGCCGTTCTGGCATGAATTTTGACGTTATTATCCTTGCATCCCGAGACGGCGGCAGGGCGCACTGCGATCAGCCCTTGCGCAACAGACTGAGGAAAACGGCTTCCAGGAAGCGAGTCGAGCGAAATCGATCTGCGCTTTAGCGCATCTGCGGAATGAACATCCCTCAATGCGCGCAGCCGCGAGAAATTGCATGCCCAGCTACGACGAGCCTTTCCTTGTTGAACTCTTCACGGGCCAGTCAATCGACTTCGTCGGTGGAAAGCGACTTCACCAACTCGATGATCTTGCGGCGCACTTTCACATCGGCGATCTTGACGAAGGCGCGATTCAGCTGGAGGCCTTCCGGGCTGCCGCAGAATTCGACGGCGGAGGTCATCGAAGCATCCTCGGCAAATCCACGGTTGCCCACGGGCTCCTGACCGGGCGCATCCTCGAAAAAGAAGGCGACGGGGACGCCGAGTATGGAGGCGATTGCCTGCAAACGGCTGGCGCCGACGCGATTGGTGCCCTTTTCGTACTTTTGGATCTGCTGGAACGTTATGCCGAGGTTTTCACCCAGTTTTTCCTGGCTCATTCCCAGCATATTGCGGCGAAGCCGGATGCGGCTTCCGACGTGGATGTCGATCGGATTCGGCTTTTTCTTGTTTTCTTCTGTCATTTTTTCCTCGCCGAATTTTTCCGGCTTTTTCTATTTTGCTGCCCAAACGACGCCGCGGCCCGTGCCCCAACAGAACGACCTTATCGACTTCGAAAATTTTCAGGCGCTTACAGTATGAGTTTCTAATGTGTCGGCTGTCAATTCGCCCGTAGCCTTTGCCTTACGTTCAAAATGCATGCCGCAACGGCAAGCAAAAACATGATCAGCATTCCGTTAATGCGTCGTTGGCCGGAGGAAACGATGGCTTGGTTGGAGATCGGCACACGCACATCGATCGCGCCGCGTGCATCGATTGCCAGCGCGTCGACGATGCGACCGCGCGAGTCGACAACGGCCGAAATGCCGTTATTAGCCGCGCGCAACAGGGGCACCCCATTCTCCACCGCCCGGATCTGCGCCTGCCTGAAGTGCTGGTACGGCCCCGGCGTGTCGCCGAACCAGGCGTCATTGGTGACGTTCACAATAAGCTCGGCTGACGTTGCGTCAACTGCGACCAGATCGGGAAAGATGACCTCATAGCAAATAAACGGCAGCGCCCGGATACCGCCGGGCAGCGCGATCGGATGCCGCTCATTGCCCGCCGCGAAGGTCATTGGACCGGCAACAAGCTGCTCAAGCCCGAAGCGGCCGAGCAGATCGGCGAAAGGCAGGTATTCGCCGAAGGGTACCAGGTGGACCTTGTCGACGGCATCGACGATTTCGCCCCTTTCGTCGATCGCCACCACAGAGTTGTAGTAACGGCTGCCGGCCGCCGAGCCGCCTTCTTCGCGAACGACGCCGGCGACCAGCATCTGGCCATCGCCGAGCACCTCTCCGATCGCAGGCAGGGCATCCGGACGTTCGGTGAACAGAAACGGCACGGAGGTCTCCGGCCACAGGATCAATTGCGGCCTGTCATGGCCGGGTTCCGGCGCCTTGGCCGAAAGCCCCATCATGGTGGCGAAGATGCGGTCACGCACCGAGGTATCCCATTTTTCCGTAAGGTCGACGGCAGGCTGCACGATACGGACGTCAAGGCTGCGGGCGGCCGGCTTTTCGGGGGCGGCGAGCCGGATATAGCCGAAGCCGGCATGGGCGGCGACGAGCACGACAAGCAATGCCGCGCCGAGGCGGAGATGCCGGCGCGCCGCAAGCAGCGCCGGCAGCGCAAAGACGAAGACCGCAAGCGCGTCCATGCCGACCATGCCGGTCACCGATACGCTCTGCATCAGCAAAGGCACCGGCATCGCCGCATAGCCGACGGCATTCCACGGAAAGCCGGTGAACAGGAAGCCGCGCAGCCATTCCGCCAGCGCAAAGCCGAAGGCGAGCGCGGCGATGCGGCCGATGTCGTTGCTCCACAACAGCCGGGCAACCACGGCAGCGAAACCGTAAAAGAGGGCCAGCGCGAGGGGGATGCCGACCACCGCGAACGGCAAGGCCCAGGCGAAGCTGTCGGCCTCGACCAGAAGCGCCGAGCCGACCCACCAGAGACCGGCAAGAAAGTAGCCGAAACCGAACCACCAGCCGATGGCGAAAGCCGGACGCAAGCGCCGCAGAAAACCGTCCGAGGCTTCGCCGGTCGCGCCGTCGAGTAGCCACACCAGCAGGGGAAACGAAACGAAACAGACGGCGAAGAAATCGTAAGGCGCCTGGGCAAGAACCGCCAGCGCGCCGGCAAGAAACGCCACCAGCGCGCGCCGCCAGCCCCAAAGCAGAATTATCCGGCCGGCCTGGCGCTCCATCTATGCTTCCGAGTCGTGCGAATCAGGAAGCAAGATTTATCAGGCCGCGGCCTTGGCTCCAAATAGCGCCCAGCTGGGGCTGCCGAGCATTAACTTCGGCCTCGACCTTGGCAGACCTTGCCCAGCGATGCGATGATGCTGGTCGTCACGGGAGCACAATTCACTTGAGGCGACATTCGCTGCTCAATGGCGTCTGGCCATGCTGATGGTTTCCGTCCCAAGTGCAGTCCTGCTGTTCGCGCTGGCTCGGCCTTGGAAAGGAACTCTTTCGGTGTCGGATCTTTGGACCGCATTCGCTGCAAGCCATGGTCCAGGGTTGGCTCTAACGGCCAACTAAGACGCTAACCGGTTCCACCGCTTGCCGAAACTCGACGTCTAAGCCTGCTCGGTGCGGACGGCGCGGCGGCGGCGCTCGCCCTTCAGGGTCTCGACGATGCGCACGCGCTTGACGCGGCGCGGATCGGCGTCGAGCACATGGAACTCGAAGCCGGGTATGGCCTGCACCACTTCGCCGCGCGCCGGCACCCGGCCAAGCGTGTTGAAGATCATGCCGCCGATCGTGTCGACATATTCGCCGTGCTCGCCGGCGGCGAAATCCTCGCCGATCATCTTGGCGACGTCGTCGATCTCGGCCTTGCCGTCGACGATGAAGACGCCTTCGCCGGCCTGGGTAATCATCGGCTCGTCCTCGTCATGTTCGTCCTCGATGTCGCCGACCACCATCTCGACGATATCCTCGAGCGAGACGAGACCGTCAGTGCCGCCATATTCGTCGATGACCAGCGCCATCTGGGTGCGCGTCGTCTGCATTCGCCCCATCAGGTCGGAGGCGAGCATCGACGGCGGCACGAACAGCACCGGTCGGATCAGGCTGAGATCGCCTATGGTGCGCGCCAGATCGACCTGGGCGAGATCGAGAACCGTCGCGACCGGAGTTTTCCTGGTCGTCTTGCCCTTTCTGACGCGGGCGACCTTGGTGATGTGCGCCAGCACGTCGCGGATATGAACCATGCCGCGCGGATCGTCGAGCGTCTCCGAATAGACCGGCATGCGGGAATGGCCGGACTGCTCGAACAACCCCAGAAGGTCGCCGAGCTTCGTGGTGATCTCGACCGCCTCGATGTCGGCGCGCGGCACCATGACGTCCTCGACCCGCACTTCGCGCAGGCGCAGGATGTTGTTGAGCATGGCGCGTTCGCCGGGCGAGAAGGATTCTGCATCGCTCGCCGTTTCGGCAAGCGCACCGGCAATCTCCTCGCGCAGGCTGGTGCCGTTGCGGTGCCTGAAAAGCCCGAGCACGCGATCGAACAGGGAAGGACCGGCAGGCGATGCCTCGCTGGCGAAGCTGCCGGTCGTGGTACTCGGACTCGAGCCCTCTTCCGTCGTTTCGGAAGGCTTGATCACACTGCCGGCGTCGGAGCGGGCGGCAGTCTCTGGTTTGTCGTTCATCATCGTCCGGTCAATTGGTCTTTTGTAATTACGTGTAGGGATCGGGAATGGCAAGCCTCGCAAGTGCTGCGCGCTCTGTCGCTTCCATCAGTTCCGCTTCGGCATCCGTTTCGTGATCATAGCCCAGCAAATGCAGCAGGCCATGGATGACGAGATGGGAGATATGGTCCTCGATGGGCTTGTCTTCCAGTGCCGCCTCGCGCGCGACAGTCTCGGCGGCCAGCACGATGTCGCCGAGCATCGGCGGCAGAGGCCCGCCCCTGGCAAACGGAAAAGCCGGAAAAGACAGGACGTTGGTCGGCTTGTCCTTGCCGCGCCAGCCGGCATTGAGCGTACGGATATGGGCATCGTCGGAAAAGACGATGCTGAGCTCGGAACGGCCGTCCGCACCGGTTTCGGCAAAGGCGGCCGAGACGGCACGGTCGACAAGCCGCATCAGCGCCGCCTCGTCGGGCCAGTCGCCCGCCTCGATCGCGATATCGATCTCGACGGGAAGCGGTCCCCCCGCCTTTTGCTCCTCAGCCATGCGGCCGCATAATCGTATCAGCTTTCGACACCCAAGCCCCTGGCCAGCTTGCCGTCACGGTCGTAGGCCTTGACGATCTCGGCGACCAGCGGATGCCTGACGACGTCGCCTTCATTGAAGCGTACGGTCACCATGCCGGTGACGCCGTCGAGGATTCTCAGCGCCTCGACCAGGCCGGATTTGGTGTTTGGCGGCAGATCGATCTGGGTCGGATCGCCGGTGACGATCATGCGCGAGTTCTCGCCGAGCCGGGTCAGGAACATCTTCATCTGCATCGGCGTGGTGTTCTGCGCCTCGTCGAGGATGACGGCAGCGTGCGCCAGCGTACGGCCGCGCATGAATGCCAGCGGCGCGATCTCGATGACCTCAGCAGCAATCGCCCGCTCGACCTTGTCGGCCGGCATCATGTCGTAGAGCGCGTCATAGAGCGGCCGCAGATAGGGATCGACCTTCTCCTTCATGTCACCCGGCAGAAAGCCAAGCCGTTCACCGGCCTCGACCGCAGGGCGCGACAGCACGATCCGTTCGACCATGCCACGTTCGAGCAGCATTGCCGCATGCGCCACCGCCAGATAGGTCTTTCCGGTGCCGGCCGGGCCGATGCCGAAGACGAGTTCCGACCGCTCCAGCGCGCGCATATAGGCGTCCTGGTTGAGCGAGCGGGCATAGATGGTCTTCTTGCGCGTCGATATCTGGGCGGCGGACACCTTGCCCTTGCGCTCCAGCGTCGGCAGCGTCAGCTGGTCGTCGGTGGCGATCGCCATGCGCACGGCGCCGTCGACATCGGACTGGCCGATATCGGTGCCTTTCTGCAGAATGCCGTAAAGATTGTCCAAGGCGCGGCGCGCCTGCTCGGCGGCCGAGGAAGAGCCCTTGATGGTCAATTGGTTGCCACGCGAGCGGATGTCAACGCCGAGCTTCTGCTCGAGCCTGGCCAGATTCTCGTCGAACTGGCCGTAAAGGGCGCTGGCAAGCTTGTTATTGTCGAAAGTCAGTACGATGTGCGCGATATCCGAGGCCCCGGAGGGTAGGTTCTGGGGCAGGTTCTTGACTTCAGCAGCGCTCAACCGTCTCTCCTCATCTGCCGAGGCCTTCAGGCCAATTCGGCGAACAGGCTGTTGTAGCCCGTCTTCGTGATTCGTACCTGGATAATGTCACCGATTTCGCCGGCCTTTTCATCAACAATAACCGGCTGCAGCCACGGCGAGCGGCCAACCTTCTGGCCGGCCTGGCGGCCAGGCTTTTCGATCAGCGTGTCGATAGCCCTGCCGACCAGGCTTGCGCCGAAATGCTGCTGCTGTTTCAGAAGCAGCGCCTGCAGCCGCTGCAGGCGCTCGTCCTTGACGGCCTCCGGCACGTGATCGCCCATCTCCGCGCCCGGCGTGCCGGGGCGCGGAGAATATTTGAACGAGAAGGCCGAGGCATAGTTGACGTCTTCGACCAACTGCATCGTCGCCTCGAAATCCGCTTCCGTCTCACCGGGAAAGCCGACAATAAAATCGCCGGACAGTGCGATGTCGTTCCGTGCGGCACGGATGCGGTCGATCAACGTCAGATAGTCCTTGGCCATATGCCTGCGGTTCATCGCCTTGAGTATGCGGTCGGAGCCGGATTGCACCGGTAAATGTAGATAGGGCATCAGCGTCGGCAAATCACGATGGGCGGCGATCAATTCATCGTCCATGTCGCGCGGATGGCTGGTCGTGTAGCGCAGCCGCGCCAGACCTGGAATCTCTGCCAGCCTGAACAGCAGCCGGCCAAGGCCCCATTCCTCGCCGTCTTCACCTCTTCCGTGCCAGGCGTTGACGTTCTGGCCGAGCAGCGTCACCTCGCGCACGCCGGCATCCGCCAGGCGCTCGGCCTCGGCGACGATCTGTGCGACCGGCCGCGAGACTTCCGAGCCGCGCGTATAGGGCACGACACAGAAGGTGCAGAACTTGTCGCAGCCTTCCTGAACGGTCAAGAACGCCGTCACGCCGCGCCTGATCAGTTCGGCGCGCTTCGGCTGCGGCAGATGCTCGAACTTGTCCTCGACGGCATAGTCGGTCTCGACGATCTTTTCGCCGCTCCGCGCCCTCGCCAGCACCCCGGGCAGCCGGTGGTAGGTCTGCGGACCGATGACCAGATCGACGGCCGGCGAGCGGCGGATGATCTCGGCACCCTCGGCCTGCGCCACGCAGCCGGCGACGCCGACCAGCATTTCGCGCCCGGCCTTGGCACGTTCCGCCTTCAGCTCACGGATGCGCCCAAGTTCGGAATAGACCTTTTCCGCCGCTTTCTCGCGGATGTGACAGGTGTTGAGCAGCACCAGATCGGCCTCGCCGATGGCGTCTGTCGCGGCATAGCCGTCGGCCGCCAGAGCATCGGTCATGCGCTGCGAATCGTAGACGTTCATCTGGCAGCCATAGGTCTTGACGAAGACCTTTCTGGTCGCGGCAGGCGGAACGACCAGGTTTTCGGCGGCAGCGCCGATGTCGTCGCGTTCTATCGTGTTCAATTCCATTTCGCGGCTTCTAGCGCCTTTCCCCGACAAAAAACAGACGAATCTGGCCGGTAGCTGCGCAGACTACCGGCTCGGGCGCGGTTCGGCGAGCGCCGCCTGCACCATCTCGCGCACCTGGCGTTCCATCTGCTTTGCCGTCTCCTTGCGGCTCGAGCCCCTGGAGAAAGCAATCGCCTCGCCAAAATGCACCTCGACGTCGAGGGCGCCCTCGGCCATCAGCACCTTGAGGTGCGGCATCAGCTCCTCATCGCCGATCCAGGCGGCAACCGGCCGATGCCGGCGGCCGAGCGGCACGCCATGCAGGCGCGTATAGACGATCGCCACCGGTTGGATGAAGACCTGTTCGGCCGCCCCTTCGGCAATCGCCATTGTAGCGGCGCCGAACAGCGTGCTCTTGAACGGCAGGATCATGTTGCCGTCGCCGGTCGAGCCTTCGGCGAACAGCACCATGGCGTCGCCCTTGGCCATCCGGCGGGCGATCTCGCTCGCCTGGTCGCCCGACGAGCGTTTGCGCTCACGTTCAATGAAGACGGTGCGCTGCAGCTTCGACAGCATGCCGATCAGCGGCCAGCCTGCCATATCGGCCCTGGCGATGAACGTCACGTCGACCATCGACCCCAGCACCATGATGTCGGTCCAGGAGATGTGGTTGGCAGCAATCAGCAATGGGCGCTGGCCGGACAGCGCTCCCTTGACATGGATGCGCAGCCCCAGCGCCCTGACGATCACCCTGTGCCAGATCTTCAGGATGAAGGTCTCGCGCCAGAGTCCGGTCCTCATCGACAGTATCTGCAAAGGCACAAGCACCAATGAGCCGACGACAACCAGCCCCAGGGCCAGGAAAATCCTGATTTTTCCTATCATCCGCACCACCCCGGCGTTTGGCTAGCGAAGATCGCGGCGCATGACAAGCGCGCCGGTCGGGCCGTGCTCCGGCGACTTGTAATAGTTGGCGCGCTTGCCGACCTCGCGGAAGCCGAACCGCCGGTAGAGCGCGATCGCGGCGACATTGGTCTCGTCGACCTCGAGGAAAAGTGCCTCGGCGCGCTGTGCGTGCAGTTCACGCAGCACCGCATCCATCAATTGCCAGCCGAGCCCCCGGCGCCGATGCGAGCGTGCCACCGCGACCGTCAGGATCTCCCCCTCGCCGGCCGCCAGCCGAGCCAGCACGAAGCCGACCGGCGGCTTGGCACCCTGTCCGGTCTCGCGCGCGGCATAGCCGAACACCGTGTCCTGCTCGAGCAGCGCGGCGAATTCGTCGTCGGTCCACGGCCGCGCGAAATCCTCGCGATGCAGCACCGACATGGCCGCACTGTCGGCAACCGTCAGCGGCTCGATCGCATAGTCCCTGCGACGCGGCTGGAGGAATGGAATGCGCATCAGTTTTTTTGCCTAGATAGAATAAAGCCGGCCTGCGGCTTGGCGTCGGCGCCGCGCAGATAGAGCGGTTTCGGCTTTTCGCCCTCGCCCTTTTTACCGGCACGTTGGGCGGCGGCCAGCCGGGCATAGACGGCGATGTCGGCGGTGGCCGCCGTCCCGCCGAGATCGAAGCTGCGCCCGGCCGCCGCGGCAATTTGGGTTGCCGCCGTGCCGGCGAGAACCGCAGATCTGTCGACCGCCATGGCTGCTGCTTGCGAGAGCGCGGTCACGGCCGGACCAAAGATCAGAACCGACCTCTCATCGTAAAGTGCCGCATGGATCTCCTCGCGACCTGCATCGAGCGCGGCGAGCACGGCGCGACCGGGAAATGCCGCTCTCGCTTGCGCCGCCAGGGCCTCCAGAGTCGTCACGCCGATCGCCGGGATTTTCAGCGCCAGCGCAAGGCCGCGCGCCGCCGAGACGCCGACGCGCAGACCGGTGAAGGAGCCCGGACCCGTCGAAACGGCAATGGCGCCGAGGCCGGAATAGTCGGTTCTGCTGGTCCCCAACGCCTTTTCGATGACACCCATCAGATGCTCGGCATGACCCTTACCGAGATCGAGCACCGAACGGCCGAGTTCTTTCCCGGCCGCCGCGTCGTAGACGCAGGCGGCGCAGAGATTGGCGGCACAGTCGATGGCAAGCAATTTCATGAAGCGGCCGGTTGAGACAGTTTCGAAAACAGCTTCCCTCTGCCCGCCAGGGCTGATCCCCGCAAGGGAATAATGGATAAATCGTCAGGCGACTTGGCTTCGGCGCGGGTCCAAGAATGTAAGTTCCAACGCACGCAATCGCCACAATAGGTATCGGGACTAGCCGACCTGCTCGATACGCAGCACGTGATTGTCCCAGACATAGTCAGGCTCGGAATGTATCGAGCCACCGGACTCGACGATATCGCCGGCGCCGGTCGTCGCCATGAAGCTTTCCCCATCGGCTGCAACGCCGCAAACCTCGACCAGCGCCTTGGTGGCGACGATGCGGCCGCTGGCCGCGTCGATCACGGCAAGTGAATTGCCCTCAGGCGAAGACACCGCGATGGTGCCGGCAGCAGGGTTGGCGGCGACCGAGCCGATATAGTTCCTGAAGGCGGAGAGCACGTCCTGCGACATGTCGAGTAATTTCAGGTCCATGCCGCGCGCCGCGCGGCCGAGCAGTGGCGGACGATCGGTACCCGGCCCCCTGTATTGACAGCCGAACCAGACGGTGCCGGAGCGGTCGGCATCCATATGGCGGATCGACAGTTGGTGCAGCGCCGGCGGTAATTCGTGCTTTTCGGTGAGATCGCCGGTAAGGCGGTCGACCAGAACATAGGAAGGCTTCATCGTTGCGATATTGAGCTCGGCGCGGCCATAATCCGGATGCGTTTCGATGCCGCCATTGGCGACAGCGATTGTCCTGCCGTCGGAGAGAAGCAGAAGTTCGTGCGGGCCCACGCCGTAGGTCGGGAACTCGCCGATGCGCTTGAATTTCGCATGCGCGTCATAGACGCCGACGACGCCGGCGGCATTGTCGAAATCGTTCTCGGTTGCGTAGAGCAGCGTGCCATCGGCCGAGAACACACCATGGCCGAAGAAATGCCGGCCGGCAACGCTGGCAATGGTGTGGGGTTTATCGCGGCCGGTATGGTCGAAGACGACAGCAAAGGTGCCCGGCTGCCTGGCAAACACCACCGAACGCTTGGACACCGGGTCGAAGGTAACGTCGTGGCCCCGATCGGGCAGATCGATCGTGTGCAACAACTTGCCGGCCTCGGACAGGACGGCCGCGCCATAGCTGCCGTCGCGCTTGACGAAAGCGGTGGCGAAGACCGCGTCGGCGTCGATTGTCTTTGCCCAGGCCGACGGCGCCATCGCCGCTACGAAACCAGCGCCTGCGGCCCTCAGGAAATCGCGCCGATCGATCAGCGGCGTCCTCATGATCAGTCACCATCCAATGACGAGAACCCGGCGGTCAGGCCGAATTCGGCGGTCAGCCTGGTGCCGATCAGGGTCGTCAGGCTGGATGTCACCAGCGAGAAATAGTCGAGCTTCTGGCGCAGCGCCGGATCGGCAAGTGCCTTGTCGATCGGTCCCCTGATCGCCTTGGCCGCCTCGATCCCGTTGGTGAGCTGGATGTGGACCGATTCTGCCATCCAGCGCGCATCGGGCGGCAGCGCGTCGCCAAGCTGCGAGGCCTGGAACAGCGTGTCCATGCCCGCCAGATTCCCGGTCAGCGAGCGGGCGGTGTTTTGCGAGCGCCAATAGATCGCCTGTTTCGGTTTGTCGGCCTCCGGCTTGGCGCCCAGGAAGCCTTTCAGGCGTACGTCGCGGACCATTTCCAGCTCGTTGATGAAGACGCCGACCAGTTCGGTCACCGCTTCGGTGCCGTCGTGGTAGAGCGCGTTCTGCGGACCCGGATTGGCCCAGAGCGCGGCAAAGCCGTTGGGCTCGTTCCAGGCATCGCCAACCTCGCCGGCAATCGTCTCGACATTGCCGGCAATGGCCGCACCGTAGGCGCAGCGATAGGCGTCGTCCCTGCCGACCAATTGACCGGCTCCGTCGCCGTAGAGGACGAATTCCAGTGCGCCGAGCCCTTGCATGGCGACGCTCTTTGTAGCCAGCTGGGCCGGATCGGCGGCTGTCGGATCCTTGCCGGCAAGTGCTGCCTGCACCTGCTTCAGGCCGATGCTCTTGCGATTCGGCCAAAACAGCATGCGCTCAAGCCGGTTGTTTTCCGCGATCGGCCCGAAACGGATGATTTCCACCACCGACCAGGCATCCACGACGCCTGAGAATTCGGCGCGTGCCGCATCGAGATTGTCTCGCGAGGGCGCTTGGCAAAGCGCGTGCATGGTCTTGGCCAAGCTGTCCGCATGGTCATGCAATCTGGCATAGGCCGGGCGGACGAAGCCGTCGATCGCCCGCTGGATCACATCCGAAGCCTTCACCGTCGCGGATGCCGGCAGCGCACCGGCGAGGACCAGCATCAGAGCGAATGCAAGACGCTTCCGCATCAGAGCGACTCCAGAAACTTGATCAGCGCGGCGCGGTCGGCCGCATCGGCAGCGGCAAAGCGGTCACGCGCCTTCTGACCCTCGCCGCCATGCCACAGAATCGCCTCGGCCAGGCTTCGTGCGCGCCCGTCATGCAGGAAGAAGGTGTTGCCGCTGACGGTCTGGGTGAGCCCGATGCCCCACAGTGGCGGCGTGCGCCATTCGCTTCCCGTGGCCTCGCCCACCGCCTGTCCGTCGGCAAGACCGGGTCCCATTTCATGTAGCAGGAAATCGGAATAGGGCCAGATCAGCTGGAAGGCCTGCGCCTTGTTCGGGGTGTCGCGACGGGTGACGAATTTCGGCGTATGGCAGGAGATGCAGCCCATATCGTAGAATAGTTTTTTGCCGGCGAGCACGTCCGGTCTGTCGAGATCGCGCCGGGCCGGCACGGCAAGGTTTTGCGAATAGAAGGTCACGAGGTCCATGACCGGCGGCGGCGCTTCGACCGGACCGAGGCGCTCCTGTACACCGTTAGGTAGGCCAAGGCAGGTCTTTTCCGCGGCGCTGCAATCGCCCCAGTGCTTCGGCACTTCGGGCGTCGAAATGCCAATATCGCCGGCAAAAGCGTCCGCCGATTGCTGGCGGATCGATGCCGCCTGCGCCTTCCAGCCGAAACGGCCGAGCGTCAGTTCACCGCTGCTGGCGTCGCGTATTATGTTTGGCCTGCCGGAAATCCCGTCACCATCGCGGTCGGCCGCATCGGCACGCGTAAGGATGTCGGCGGGAGCGATCTGCTCGACCAGGCCAAGGCCGATCATCGGCGGTGTCATGCGCGGCGACAGCGTGGTGTGCGGATCGAGCGGCCCGTAGGCGAGACCCTCGACCGAATAGCTCGGCTTACGCAGCGACACGACGCTGCCGTCCGCCAGTTTTACTTTTTGCTCCTGATAATCGACATGCATCCTGCCTTCGCCCTGCAGGCCGGGAACGGCTAGCTCCTGAAGTTGTGTGCCATAGACCGGGTCGGGAAAGTTGAGCACCTTGTGATCGGCGAGCGCGGCTTTCTCCTCCTCGGTACTGGCTTCCCTTGCCAGGCGCAGGAACATCGAGGTGGTGCCGCTGTCGCCTTGGGGCGGATGGCCGCGACCGTCCTTCAGATGACAGTTCTGGCAGGCGCGCTCGTTGAACAACGGACCGAGCCCATCCGAGGCTTGTGTCGAGGATGGCGAGGACACCCAGTTCTTGCGGAAAATGGCGTTGCCGAGCTTGAAGGTGCCCTCTTCCTCGAAGCTGATGTTGGCGGAGGATTGCGAGAAGGCGTCCTTGTTGACGTCCTTCTTCGAGGTGCCGGCGCCGCCCTGCATCAGCTCGAATTGCTCGGGCTTGGAGAAATCGCTGGTCGGCCTGGTGATGGCGATGACGCGCGCCAGATCCTTCGGCGTCAGATCCGTGCGGCTGGTGGCAAGCCCCGCCGGTTGCGGCGCCCCGGCCAGCGCCGAGGCTGTGAGCGTCGCCACCACGGCAAGAAAGGCGCCGCGAAGGATACCGTATCGCGGCTTCTTCTGAGGCGGCAGGCCACAATGCTCGGCCGGCCGCAAGCGGCGCATGAAATCTAGGGGGCGCCGCATTCCGGCATATCCTTATTCCGCCTCGTCGGCCGACGCTGCGTTGAGTTGACCGTACTTTTCTTCGCCGATCGAGGCGAGCAGGTCGAGTTGCGTCTCGAGAAAGTCGATGTGACCTTCCTCGTCAGCCAGCAATTCCTCGAACAGCTTCATCGTCACGTAGTCGCCTGCTTCGTTACAAACCTCGCGCGAACGCTTGTAGGCGGTGCGCGCGTCATATTCGCCGGCAAGATCGGATTCGAGCACTTCCTTGACATTCTGCCCGATGCGCAGCGGCGCCACGGACTGCAGGTTCGGATGGCCCTCGAGGAAGATGATGCGCGCCACGAGCCGGTCGGCATGGTGCATTTCCTCGATCGATTCAGCGCGTTCCTTCTTCGCTAGCTTGGCATATCCCCAGTCTTCCAGCAGCCGGAAATGCACCCAGTATTGATTGACCGCCCCAAGTTCCAGAAACAGAGCCTCGTTAAGCCGCTCTATGATCTGCTGTTCGCCTTTCATGGGTTCTGCTCCCGTATTGGACGCGCAGGCCTCTGACGCGATCCAGGTGTGAAACGATGTCCACGCCACTCGCCGCCGAGCGGGCATGGTAATTTTCGGTGACCCGAATGATCGTTTCGACCACATTTGGGAAGCAGCCGCAACAGCGACCGCGCTTGTGCATGGCGTGATAGACCTTCGCCGGCACGATCAGCTGCCAGGGGTCCTCATCCAGCAGTCCGACGATCGTCTGCTCTATCTCCTTTTCGGTGATGATGTTGCAATGGCAGATCAGCATTTTTCGCTCTGGCTAACGGCGCTTCGCTGCGTCGCGTGGCTGGTGGTTTCGATAGTCTATTGGAACACCTTGTCCGGTGAATCGAGGCTGTCCGAGCCCTCGAAGGCTATCGCATTGAGCTTCAGGGTACCGACGGCGCGTTCGATCGACTTGGTCTGATCGACCAGCGCGTCGATCGCCGCCTGCACAGTGGCATTGCCTTCCGTGTTGCCTTCTCCGATCTGCTGGTCATAGGCCTCGCCGGCAAGCGCCCGCGCCTTGACGGCCTCCATCTTGGCGACGGTGACGTCCAGTTTGTCCGACAATTCCTTGGCAACCGCCGGGTCGGCCGCCTTGACCATGTCGGCCACCGACGGCCCCTCGACGACAGTGCCGTCGAGCCGCTTGTAGCTGCCGTGATAGGCGGCACGGATGCCGATCGCATCGTAAAGATGGGAGTTGTAGGTATTGTCGGAGAAGCAATCGTGCTCCTCTTCCGGGTCGTGCAACAAGAGGCCGAGCTTCATCCGCTCTCCGGCGAGCTCGCCATAGGACAGCGAGCCCATGCCGGTGAAGATGGTCGAAATGGCGGCGTTCGGCTCGCCATCGACAAGGGTCTTGCGGGCGCCGCCGCCTTCCTTCCAGTCGTCGACCATATCCTTTAGATCGGAAACCAGAAGGTCGCTCGCCGATTTCAGATACTGTCCGCGACGGTCGCAATTGCCGCCGGTGCAATTGGCGAGGTCGTAATCGGTGTAGGGCCGTTCGCCGGCGCCCGGACCGGTGCCGTGCAGGTCCTGACCCCAAAGCAGGAATTCGATCGCGTGATAGCCGGTCGCCACATTGGCCTCGATACCGCCGGCCTCCTGCAGGGTGCCGGAGAGGAACTCCGGCGTCAGGTCGGTGGCGTCGACCTTCTTGCCGTTGATCTCGATCGACTTGTTGGCGATCACATTGGCGGTGTAGAGCGCGTTGGCGTCCGACTCGGTGCCGTAGCTCTTGGCGACATAGTCGATCAAGCCTTCGTCGAGCGGCCAGGAGTTCACCTTGCCTTCCCAGTCGTCGACGATGGCATTGCCGAAGCGATAGACCTCGGTCTGCTGATAGGGAACGCGCGATGCCTTCCAGGCCTCGCGGGCGGCGTTCAGCGTTTCGGCAGATGGCTTGGCGAGCAGCGCATCGACAGCCTTGTCGAGCGCCTCGGCCGTGATCAGCGAATCCTCGTATTTGGCGAGCGCAATGTCGGAATAGGTCTTGATGACCGCCTTGGCATCGGTTTGCGCGTTGGCCGGCAGCACGAACACGGCCGCCGTCAGCATTGCGGTGGCGCCGATCGCCGCAAGCCTGCCGCCATACCGCGCGGTCATCATCGTTCTCATGATTGTCTCTCCTCGGGAATCAATGAAATGCCGGCGCCACGGCGGGCAGCTGCCAGCGGGCAAAGAAGGGTCGCGCCATCGCGCGGTTCGCGGAAGAAAGACACCGAAATGCCTCCAATCGAAAGGGTTCAAGGCCCAGACATCAAAGGGGTGCGCTGACGCGCGAGCTTCCATAAAACGGCGAAGACGCCGGATGTCAACTGGTGGCATAGAAAAAATTCAATTGAAACAACAGTTTAGAATTATTCTAAACTAGAACTGTCAACTTTAACACCGACGTATGAGGAATGCCGGCGCATGACGCAGTTGACAGGCGGCCGTTCCGGGTGCGACCCGGATCGGCGCTCTTGCGGCGGCGCCGGACAATCGCCACCTGGCGAGACGTCCTAGATTTGGATGAGGAATCGGGCTGTTATGAAAAACGGGGTCGTCATTGTCGGTGCGGGTCATGCGGGCGTGCAAGCGGCCGCCAGCCTGCGCGAAGAAGGCTATGACGGCCCGGTGATCCTGGTCGGCGACGAAAACGAATTGCCCTACCACAAGCCGCCGCTGTCGAAGACCTTCATCAAGGATCAGCAAGCAAAGCCGCAGCCGTTGCGCGGCGAGGCTTTTTATACCGGCAGCGCCATCGACTTCCGGCCAGGCATCCGGGTCGAGCGGATCGACGTAGGCGGCCGCAGGCTGGAGATATCGGGCGGCGGTGTGTTGCCGTTTGACCGGCTGATCCTCGCCACCGGCGCGCGGCCGCGCCTGCTGCCGCTGCCGGGTTCGGAGCTTTCCGGCGTTGTGTCGCTGCGCTCGCTCGGCGATGCCCGCCTGATCCGCGAATTGAGCGCGCAAAGCGAGGAGGTCGTCATCCTCGGCGGCGGCTTCATCGGCCTGGAGATTGCCGCGACGCTCACCGCGGCAGGCCGCAAGGTTACGGTGGTCGAGGCGGTCGACCGGCTGCTCGGCCGCGCCGTGGCACCGGTCATCGCCGGCCATGTGCGCCAGCGGCTGGAGGCCACCGGTGTGCGCATCCTTACCGGCACCACCATCGAACGGCTGGAGGACGAGAACGGCCGTGTTTCGGCTGCAATCACCTCATCCGGCGAGACATTGCCGGCGCAGATGGTCGTCATCGGTATCGGGGTCGTGCCGAATGTCGAACTGGCCGAAGCCGCCGGCATTGCCATCGCCAACGGCATCCGCGTCGACCAGCAGATGCGCACGTCGGTGCCGGAAATCCTCGCCATCGGCGACGCGGCGTCTTACCGGCACTGGTTCACCGGCGGCGACGTGCGGCTGGAATCGGTACAGAACGCCACTGACCAGGCGCGGCTCGCCGCACGCACCATCGCCGGCCACACCGACAATTACTCGGCGGTGCCGTGGTTCTGGTCCGATATCGGCGACATGAAGCTGCAGATGGTCGGCCTGATTGCGGGTGGCGACAGCCATGTCGTGCTGGGCGACGTGGCCGAGAACAAATTCTCCATCTACCACTATGCCGGAAGCCGGCTGCTCGGCATCGAATCGGTCAACCGGCCGGGCGACCACATGCTTGGCCGCAAGATGCTCGGCGCCGGCTTTTCGCCGTCGCCGCAGATTGTCGCGACCGGGCCCGACGGGCTGAAGGCGGCGCTCGCCGCCTTCCAGGAAGGAGAGCCTGTCCGCGCTGCAGAATAATCGTATCGCTCAGGCGGCGCGGGCCTCGCGCATCGAACTTTCCAGAATGTCGAGCGCCTCGTTCATGACGCCATCCTGGATGGTGATCGGCGCGAGGAAGCGGATGACGTTGCCGTAGACGCCGCAGGTCAGCAGGATCAGGCCCTTGTCGAGCGCCTTCAGCCGGACCGCATTGGCGAGTTCCGGAGACGGCAGGCCCTTCGCCACATCGTTGAACTCGACCGCGTTCATGAAGCCGGGGCCTCTGATATCGACGATCTCCGGGGCTTCGTCGCGGATCGCTTGCAGGCGCTGCTTCAGACGGTTGCCCAGCGTGTTGGCCCGGTCGCAGAGCTTCTCCTCGTCGATGACGTCGAGCACGGCATGCGCCGCGGCGACGCCGATCGGGCTGCCGCCATAGGTGCCGCCGAGTCCGCCGGGGTTCGGGGCATCCATGACCTCGGCCCGCCCGGTGACCGCCGCCAAGGGGAAGCCGCCGGCTAGGCTCTTGGCCATGGTGGTGATGTCGGCCGCCACCTCGTGGTGGTCCATGGCGAACATCTTGCCGGTGCGGGCAAAGCCGGTCTGCACCTCGTCGGCGATCAGCAGCATGCCATGCTGATCGCAGATCTTGCGCAATGCGGTCATGAAATCGCGCGGCGCCTCGTAGAAGCCGCCCTCGCCCTGCACCGGCTCGACGATGATGGCGGCAACGCGGGCCGGATCGACGTCGGCCTTGAACAGCCGGTCGAGCGCAGCCAGCGAATCGGCGACCGACACGCCGTGCAGCGCAACCGGGAACGGCGCATGGAAGACATCCGCCGGCATGGCGCCGAAGCCGACCTTGTAGGGCACGACCTTGCCGGTCAGTGCCATGCCCATGAAGGTGCGGCCGTGAAAGCCGCCGGAAAAAGCGATGACCGCCGGCCGGCCGGTGGCGTTACGGGCAATCTTGATAGCGTTTTCGACCGCCTCGGCGCCGGTCGTGACAAAAATCGTCTTCTTGTCGAACTTGCCGGGCAGCATGCCGTTCAGCCGTTCGGCCAGCCGGATATAGCTCTCATAGGGCACGACCTGGTAGCAGGTATGGGTGAAGCGGTCGAGCTGCGCCTTGACCGCTTCGATCACCCTGGGGTGACGGTGGCCGGTGTTGACGACGGCGATGCCGGACGAGAAGTCGATGTAGCGGCGGCCTTCCACATCCCAGATCTCCGAGTTTTCGGCGCGATCGGCATAGATCTGAGTGGTCATGCCGACGCCGCGCGAAATCGACTGGCTCTTGCGTTCGGAAATGGCTGAATTTGTCATCGTATCCCTCACCGGGCCGGCGCCCGCTCTCGTTTGATGGCTGTTGAGACTCTTCTGGGCTTATTTCAGGTTTTCCTCAAGTTGGCACTGGCGGCGGGCGATTGGGCCTGCGGTCCGGCGGGCGACCTGACACAAAGTTGCCAAGTCCCGTTCCTTCGCGCCCCCCTCTGTCCTGCCGGACATCTCCCCCACAAGGAGGGAGATTGGCAGCTTCGTCGGCAGCGTTCCTTCTATAACGTTGGCGATTGGCGAAATCAGTGGTGACGGCCAATCTCCCCACCCGTGGGGGAGATGGCCGGCAGGCCAGAGGGGGCGCGAAAGAACACGACGCGGGGAATTGAAAGCAAGCCTACTCACGCCGTCCGCACAAATCCCTCGCTGGCCCTCAGCAAATTGCGCGTATAATCCTTGGTGACACGGCGTTCGACAAGATCGTCCGCGGTCAGATTCTCCATCGCCTCGCCGTTCTGCATCACCATCAGCCGTTCGCACATGTGGGTGATGATGGCTAGGTCGTGGCTGACCATCAGGAAGGTCAGCTTGCGGCGGCGCCTGATCTCTTCCAGCAGGTTCAGCACCTCCGCCTGCACCGAAGCGTCGAGCGCCGAGGTCGGCTCGTCGAGCAGCAGGATCGACGGTTCCAGAATCAGGGCGCGGGCGATCGCCACGCGCTGGCGCTGACCGCCGGACAATTGATGCGAATAGCGAAAACGGAACCCGGTGCCGAGGCCGACCTCGTCGAGTGCCCGCTGGATGCGCTTTTCGCCGTCGGCGAAGCCGTGAATGGCGAGCGGCTCCTGCAGCAGGCGGTCGACGGTCTGGCGCGGGTGCAGCGAACCGTACGGGTCCTGGAAGACCATCTGCACCTCGCGGTAAAACGCCTTGTCGCGACGCGCGCCGAGCGTTTTGCCGTTGACCGCGATGGTGCCTGATGCGGCCGGCGCCAGGCCGGCGATTGCCCTGAGCAACGTCGACTTGCCGGAGCCGGACTCGCCGACCAGGCCGAAGGATTCACCGGATTCGACCTCGAGGCTGACGCCTTTCAACGCGCGGAAGCGGTCGAAGACCACCTCCAGCCTGTCGACGGAAAGGGCTGCCGTCATGCTGCCCACTCCGGCTTGCGGTCGAGCACCGGCAGCGGGTGACGGTCGGCGCCGATCTTGGGCATGCAGTTGAGCAGGCCGCGCGTATAGGGATGCTGGGCGCGGCCGAGCTCCGAGGCTTTGAGCTGTTCGACCACCTTGCCGGCATACATGACGATGACACGATCACAGAAGGACGAGACCAGGCGCAGATCGTGCGAGATGAAGATCAGCCCCATGCCGCGCTCGCTGACCAGCCGGTCGAGGATGCCGAGCACGTCGAGCTGGACAGTGACGTCGAGTGCCGAGGTCGGCTCGTCGGCGATCATCATTTCTGGCCCGGCGATCAGCATCATGGCGATCATGGCGCGCTGGCCCATGCCGCCGGAAACCTCGTGCGGATGCAGGTCGAAGACACGGGCCGGATCGCGGATCTGCACAGCCTCCAGCATGGCCAGCGCGCGGTCGCGGGCTTCGGCCTTGGAGACCTTCTCATGCGTGCGCAGCGTCTCGACGATCTGGCGGCCGATGCTCATCACCGGGTCGAGCGAATATTTCGGATCCTGCAGGATCATGGCGATACGCTTGCCGCGCAGCGCGCGGCGCTCGCGCGGCGAGGCGGCCAGCAGGTCGATGCCGTCAAAAGCGAGCGTCTTCGCGGTCACCTCGGCCTGCGGCGGGGTGACGCCCATGATGGCGCGGCCGGTCTGCGACTTGCCCGAACCGCTCTCACCGACGATGCCGAGCCGCTCGCGGCCGAGCGAGAAGGAAACGCCGCGCACCGCCTCGATCAGGCCGGTGCGCGTCGGGAAGGTAACGCGCAGGTCGTCGACTTCGAGAAGCGTGCTCATTGGTCGCCACTCATTGGTCACCGCTTCGGGGATCGAGCGCGTCGCGCAGTCCGTCGCCGAGCAGGTTGAAGCCGAGGCTGACGATGAGGATGGCAAAGCCCGGAGCACCCGCCACCCACCACTGGTCGAGCACGAAGCGGCGGCCCGACGCGATCATCGCGCCCCATTCGGGCAGCGGCGGCTGCGCGCCGAGGCCGAGGAAGCCGAGGCCGGCCGCGGTCAGGATGATGCCGGCCATGTCGAGCGTCACCCTGATGATCAGCGAGGAGATGCAGAGCGGCATGATGTGGCGAAGCACGATGCGAAACGGCGAGGCGCCCATCAATTGCACCGCCTTGATGTAATCGGAATTGCGCACCGTCAGCGTTTCGGCGCGGGCAATGCGGGCATAGGGCGGCCACGAGGTGATGGCGATGGCAAGCACGGCATTTTCGATGCCGGGGCCGAGCGCGGCGACAAAGGCCAGCGCCAGGATCAGCTTCGGAAAGGCGAGAAAGATGTCGGTGATGCGCATCAGGATCGCATCGGTCCAGCCGCCGGCGTAACCGGCGACGGTGCCGACCAGCAAGCCGATGGGCGCGGCGATGATGGCAACCAGAATGACGACGTACAGTGTCCAGCGCGAGCCGAAGATGATGCGCGAATAGATATCGCGGCCGAGATCGTCGGTGCCGAACCAGTGCGCCGCACTCGGCGCCAGGAGCCGCGAGCCCTTGAGGTCGCCGAATGTCGGTGAATAGGGCGCCAGCACATCGGCGAATGCCGCGACCACCAGCAGGGCGACGATGATGAGCAGGCCGGCAAACGCCAGCCGGTTGGCGGAAAAGCGCCGCCACGCCACATAGGCGCGGCCGAGCCTCGCCTGGACGCGCGACGCCGGCCGCTCGCTGAGCAGCCAGTCGCGGCGGGTTTGAATCGCTTCCGTGCTCATCCTGTCTTGGTCCTCATCCTGCCTTGGTCCTTGGGTCGAGCAGCCGGTAGAGCAGGTCGGAGAAGAGATTGATGGCGATGAAGACCGAGCCGATGATGATCGTGCCGCCAAGCACGGCATTCATGTCGGCGTTCTGCAGCGAGTTGGTGATGTAGAGGCCGATGCCCGGCCACGAAAACACTGTCTCGGTCAGCACCGAGCCTTCGAGCAGCCCGGCATAGGACAGAGCGATCACCGTGACCATCGGCACCGCGGCGTTGCGCAGCGCGTGACCCCAGATGATGCGCGTTTCCGACAGGCCCTTGGCGCGCGCTGCGACGATATATTCCTGGGTGAGTTCGTTCAGCATGAACGAGCGCGTCATGCGGCTGATGTAGGCGAGCGAGAAATAGCCGAGTAGCGAGGCCGGCAGGATGATGTGGCGGAAGGCATCGGCAAATACGTCCCACTGCCGCTGCCAGAGCGCATCCAGCAGGTAAAAGCCGGTAATCGGCGTGAAGGTGTATTCGTAGACGACGTCGAGCCGGCCGGGAAAGGCGACCCATTGCAGCTTGGCGTAGAACAGCACCAGCGCCAGCAGCCCCAGCCAGAAGATCGGCACGGAATAACCGACAAGGCCGATGATGCGCACGATCTGGTCGATGACGCTGCCGCGCCGCACGGCGGCCAGCACGCCAAGCGGCACGCCGATCACCGAACCGATCAATGTTCCTAACGTCGCCAGTTCGAGCGTCGCCGGAAAGGCGCGGCGGATATCGGTCATCACCGGATTGGTGGTCAGCACCGAGGTGCCGAAATCACCGTTCAGGGCATGTTTGACATAGATGTAGAACTGCTCGACCAGCGGCAGGTCGAGGCCCATCTCGCGGCGCGTTCGCTCGACGACGTTGGCCGGCGCCCGGTCGCCGAGCACCGCCAGCACCGGGTCGATCGGGATCACGCGGCCGATGAAGAAGGTCACCGCGAGCAGACCGAGATAGGTCGTTATCGCGATGACCAGGAACCGGGCGATCGATGAGGCCACGGCAACGGCGCGGGCGCCACCGCGCCCTGCCGTCACTTCGCTTTCAACTACGCTCATACGGCGCGTCCGCCGGCGTCACTCCCCGGCATCACTCTTTCGAGACGGGGCCGACGAAGTTGGTGTCGAAGCTCGGGCCGAGCGCAAAGCCCTTGAGGTTCTTGCGCAGGCCGGCCACTTCCAGCTGCTGGTGGATGATGACGAAGGGGCTGGTATCGAGAATCTTCTTCTCGAGATCCTGGTACATTGCGGCGCGCTTGGCCGCGTCCTTCTCGAGCAGGGCGGCTTCGGTCTGCTTGGTCAAGTCCGGAATGTCCCAGGCGTTGCGCCAGGCCAGCGTCTTGGTCTTGCCTTCATCCGAATTGTCGGGGTTGCTGGCGAAGGTCTGGGCGTTGGAGTTCGGATCGAAATAATCCTGGCCCCACTGGCCGATATAGATGTCGTGGTTGCGGGCGCGGTATTTGGTCAGTGTCTGCTTGCCGTCGCCGGGGATGATCTCCAGCTTGATGCCGGCCTGTCCCAGCGTCTGCTGGATCGATTCCGCCATGCCCGTCGTCGGCTGCCCGGTACGCACGTCCATGGTGACGCTGAAGCCGTCGGCGAGGCCGGCCTTGGCGAGCAGTTCCTTGGCCTTGGCGACGTCGAGCTTGAACGGATTCTCGTCCAGCTCGCCAAGCACGCCTTTCGGCAGGAAGGTCTGATGGATCTCGCCGATGCCCTTGAGGATGGTCGAGCTCAACGCGTCGTAGTCGACCAGATATTTGAAGGCCTGGCGAACCTCGGGCTTGGCGAGGTTGGCGTTCTTCTGGTTGAGGCTGATGTAATAGACCGTGCCCTTCGGCGCGCTGGTGGTGGTGAGGTCGGCATTCTTGGCGATCGCATCGAGGTCGTTCGGTTCGAGATTGCGGGCAACGTCGATGTCGCCGGCCTCCAGCGCCAGGCGCTGGCCAGAGCTTTCCTTCATGTTGCGATAGATGACGCGGGCAAGCTTGGCCTTCTCGCCGTAGTAATTGTCGTTGCGCTCCAGCACGACGGCCTCGTTGGCGCGCCATTCGCGCAGTTTGAAGGCACCGGAGCCGGCATAGCCGGTCTTTAGCCAGGCATTGCCGAAATCATTGTCCCATTTGTAGTCGGCGCTCGGCGTGACCGCCGCGACATGCTCCTTGACCAGCTTGGCGTCGACGACCGAGGCGACCGTCGCCGACAGGCAGTTCAGCACGAAGCTCGGCGCATAGGCCTTGTCGACCGTGAACTGGAACGTGGTGTCATCAACGGCCTTGGCCTTCTCGGTGACGTTGCCGCCATCGATACCGAACTGGCCGATAATAAAGGCCGGGCTCTTGTCGAGCTTGATGGCGCGCTCGAACGAATAGGCGACGTCGGCCGCCGTGATCGGATTGCCGGAGGCGAACTTGAGGCCGGGCTTGAGCTTGAACGTGTAGGTCAGGCCGTCGTCGGAGACGCTCCAGCTTTCGGCGAGATCGCCTTTGACCTTGGATGTGTCGCTGAGGTCGAGGCGTACCAGAAGATCATAGGTGTTGCCGGTGACCTCTGCGGTCGACAATTCGAATGCTTCGCCCGGATCCATGGTGATGATGTCGTCGATGGCGAAACCCTCGACCAGCGTGTCGGCGGGCGTGACCGCGAAGGCAGGCGCACCGGCCAGAAGCAGCGCGGACATAGCCGCGCCCGCGAGCAAGAAGCGGGAGCGTAGAGCAAACTTTTCCATCATCATTTTAACTGTTCCCTGTTTTTGTTGACCTGAGTTCCCGGCTCAGGGTTGTGGCATTTCTTGCCGCGTCGAACGGTGATCCCCGGACCGTTGTCTTGGCA
The DNA here is from genome assembly GCF_040319695.1 of Mesorhizobium sp. M0898. Classification (NCBI taxonomy): domain Bacteria; kingdom Pseudomonadati; phylum Pseudomonadota; class Alphaproteobacteria; order Hyphomicrobiales; family Phyllobacteriaceae; genus Mesorhizobium; species Mesorhizobium sp. M0898. The sequence goes on along the minus strand of NZ_JAMYOE010000006.1, from coordinate 48,942 downwards.
ATTTTTTGTGCGGTTCCGGTTCACCATATCCGGCGGTTTCGAGCGCGGCAACGAGCATTTGCAGAACGGTCGATTGGGCCAGACCGGCGGTGCGAAAATCCGGCTATTTCAGCGCGGTAACCAGGTCGGCGTCGGGAAAGCAGGTAGCGGAACGGCCGTTGCTGGCCTGCCATTTGCCGATCGAGCGGCGCGTCTTGAAGCCAGGCAGGCCGTCGGCGCTGCCGACATCGTAGCCCTTAGCTTCCAGCGCCCGCTGCAGGGCGGCGATGTCGGAGCGGTAGAGCCCGCCGACCGCGCCCCAATTGCCCGAGAAATTGCTGTCGCCATGGGCGATGCGATCGGCGCCATGGCCGATGAACAGGGCATAGAGATCGCTGGTGTTATACTGCTTCAGCACATAGAAATTGGGGGTGACGATGAAGGCCGGGCCGCTACGCCCGGCCGGCATCAAAAGAAAGCCCTCGGCTTTCAGTTCGCTCGCCGGGAACGGTTTACCCGACACACGCCTGATGCCCATATCAGCCCATTGGGAAATCTTCTTGCCCTGGTCCGGACCTTCGAGCGAGCACGGGACGCTGTCCGGCACAGTCACCTCGAAGCCCCAGCCGCGGCCCCTGACCCAGCCATAATGGACGAGATAATTGGCGATCGATGCCAGTATATCGGGCGTCGAATTCCAGATGTCGGTGCGGCCGTCGCCGTCGAAATCGACGGCATGCTTGAGGAACGATGTCGGCATGAACTGCGGCTGGCCAAGCGCGCCTGCCCAAGACGATTTCATCACGCCGACCGGGGCAAGCCCGCGCTCGACGATCTCGAGCGCAGCCAAGAGCTCGGTGCGGAAGAATTCCTTCTTGGTCGACATGAACGCCTTGGTGCCCAGCACCTCGAAGGCGTCATAAGGCATCTTCGCCGCACCGAAGCCGCTCTCGCGGCCCCAGATCGCCAGCAGCACTTCGCCAGGCACGCCGTAGCGTTTCTCGATCGCGGCAAGCGTCCTGGCGTTGGTCGCCTCGCGGGTGCGGCCGCCGGCGGTCACCGCTCGGACTATCTTTTCAGCGAAATAGGCGCCCGGCGAACCGAATTCGGCCTGATGCTGCTTCTGCGGCGTCGTCGCCTTCTCGCCCGGCTTCACCAGGTCGGGCAGCTTCAGGTTCGGCTTGACGCCTTCGAAGGCGGCATCGAAGGTTTTCCTGGAGATGCCTTTGGCATTGGCTTCGGGCCAGAGGTCGTTGCTGAGCCAGGCGCGGAACTGGTCGTCGATCTTTGCGGCGGAGGCGGGGGTGGCGAGGAGGAAGGCGAGAAAAAACGCGACGGCCAGCCTGCGAAGTCGGCGTCCTGTCGCGCCCCCCTCTGTCCTGCCGGACATCTCCCCCTCTAGGGGGGAGATTGGCTGTCGCGTCTGTGTTCGCCAATCTTCAACGTCGCAAGCTTGGCGGGGATGTCGAGGCTGCCGATCTCCCCCCTTGAGGGGGAGATGTCCGGCAGGACAGAGGGGGGCGCGACGGAACGCAATCATCTCGGAAGCACTCTCCCCGCAACTCGCCTCAAAACACTGTCCGCGACTTCAGTGCTGCGGCCAGCGTACCTTCGTCGAGATAATCGAGTTCGCCGCCGACCGGAACACCGTGCGCCAGGCGCGTCACCTTGATGTCGAAGCCGGAAAGCTGGTCGGTGAGGTAGTGCGCGGTGGTCTGGCCCTCGACAGTGGCGTTGACGGCGAGGATCACTTCCTTGACTTCGCCACCGGCGACGCGATCGACCAGCGAACGGATGTTTAGCTCATCAGGACCAATGCCGTCGAGCGGCGACAGCGTACCGCCGAGCACATGGTAACGCACGTTCATGGCTGTCGCCCGCTCCAGCGCCCAAAGGTCGGCCACGTCCTCGACGACGATGAGCGTAGTGGGGTCGCGGCGGGGGTCGGTGCAGATCATGCATGGATCCGAGGTATCGACATTGCCGCAGGTCGAGCAGATGCGCACCTTGTCGACCGCCTCGCCCATGGCGGCGGCGAGCGGCGCCAGCAGCTGTTCCTTCTTCTTGATGAGGTGGAGCGCGGCACGGCGTGCCGAACGCGGACCGAGCCCCGGCACCTTGGCCAGCAGCTGGATCAGGCGTTCGATCTCGGGACCGGCGATTCGCTTCGACATCGCACCGGTTTAGGATTTTTCCGCGCGCTTTGGAACAGTTGAGCGGCCAGGGGCTCCGCTCTTCCCTTCTCCCCTTGTGGGAGAAGGTGGATTGGCGCGCAGCGCCAAGACGGTTGAGGGGTGTTGGCCGGAGCGCCGTCGATGCCAAGCTGGAGCACCCCTCATCCGACCTCGCTCCGCGAGGCCACCTTCTCCCACAAGGGGAGAAGGGAAGGCCGACGTCGCGGCCAGTGCTGCCGCCTCAGTTTTCTTCCAGTGGCCGGGTCTGGCCGGCGATCATCGCGCCGATGGCGTCGGTGTTCTCGGGCGTCGCCTCGAACGACATTGTCGGCTCTGCCGGCGCGGCCTGGAAGGAGGTGACAGGCCGCTCGCTCGCGGTTCCGCCAAAACGGGCCGCATCCGGCTCCTGCATTGGTTCCTGCAGCGCCACAAGCATCGGCTTCTCCGCCGTCGCCTTCTCCGGGGTCGCCATTCCGGCGGTCACCCTTGTCTGCTTTGCCGGCAGCGATGCGGCGGCGGTAACATAGGTTGCCTTGGCAAATGTCGGCTTGACCTCGCGAGCCGGCTCCGCCGAGGCGACAAGTATGGCCTGAGCGGCAGGCGCTTGCGGCTTGGCCTGGGCCATGGCGACCACCGGTTCGTCCGGCAGCGGCTGCCAGTTGCGGCCGCGCTTTTCATAGAAGGCATTGCCGCCGGCGACCATGGTGTAATGCATGTTCTTGTAGGGGAAGCGCAGGCCGGCGGTGTGGAAATACATGGTGTTCTTCAGCTTGGCTTTGCGCTCGCCCTTGAGCACCGCCTCGGCGGCTTCCTCGACGTCGGGCATCGCCTTCGAATTCATCGGCCGTGTCATGACGCCCGGCGCGAACTGCCCGCGCTCGCCGACGACCTGGCAGATGGTGTTGCCGTGATTGCCGGACCGCAGCCGGTTCATCACCACGGTGCCGACCGCAATCATGCCGTCACGGCTGGAGCGGTTGGACTCGAAGAACATCGCCCGCTCCAGGCATTCCTTCTCCTTCGGCGTGGAATTGTAGGAGCGCGAGCTCAGGAAACTCGGCGTAATGGCATCGGTCAGGCTGGACATGCCGTGCGAGGCGGTCTGACTGCAAGCGGCCAAAAACAGCGGCGAGATAACGACGCCGAGCCGCAACGGCGTCTTCCATCGGGTAGAGATCAACAGGTGTCCCCTCAATTCTGCTGCCAGCCCGCCCCTGGTTGCGGCAAGAATGAGACACTTTCAGGCAAAAAGATGGCTAAAGCGTTATTAAGTGTGGGGAGTTGCCCAATAGACACAGTTGGCGGTAGAGCGAGCACTGGGCCGCTGCACTCTTCGGCCACTGTAACGGCATACCGATTGACTAGCGCGTCGCGTTCGACCGGCCTCATGCGACGCGCTTTAGGTTCTTGTTTTGATGCATGTCGTTATCGCAAAACCGCTGCACACTTTTGCGCGACATGCACTAGCCTTAGAACGGCAGTTTCATTCCCGGCGGGATCGGTAGGCCCGCGGTCAGCGCCCTGGTCTTCTCCTGCATGATCTGCTCGACCTTGGTCCTGGCGTCGTTGTGGGCAGCGAGAAGCAGGTCCTCGAGAATCTCGACCTCGTCTTCCTTGAACAGCGCCGGGTCGATCTTCAGCGACTTCATCTCGAATTTGCCGGTCAGCGTCACGCTGACCAGGCCGCCGCCGGCCTGCCCGGTGGCTTCCAGCGTGGCGATCTCATCCTGCATGGCCTGGAACTTGGCCTGCATTTCCTTTGCCTTGCCCATCATGCCGAGAAGGTCTTTCATCGCACTGTCCTTTGCAGCTGGTCCAGGTTGTTCAGGTTTCGTCGTCGTCGGCCGGCGGCTCGACCGGCACTTCGGCCTCGTCGGCTTCCGGCGCATCGGGAATGCGCACGTCGATGATCTTGGCACCGGGAAAGCGCGCCAGGATGGCGGCGACCGTCGGGTCGCTCTTGGCATCGAGGAAGGCGTTTTCGCGCTTTGTCGATTCCATCTCGGCCAAGGTCTGGCCGCCCTCGTCCTTCGACAGCGACACCAGCCAGTTGCGGCCGGTCCAGGCGCGCAGCTTGGCGGTCAAATCATTGAGCAACATCTTCGGCGCATCGTCGGTCAGGCTGACGTCGATACGACCGGGCTCGATGCGCACCAGGCGCACGCAACGCTTCACCAGCACCTTGAAGGCCATGTCGCGCTGGGCGTCGGCAAGGGCGACAATGTCGGCCAGCGATTTCACCGGCACCGGCGGCGCCTCGACCGCCGGCTCCGGCGGAGCAACGAAGTTGGTCGGCACGGGCTCGGCCTCGACCAGGCGCATCGTCTCGACCAGGCGCATTGTCTGGGCGCCGCCATTGGACGTCGGCATCCGCGCCTGCGCCACGGCGCCGGCACCACCGCCTGCAGGCGCATGGTTTGCGGGGCCGGGGCTTGCCGGCGTGCCATTCGCGCGCGGCGCGGCACCCGGCAGGGAAACGCCGTTCTCCAGCGATTTCAGCGCCTCGTCCAGCGTCGGCAGGTCGGCGGCATGGGCCAGCCGGATCAGCACCATCTCGGCGGCGCTGACCGGGCGGTTGGAGGTCTGCACCTCGGGAATACCTTTCAAGAGGATCTGCCACGTCCGCGACAGCACCTTGACCGACAGCGTGCTGGCGAAATCGGCGCCGCGCCGGCGCTCGTCCTCGGACAGCGAGGCGTCGTCGATGGCAGCCGGCACGAAACGCAGACGGGTGACCAGATGGTTGAACTCGGCAAGGTCGGTCAGCACCGCGGCAGGATCGGCGCCGGTATCGTACTGGGCACGGAATTCGGCAAGTGCGGCGGCGACGTCTCCCTTCATGACATGTTCGAACAGGTCGACGATGCGGGCACGGTCGGCAAGGCCGAGCATGGCACGCACCGCTTCGGCGCTGACCGCGCCGCCGCCATGGGCGATCGCCTGGTCGAGGATCGACTGCGCATCGCGCATCGAGCCTTCGGCCGCGCGCGCGATCATCGCCAGCGCATCGTCTTCGACTTCGATGCCCTCCAGACCGGCTATCCTGGCAAGGTCGGCCTTGATCATTGCCGCATCGATGCGCCTGAGGTCGAAACGCTGGCAGCGCGACAGGACGGTGATCGGCACCTTGCGGATTTCGGTGGTGGCGAAGATGAACTTGACGTGCGGCGGCGGCTCTTCCAGCGTCTTCAGCAGGCCGTTGAAGGCCTGGTTGGAAAGCATGTGCACTTCGTCGATGATGTAGACCTTGTAGCGCGCCGACACCGGGGCGTAGCGCACACGCTCGATGATGTCCCTGATGTCGTCGATGCCGGTATGCGAGGCGGCGTCCATCTCGATGACGTCGACATGCCGGCCCTCCATGATCGCCTGGCAATGCTCGCCGAGCACGGCAAGGTCGACGGACGGCTGGTCGACTGTCGATGTTTTGTAGTTCAGGGCCCGCGCGAGTATGCGCGCGGTCGTCGTCTTGCCGACGCCACGCACGCCGGTCAGCATCCAGGCCTGGGCGATGCGGCCGGTGGCAAAGGCATTGGTCAACGTGCGGACCATCGGCTCCTGGCCGATCAGTTCGGAGAAATTCGACGGTCGGTATTTGCGCGCCAGCACGCGGTAGGCGGCAGGCTTGTCCAATTTCCCGGCCTCGTTTCCGGCTTCGCTCATTCGCCCGTTAAGCTCCAAGGGCTGCCACTGGAGGCGGCCGATTCCTGCGCATAGTTTCGCCCGCACGGCTTGGCGCCGTCAATGTCGGGGCAAAAGGCGAAGAGGCGGGAGGCTGGAACAATGACCCGTTCCGGGCTCGTTAGGGCTGCTTCCTTCCGGACCTGACCCGGTTGGCGAGTGGACCGTCCACCACCAACCTCCCAGCCTCCATATCGGCAATCCGGCGATGAAATGCAAGTGCGGATGATAGGGGCCTTGAGCGACGGCGAAAGCTGAAACCAAAAACCCGCCTTGGCGGGCGGGTCGTTGGTGCGAATAATCACCATAGCGAGATTACTAGCATAGCTGCCGGCACAAAGCAAGAACAAAATGTGGCCGCGATCAAAATCGTCGACCTCGGCGGGGCAGCGCCAACCTGATGCAATTTGCCCGGGCCCTCACTTCTTCGCGCACAATCAGCGCCGCGACGGCCAATGTTGCTTGCTGCCCCTTGCGGCCCCTGGGAAGCCGCTCTAGCGTCGATGGAGTTCAAAAAACGTCAAAAAGTGAGGGAAACGCCGATGCTGCCGGGCCTCAAGGCCGGATTCACGCTTGACGCCCAGCTGGAAGCCGACAGCGAACAGCTGATGTGGCTCGGCCTGTGCGAATTGCGCGTCATGAACGACCGCCGCTGGCCATGGCTGCTGCTGGTGCCGCAGCGGCCGGGCATCGAGGAAATCCACGACATGACGCCGCTGGACCAGGCGATGCTGACCTTCGAGACCAACATGGTGGCGCTGGCGCTGAAGCGGGTGACCGGCTGCACCAAGATCAACACCGGCGCACTCGGCAACATCGTGCGCCAGCTGCATGTACACGTCATTGCGCGCTCGGAAGGCGATCCCGGCTGGCCCGGCCCGGTGTGGGGGCACGGCCTGCGCGAGCCCTATCAGCGCTCCGACCTTCGCAAGTTTGCGGAAAAGATCAAGGCAGCGCTATAAGCCTCTCCCGTGTCCACCTTGAACCTTCCCGAGTCTGCATGAGCTTTCGCCTGTTTGACGCGCCCTTGCGCGAGCCGAGCCAGTTCGTCGGCTTCGCCGGCAACATTATCGACCGGCAGTCCGAAAACCGCGCCGACGATTCCGTCGAAAAGGCACTCGCCGATCCCTCGGCGCGGCTTTTGCTGATGCGTGGCGGCCGGCTCTATCTGAAGCTTGCGCAAGGCGCATTCGACCCCTGGTTCGGCGTGGCCGAATGCCGGCCGCTCGAAGCATCGCTCGAAAACGGCGTCCTGCTCGGTTTTTCCGAAAGCGGCCCGGTGCTGGCGGTGCCGGCCGGGGTCGAGCCCGAGCAGCTTCCCGAGACGATCAAGGCGATCGACTATCGCTCGGTCTATATGCAGGGGCTGATCGACGAAGCGGCCGCCGGCGCGCTGGCGCAAGGGGCGGCGCTGCTCGCCTGGCATGCCAGCCATCGCTTCTGCAGCAAATGCGGCACCGAAGCCGAGATGCGGGCGGGCGGTTACAAGCGGCATTGTCTGGCCTGCGGTACGGAGCACTTTCCGCGCACCGACCCGGTGGCGATCATGCTGACGGCAACACGCGAAAAATGCCTGCTCGGCCGCGGCCGGCATTTCGGGCCCGGCATGTATTCGGCGCTCGCCGGTTTCATCGAGCCGGGCGAGACGATCGAGGCGGCGGTGCGCCGCGAAACGCTGGAGGAAGCCGGCATCAGGCTCGGCCGCGTCGTCTACCACGCCAGCCAGCCCTGGCCGTTCCCCTATTCGCTGATGATCGGCTGCTTCGGCGAACCGCTCAATGACGATATCCAGCCCGACCTCAACGAGCTGGAAGATTGCCGCTGGTTCTTTCGCGACGAGGTGCTGTCGATGCTGGCCAGGGAACATCCGGGCGGCCTGGTGACGCCGCCGAAAGGCGCGATCGCCTATAACCTCATCCGCGCCTGGGCCGACAGCGCGTGAGACGAAGACATCGCAGGAGCAGAAAATGATCCGTCACACCGTCGTGTTCACGCTGAAACACCCGCCGCATTCGCTCGAGGAAAAACGGTTCCTCGCCGACGCCAAGAGGATTCTCACGGCGATAAAGGGCGTCACGCATTTCGAGCAGTTGCGGCAGGTCAGTCCCAAGAACGACTACCGCTTCGGCTTCTCGATGGAGTTTGCCGATCAGCGGGCCTATTCCGGCTATAACGACCATCCCGACCACGTCGCCTTCGTCCGCGACCGCTGGATCCCCGAGGTCGCGGCGTTTATGGAGATCGACTACGTGCCGCTCGGCTGGGGCTGAGACTGGAAAGCGGCGCTCTAATACCCGGCGTTGCGGTCTACCACATTTTCCAGCGGTTCGCCGCGCTCGAAGGCGTCCATCTGGCGCAGCATGATCGGCGCCAGGTGGACCGGATCGGAAGTTGCCGCCGCATGCGGCGTCACGAACACTTTCGGATGGCTCCATAGCGGGCTGGTCTTCGGCAACGGCTCGACCTCGAACACGTCGAGGCTGGCTTCCTTCAGCGTGCCGTCGTCCAGCGCGCGCAAAATGTCGGCGTCCTTCTGCAGCCTGCCGCGCCCGGCATTGATCAGCACCGAGCCGCCGAGGCCGTTGCGCTTGCGCAGCTCCTTCAGCACGCCGTGGTTGATGATACCGTGCGTCTGCGGCGTCAGCGGCAGCAGCACCACCAGGATATCGGTGGCGTTGAGGAACGGGATCAGGCCTGCCTCGCCCGCGTAAGTCGAGACACCTTGCATCGGCCGGTCGCTGCGCGACCAGCCATTGACGGGAAAGCCGAGCGACAACAACACCGATGCCGCCGCGCGGCCAAGCGTGCCGAGCCCCATAATGCCGACCGAGATGTCGCTGGCCGGCCGCTGCTGCGGTTCATGCCAGATCTTCTTCTGCTGCTGGGCGCGGTAGAGCATGCCCTGGCGATGGTGGTCGAGCACCCGCCAGACGACGTATTCGGTCATGTACTGGGTCAGGTTGTCGGCCACCACCTTGACGACCGGTACGTCGGGCAAGGTGGGATCGGCGAAGATGTGGTCGACGCCGGCGCCGATCGAGAAGATGGCGCGCAGATTGGGCAGCGACGACAACAGGTTCGGCCGCTGTTTCCACACCACAGCATAGGTAATCGAGGGATCGCCGGCGCCGTTCGGCTCGAGCACCACCTCGCGCTCCGCCGACAGCAGTTCGCGCCAGCGCAGCGGATGAATACCGGTGAGGGCAAGCAGGATGCGGCCTTTTTCCATTGCGGATTGTTTTTCCCTTTTTACCAACAGCGTTCGCGTCCCGACGCGCAAGGCGCGGCTGCGTTTTGATTTTGTGCATGATCTCTGGCGAAAATCTACTCGCTGACGATGCCGACCGGCGCCGTTTCGATCTTGAAGGCGGCCGAGATCAACGCCTTTGTATAGTCGGTCCGCGGTTTGCCGAAAATCTGTTCGGAAGGACCGGCCTCGACGATCCTGCCGTTGCGCATGACGATGACTTCGTTGGCGAGCGCGCGGATGACCCTCAGATCGTGGCTGATGAAGAGGTAGGCGAGGTCGTGCTTGGCCTGCAGGCTGCGCAAGAGGTCGACGACCTGCGCCTGCACGCTCATGTCGAGCGCCGAGGTCGGCTCGTCCAGCATGACGAAACGCGGGTTGAGCACCATGGCGCGCGCGATGGCGACGCGCTGGCGCTGGCCGCCGGAGAATTCGTGCGGATAGCGGTTGCGCGTCGCCGGATCGAGGCCGACTTCCTTCAGCACGTCGACGACACGCTCGTCGCGCGCATCAGGCGACAGCTTCGGCTCATGGATCTTCAACCCTTCCTCGATGATCTCGACGACCGACATGCGTGGACTGAGCGAACCGAACGGATCCTGGAAGACGATCTGCAACTCGCGCCGCAACGGCCGCATTTCGTTGAAGGACAGCTGATCGATGCCGCGTCCGTTGAACTGGATGGTCCCGGTCGACGAGATCATCCTGGCCAGTGCCAGGCCGAGCGTCGTCTTGCCTGAGCCGGATTCGCCGACGACGCCAAGCGTCTGACCGGCCCGCACGGTGACGTCGATGCCGTCGACCGCCTTCACATTGTCGACGGTGCGCCGGAAGAAGCCCTTCTTGATCGGAAACCAGACCTTGACGTCCTTGCCGACCATCACCGGCTTGGCGGCCTGGTTGGCCGCCGGCGGCTTGCCTTTCGGCTCGGCGGCAAGCAGATGCCGCGTGTAGGCGTGCTGCGGATTGGCGAATATCTCGTTGGTCGGGCCGGTCTCGACGATCTTGCCCTTGGTCATCACGCAGACCCGGTCGGCGATCTTCCTGACGATGCCGAGGTCGTGGGTGATGAACAGCATCGACATGTTCTTGCGGCTTTTCAGGCCGGCGAGCAGCTCGAGGATCTGCGCCTGGACGGTGACGTCGAGCGCCGTCGTCGGCTCGTCGGCGATCAAAAGTTCAGGCTCGTTGGCCAGCGACATGGCGATCATGACGCGCTGGCGCTGGCCGCCGGAAAGCTGGTGCGGATAGGCGTCAAGCCGCTTCTCCGGCTCGCGGATGCCGACCTCGTGCAGAAGTTCCAGCGTGCGCGCCTTGGCTTTGCGATCGCCCAGGCCCTGATGCAGCTTCAATACCTCGACGATCTGCTGCTCGATCGTATGCAGCGGGTTGAGCGAGGTCATCGGCTCCTGGAAGATCATGGTGATCTTGTTGCCGCGCACGCGGCGCAGGTCTCTCTCGTCGGCGGCAAGCAGGTCGGCGCCGAGGAACAGGATCTTTCCCGACGGGTGGCTGGCGGTCGGATAGGGCAGCAGCTTCAGAACCGACAGCGCGGTGACCGACTTGCCGGAGCCGGATTCGCCGACCAGCGCCACCGTCTCGCCCTTGGCAAGGTCGAAGGAAATATGGTCGACGGCCATCGACTGGTCGCCGGCTTGCGTGAAGGCGACGCTGAGATCCTGGACCGAAAGCAGCGGGGTGTCGCTCATCTGAACGTCTTGCGCGGATCGAAGGCGTCGCGCGTGGCCTCGCCGACGAAGACCAGCAGCGACAGCATCAGCGAGATGACGACGAAGCCGGAAATGCCGAGCCAAGGGGCGTTGAGGTTGCGCTGCGCCTGCTTCAACAGCTCACCCAGCGACGCGGCGCCGGGCGGCAGGCCGAAGCCGAGATAGTCGAGCGAGGTCAGCGTCGAGATCGAGCCGCTGAGCAGGAAGGGCAGGAAGGTCAGCGTCGCCACCATGGCGTTGGGCAGCAGATGCCGGAACATGATGGTGACGTTGGACACGCCGAGCGCGCGCGCCGCATTGACATATTCGAAGTTACGGGCGCGCAGGAACTCGGCCCGCACCACGCCAACCAGTGCCACCCAGGAGAACAGCAGCATCAATCCGAGCAGGATGAAGAAGCCAGGCGGCAGGATGGCGGCGACGATCAAGAGCAGGTACAGCACCGGGATGGCCGACCAGATCTCGATGAAACGCTGGAACAGGAGGTCGGTCCAGCCGCCGAAATAGCCCTGCAGAGCGCCGGCCGCCACGCCGATCAGCGCCGAGCCGGCAGTCAGGATCAGGCCAAACAGCACCGAGATCCTGAAGCCGTAGATGACGCGCGCCAGCACGTCGCGGGCCTGGTCATCGGTGCCCAGCCAGTTCCAGTTGCCGACGTTGCAATTGGGGTCTGCCTCGCCTTTCGGATACTGGTTGCAGCGCGTCTTCTTGTCGTAGAGCCAGGACGGCTTGGTCGGTGCTGCTTCGGGAATAGCGTTGTTGACGGTCTGGTAGGAGTAGCGCACCGGCGGCCAGACCATCCAGCCATTGGCGTTGATCTCGTCCTGGATCACCGGGTCGCGGTAGTCGGTGACCGCATAGAAGCCGCCGAACTTCTCCTCGGGATAGGCGACCAGGACCGGAAACAGGATCTCACCCTTGTAGGAGGCGATGATCGGCTTGTCGTTGGCGACCAATTCCGAAACCAGCGACAGCACGAACAGGAACAGGAAAATCCACAACGACCAGTAGCCGCGCCGGTTGCACTTGAAGTTCTGCAGGCGCCGCTGGTTGAGCGGCGACAGAAAGGGCCGCGCGATTCGAGGCGGCGCCGTTTCGGCTGTCACCTGCGCCATCAGACGTCTCTCCGCTCGAAGTCGATGCGCGGATCGACCCAGGTATAGATCAGATCGGACAGCAGCCCGACGAACAGGCCAAGCAGCGAGAAGATGTAGAGATTGGCGAAGACCACCGGATAGTCGCGCTGCACCACCGAGTTGAAACCAAGCAGGCCGAGGCCGTCGAGCGAAAAGATGTTCTCGATCAGCAGCGAGCCGGTGAAGAATGCCGAGATGAAGGCACCGGGAAAACCGGCGATGACGATCAGCATGGCGTTGCGGAAGACGTGGCCATAAAGCACCTGCCGCTCCGACAGGCCCTTGGCGCGGGCGGTGACCACATATTGCTTGCGGATTTCCTCGAGGAAGGAATTCTTGGTCAAAAGCGTCGTCGTGGCGAAGGCCGACAGCACCAGCGCGGTCAGCGGCAGGGTCATATGCCAGAAATAGTCGACGATCCGCTGCGGCCAAGACAGCTGGTCCCAATTGTCGGAGGTGATGCCGCGCAGCGGAAACCAGTCCCAGAACGAGCCGCCGGCAAACAGCACCATCAGCAAGATGCCGAACAGGAAGCCCGGAATCGCGTAGCCGACGATGACGACGCCGCTGGTCCAGACGTCGAAAGTGGAGCCGTCCTTGACCGCCTTGCGGATGCCGAGCGGGATCGAGATCAGGTAGGACAAAAGCGTGATCCACAGCCCGATCGAGATCGACACCGGCATCTTTTCCAGGATCAGGTCGAGCACCGATATGTCGCGGAAATAGCTGTCGCCGAAATCGAAGCGGAGATAGTTCCACAGCATCATGCCGAAGCGCTCGAGCGGCGGCTTGTCGAAGCCGAACTGCTTCTCCAGCTTCTTGATGAATTCCGGATCGAGCCCTTGCGCGCCGCGGTATTTCGAGCCGACGTCGCCGGCGACATCGACATTGGCGCCGCCGGCATCACCGCCGCCGCCGCCGAGGCGATCGCTGCCGCCCTGGTTGGTCAGCCTGGCGATGACCTGCTCGACCGGCCCGCCTGGAGCAAACTGGATGACGGCAAATGACACCGCCATGATGCCGAACAGGGTCGGGATCATCAAAAGGATGCGGCGCAGTATGTAGGCGCCCATCAGGCTCTCTGCCTCGCTTGTGCGAAAATCTCAGGCTTTGCCAATTTTTGCCGCCTTGTCTTTGTCGAACCACCACAGCGTCTCGACCGGAAAGTCGTAATCCGGCTTTTGAGCGGGAAAGCCGAACATGTCCCATAAGGCTGCCCGGTGATTCGCCAGATGATATGTTGGAATCCAGTCTAGCCGCGCGCGCAAGACCCGATCGAGCGCGTTGAGCGCTGTGACGAGTTCGATCCGGCTCTGCGCCTTGCCGGCTGCCTCGATCAGCGCGTCGATGGCTTTGCTTTCCGTGCCCGGATAGTTGCGCATCCCCGGCGTTTTCGCCATCCGGGAAGCATAGAGGATCTCCAAACCATCGGCGGTTGGCGTCGCTCCGATCGACCATGCGAGCATGTTGAAGTCGAAGTCGAAATTGCTCTGCCGCGCTTCAAACTGCGCCGAATCGACTTGGCGGACCGAAGCGTCGATGCCGATCGCCTTCATATTCTCGGACCACGGAAGGAAGATGCGAACGAGGCCATCGTCCTCGGCCAGCATTTCCACCCGCAGCCGGTCGCCCTTTTCATTGACGAGGAAATTGCCCGTTCGCTTCCAGCCGGCTTCGGCAAGCAGTCTCGAAGCCTCGCGCAGCAGCTTGCGGTCGTGGCCCGAACCGTCAGAGACGGGTTGCATCACCGGATCGCCGAAGGTCTCCGGCGGCAACTCGGCTCGAAACGGCTCCAGCAGTTTCAATTCCTGGGGTGAGGGTAGGCCCTTGGCCTTGTAATCCGACCGCTCGAAGTTCGATTGCGAACGCTCGTAGGAGTCGAAAAACAGAACCCGCCTGGTCCATTCGAAGTCGAAGCAATAGGCGATTGCCTGTCTCACGCGAATGTCGCGGAACTGCGGACGGCGCTGATTGAGTGCGACAGCCTGCATGGATGGCGTTTTCTCGCCGGGAAATTCGCGTTTGACGACCCTGCCATCCTTCAGCGCTGGAAAGTCGTAGCCGGTCGCCCATACCCGCGCGGTGAACTCCTCGCGAAAATGCGTATCCCCTTTCTTGAACCCTTCAAAGGCTGCCTGGCGATCAAGGTAGAAATCGATACGGATACGGTCGAAATTGTAGCTGCCGCGGTTCACGGCCAGATCGCGGCCCCAATAGTCGGCGACGCGTTCATATTCGATGGTCTGCCCGGCCACCACCCGCCCCACTCTGTACGGTCCGGAACTGAGCGGTGGGGTCATCGTCGAGGCGTCGAAATCATTGGCCGTGTAGAAAACTTTGGACACGATCGGCATTACGACGATGGCGAGGATATTCTGCGCGGACTGCTGGCCGTTGAAGGTAAGGCTGACTGTAAGCGGATCGATTGCGGCCGCATCCGTCATATGCCGCAGCGCTTGGGAAAGGTTCGGGTGTCCTCGGTCTTTGTAGAGGTTCAATGCGAAGACAACGTCCTCAGCCGTCAGCGGCGAGCCGTCATGAAAGCGCGCTTGTGGCCGCAGGCTGAAGCGGAAGCCGTTGCGGTCCTGCGACAAGGTAACGGATTCGGCAAGCAGGCCGTAGACCGCATCCGGCTCATCGACTGCCCTTGCCATCAGGGAATCGAAGCAGAGCTCGGTGCGCGGCGGCGAATCCCCTTTCAACACCAGCGAGTTCAGCGTGTTGAAAGTCAGGAAGCTCTGATTGAGGGTGGAGTTCGGCGGGGCGAAATTCATCCGGCCGCCCTTGGGAGCGTCCGGATTGACATAGTCGAAATGCGCGAAATCCGGAGGATATTTGAGATCGCCGAAGGCCGACAGGCCGTGCAGTTTCACGCCGGTCGGGATCGTGGCGAAAGCCCGGCCGGGCAGCAGCGCCGCGGCCGCGGCGGCACCGCCCAGGGCGAGGAAGTCGCGACGGGGCAGCACCGCCATCAATTGCCACTCTTGTATTTGGCCGCCAGCGCCTTTTCCTTGACCGGATCGATCCACCAGGAATTCTGGTCGACGCCGCTATAGGCGGGCTGCTTCTCCGGCATACCGAACTTGTTCCAGTAGGCGAGCCAGACCACGGCACGGTAATATTGCGGCACGACATAGTAGTTCCACAGCAGCACCCGGTCGAGCGCATGGGTGGCGGCAACCAGATCGTCGCGGTCGGTGGCAAAGATTATGCGGTCGACCAGCGCATCGACGACCGGATTCTTGATGCCGGCGTAATTGCGCGACGCGGGCGTATCGGCAGCCTTGGAGCTCCAGAAGTCGCGCTGTTCGTTGCCGGGAGAGTCCGACTGGCCAAGTTGCCCTATGATGACGTCGTAATCGAAATGCTTGACGCGGTTGATGTACTGGGTCTGGTCGCTCAGGCGCAGTGTGGCGTCGACGCCGATTTTGCGCAGATTGGCGATATACGGGCTGGCGATGACCTGGTCGGTGTCGTTCCAGCCGAGGATTTCGAATTTGAATGGTTCGCCAGTCTTGGCGTTGACCATCTTGCCGCCCTTGATCACCCAGCCCGCCTTGGCGAACAGATCGACCGCGGTCTTCAGATATTTGCGCTCCGCCTGCGGGGTGTCGTAGACCGGCAGCTTGAATTCCTGGGTGAAGACTTCAGGCGGCAGCTTGTCGCGGTACTGCTCGAGGATTTCCAGTTCCTTGCCTTGCGGCAGGCCGCTCGACGCCAGTTCAGTGCCCTGGAAATAGCTGCTGGTGCGGGTGTTGGAGCCGAAAAACAGGGTCCGGTTCATCGTCTCGAAGTCGAGCGGATACATCAGCGCGGCGCGTACCAGACGATCCCTAAACAGCGGGCGCCTGGTGTTGAGCATGAAGGCCTGCATCGGTTCGGGCGATGCGGTCTTGAATTCCTTCTTGATGACGTCGCCGGCCTTGACCGCCGGAAAATCATAGAATGTGTTCCAGCGCCTCGAACTATTTTCCTGCTTGATGTCTTCAAGGCCGCCCTTGGTAAAGGCCTGCCAGGCGGCATTGTCGTCGAGAAAGTAGCTGAAATGCTGCCTGTCGAAATTCTCGCGACCGATCTTTACCGGCAGTTTGGCGCCCCAGTAGTCGGGCACACGCTGCCAGACGATTTCCGAACCCGGCTTGAAGCTGGCGATCTTGTAGGCGGCCGACCCCAGCGGCGGCTCCAATGTCGATTTGGTGACGTCGCGTTTCTTGCCGTTAGCGTCGGTGCCTTCCCACCAGTGCTTGGGCAGCACAACGAGATCGCCGATGATCTTGGGCAGCTCCCGGTTGCCCCTATGGCTGAAGTGGAATTCGACCTCGCGGTCGGACACCGCGACGGCGTCGGTGACGTTTTCGAAATAGCGGCTGTACATCGGGCTGTTGGCCTTCAGCACCTGGAACGACCAGATCACGTCCTCGGTGGTGATCGGCTGCCCGTCATGCCATTTGGCCCGCGGGTCGAGCCGGTAGGTCGCCGAGGAATAGTCGGCCGGATATTTGTAGGCATCGGCGATCAGCGGGTGGCTGGTGCTGCCCTCGTCGGTCGCCTGCTCCATCAGCGTGTCGTAGAGCAGGCCGCCGCCGAAGGCCGCGAAGCCGGCGGCCGGCGAACCCTGCACGATGTAGGGATTGAAGCTGTCGAACGTGCCGAGCACCACCGAATTCAGCGTGCCACCCTTCGGCGCATCCGGATTGACGTAGTCGTAGTGCTGGAAATTGTCGCCGTATTTGGATTCGCCGATCAGCGACGAGGTCGTGCGCCATTCGTCCGCGAAGGCCGCCTGCAGGCCGCCGGCAAAAGCAGCCAGCATCAGCACTGATTTCAGAAGCGTCCGCGCTCGGCCAACCGTCATGCGTTCTCCTCTTCGCGATATAGCGCCGTCACGATAGCGTCTGGCCCAATCTAGATCATTTGGCGGCGCTGAAAACCGCAACCGAGCGGCTTTGTCGTCGCATATGCGTTTTTCCTAACGAAAAAGCCGGGCTGAACCCGGCTTTTTCAAGGATAATGTCATTACAGTTTTGTTATTTTGCGGGTGCCGCCGGGGCGGCTGGCGCCGCGCCTTCTGCCGGCTTGGCAGGGGCTGCACCTTCGGCCGGCTTGGCGGGGGCGTTTTCGGCCGAGGCGCCGGGCGCCGGCAGCGGCTTCGGATTGTCCGACAGCGTGCGCAGATAGGCGATGACGTTGGCGCGGTCCTCATCCTTGGGCAGGCCGGCGAAGCCCATCGCCGTGCCCTTCACGAACTTCTTCGGCGAGGTGATGAAGTGGTTGAGATTGTCGTAGGTCCACTTCTCGCTGCCGCCCTTGGAGAACTCCTTCATGCCGGCCGAATAGGCAAAGCCCTCATGCTCGGCGACCGGACGGTCGACGATGTCCCAGAGATCGGGCCCAACCTTGTTGGGGCCACCCTTTTCGCCGGAGTGGCAAGCCTGGCATTTCTTGAAGATGGCGGCGCCCGCTTCGGCGTTGGCAGTGGTCAGCAGCTCGGCGATCGGCTTCACGGCCGCGGCGGGAGCGGCCGGGCCGCCTTCGGCGGGCTCGGTCGCCTCGATGGCGAAGCCGGGCTTTTCCGGCGCCGGCGAGGCAAACAGCGCGTCGGACACGATGCCAACGGAAAAGACGATGAACACCGTGCCGAGAAAGCCGGCGAGCAGCTTGTTGACTTCGTTGGAATCCATACGCCCCAGGCTCCCTTTTCCGGCGGACCGATCCGTCCACTCCGTCCGTCGGTATCGTGAACCACCCTGCGAGGCGGTCAAATCGCGCGGAAACTAGGTCTTTTGCTCCGGCGTTGCAACACCTATAAGGGCGCTGCCAGTGAGACCTTTTGCCACTTTTGTCCCCCTCTTTTTCGAGCCCCTGCCCGCCTCATGTCCACGCTCATCCTGATCCCGGCCCGCATGGCCTCGACGCGCCTGCCGGGCAAGCCGCTGGCCGACATTGCCGGCACTCCGATGATCGTCCACGTCGCCCGCCGTGCTGCCGAGGCGGGGCTCGGCCGGGTCGTCGTCGCCACCGACACGCAAGGCGTTGCGGAGGCGGTGCACGCGCATGGTTTCGAGGCGGTGATGACGCGGGCGGACCACGAAACCGGTTCCGACCGCATCTTCGAAGCGCTGACCATCCTCGACCCTGGCAACAGCGTCGAGACCATCGTCAATGTGCAGGGCGATCTGCCGACCATCGACCCCCTTGTTATCGGCGCCGCGCTGAAGCCTTTCGAGAACGCAGCGGTGGATATCGCCACGCTCTGCGTCGAGATCGTACGCGACGAGGAAAAGACCAATCCGAACGTCGTCAAGCTGGTCGGCTCGCCACTCTCGACGACGCGGCTCAGGGCGCTCTATTTCACCCGCGCCACCGCCCCTTGGGGCGAAGGCCCGCTCTACCATCATATCGGCCTCTATGCCTATCGCCGCGCCGCGCTCGAACGCTTCGTTGCGCTAAGGCCGTCGCCGCTGGAGCGCCGCGAGCGGCTGGAGCAGTTGCGGGCGCTGGAGGCCGGCATGCGCATCGATGCGGAGATCGTGCAGTCGGTGCCGCTTGGCGTCGATACACCGGACGATCTCGAACGCGCCAGGGCGCACCTTTCCAACTAAGAAATTCTTCCGCCAATTCCCGAGACTCCGCGCATGCCTGAAAAGACCAACAAAATATCCTTCCAGGGCGAGCCGGGCGCCAATTCCGACACCGCCTGCCGCAACATGTTCCCGTCAATGGAGCCGTTGCCGTGCCCGACCTTCGAGGACGCCTTCAACGCCGTCGAGACCGGCAAGGCCGATCTGGCCATGATCCCGATCGAGAACACCATTGCCGGCCGCGTCGCCGACATCCATCACCTCTTGCCGGAATCGAAGCTGCACATCATCGGCGAATACTTTCTGCCGATCCACTTCCAGCTGATGGTGCTGCCCGGCGTCAGGCGCGACGAGATCAGGACCGTGCACAGCCACATCCACGCGCTCGGCCAATGCCGCAAATACATCCGCAAGAACGGCTGGAAGGCGACGGTGGCCGGCGACACCGCGGGCGCCGCCAAGATGGTCGCCGCGATGAAGGACCGCACCATGGCGGCGCTGGCGCCGGCGCTGGCCTCAACGCTCTACGGGCTCGACATCATCGAGGAGAATGTCGAGGACACCGACAGCAACGTCACCCGCTTCGTCGTGCTGACCAAGAACAAGCAATGGGCTGAACGTCCCTCGGCCGACGCCAGGATGATGACGACCTTCATCTTCCGCGTCCGCAATGTGCCGGCGGCGCTCTACAAGGCGATGGGCGGCTTCGCCACCAACGGCATCAACATGACCAAGCTGGAAAGCTACCAGCTCGGCGCGTTTACGGCGACGCTGTTCTACGCCGACATAGAGGGCCATCCCGACGATCCGCTGGTGAAGCTGGCACTTGACGAGTTGCGCTTTTTCTCGCGCGAAATGCGCATCCTCGGCGTCTATCCCGCCAGCGCCTCGCGCGAGCAGTGGAAGGTGGCGGATTAAGATCCGGTCAGGTCAGGCCGAGCTTGTTCCGTTTGGCCGGCTTGCCGCATTCGCGCCGGCTGATCGACCGGTTCATGGCGTCGATCTTGCCGCTTGCCTGGTCGGCTTCGCGCTTGGCTTTCGAGCGCATGTCCGGCGTGAACGGGCCAAAGCCCGTCGCCGGGTTGGAGAACGACGGCTTGGCGTCCACCGGCAGATGATATTGCTGCGCCAGGCCGTTTCGTTGCGCCAGCAATTGATCGCAAGGCACCTTGTCATATAGCAGCGAGGACTGGACGTTTTCGTCCTGCCGTTCGGACATCGAATTGCCGACGCAGCCGGCCATCGCCAGGCAAGATGCCAAGACCGTCATGTTCCAGCGCATGAACGTGCTCCTTGTCTTTCGCAGCTGCGGCTTCTCATGCGCAGCGGCAGAAGTCTTAGCCAGATTTTACGCTGCCGGAAAGCGAGCTTGCCACTACGGCCAGCCCTTCGACCGGTTGGCGGCGATCCTGCCGGATGATCGTTGCCTGCAGCGACAGGATCGAAAAGCCGTCGGCATCCAGAACCCGCTCTACATAGCCTTGCGAATGCGCGTAGCGGCGCGACGGCTGCAGGGCGAAGCCGGCGCTGTCAGACGATTCTCCGCCCGGGAGCGTCTCGACGGAGAACGCAAACAGACCGCCGCCGGCAAGCATTCCGGCAATCTTGTTCACCACCTTTTCGAGTGCGCCGACATAGATGAACACATCGGCCGCCGTCACCAGATCGGCTTTCGGGCCAGAATAGCAAAAGTCCTGCAGATCCGTCTTGACGAGCAGATCGTAGACGCCTTTGGCGATCGCCTGCCTCAGCATGCCGGCCGAGATGTCGTAACCCTCCAGCCGGTCGGCGATCGGCCGCAGCTTCTGGCCCATGAGGCCGGTGCCGCAGCCGAGATCGAGCACCAGCGAAAACCGGCCCGGCCGTGCTGCCCGGATGGCGCGGTCGAGGCATTCGGGCAGACGGTAGCCGAGCGTGTCGACCAGTTCACCCTCGAAACTCCCGGCATAGTGGTCGTACAGCGTCTCGACGAAGGCGCTGGGCGGCGCCTGTGCCGCCGCCGCCATACCGATCAATTGCAGCTTGAGCACCGCGCCAAGCCTGTCCGCCGGGTCCAGCCGCAGTGCCGTCGTCCAGGCCTGCGCGGCACGATCGCGCGCGCCCGCCGCTTCCTGCATCTCGCCGAGGCGGAACCAGCCGGCTGGCCATTGCGGCGCCAGTTCGAGCGCGCCGAGCAGCAATTCCGCCGCTGCCGCATGATCGCCGGATGCATAGAGCATTTCGGCATAGTCGGCGCGGCGGTCGGCGGTCAAATCGCCGGACGAGGTCTGGAGCGGTTTCATGCGATCGGGTTCCGCCGGGTGTTTGCAGCCGGCTTGCGCTCTATGCTGGAGTCAGCAGTGACTTACAACAGGCTTCCCGCGCCGGAATTAGCGCCTATCTTGGGGCCATGCGCGCCAGCGACCTGCTTCATCCCCGGCCGGAAGGGCTGTATTGCCCGCCCAGCGATTTCTTCATCGACCCGGTGCGGCCGGTCAACCGGGCGCTGATCACACATGGCCATTCCGACCATGCCCGCTCCGGCCACCGCTCGGTGATGGCGACGCAGCAGACGCTCGACATCATGGGGCTGCGCCACGGCGACAGTTTTGCCGGAACGACGCAAGCCGCCGTGCTCGGCGAGACGATTGCGCTTGGCGGCGTCACCGTCAGCTTTCACCCGGCTGGCCATGTGCTTGGCTCGGCGCAGATCAAGGTCGCGCACCAGGGCACGTGCATCGTCGCGTCCGGCGACTATAAACGCCAGAAGGACGCGACCTGCGAGCCGTTCGAGCCGCTCAAATGCGACGTCTTCATCACCGAGGCGACGTTCGGCCTGCCGGTGTTTCGGCATCCGCCCGATAGCGAAGAGATCGCCCGGTTGCTGAAATCGACCGAGCAGTTTCCCGAGCGAACGCATCTGGTCGGCGCTTATGCGCTGGGCAAGGCGCAGCGCGTCATGCGGCTGCTGCGCGATGCCGGCTACGAAAAGCCGATCTACATCCACGGCGCGCTGGCCAAGCTCAGCGGATATTACCAGAGCCAGGGCATCGATCTCGGCACATTGGAACCGGCGACCGTCGAGACCGACCAAAAAAGCGAATTTGCCGGCGCCATCGTCGTCGGCCCGCCATCCGCCTTCGCCGATCGCTGGGCGCGGCGTTTTCCCGATCCGATGTCGTGCTTCGCCTCAGGCTGGATGCGCATCCGCCAGCGCGCCAAGCAGGGCGGCGTCGAGCTGCCGCTGATCATCTCCGATCACTCCGACTGGGACGAGCTGACGGCGACGATCAAGGAGACCGGCGCCGAAGAAATCTGGGTAACGCATGGCCGCGAGGAGGCGCTGGTGCGCTGGTGCGAACTCGAAGGCATCGCCGCCAGGCCGCTGCATCTGGTTGGTTATGAGGACGAGGGCGATTGATGGTGTTTTTGGATCCAGCAATCGCCGGTACGGCGCTCTGTCGCAAGCCTTTCCCATTGGCGCTCCGCTCATGAACCGCTTCGCCGAGCTTCTCGACCGGCTGGTGCTGACGCCGTCGCGCAACGGCAAGCTGACGCTGTTGACCGACTATTTCCGCAGCGTCGAGGATCCGGACCGCGGGCTGGCGCTGGCGGCCATTACTGGCGATCTTTCCATCGCCGCGGTCAAGCCGGCAATGCTGCGCACGCTGGTGATCGAGCGCATGGATCCGGTGCTGTTCGGCTATTCCTACGACTATGTCGGCGACCTGGCCGAGACCGTGTCGCTGGTCTGGCCGCAATCGCCTCTCGATATTGCGAACCACGCGCCCACGCTGGCCGAGGTGGTGGCCAAGCTGCAGGCGGCGAGCCGCTCCGACGGGCCGCAAGTGCTGGCCCGGCTGCTCGACAGCGCCAGCACGTCGGCGCGCTTTGCCATCATAAAGCTGGTCACCGGCGGCCTGCGCATCGGCGTCTCGGCGCGGCTTGCCAAGCAGGCACTGGCCGATTTCGGCAAGGTCGATATCGCCGAGATCGAGGAACTCTGGCACGGGCTGACGCCGCCCTATATCGGGCTGTTCGCCTGGCTGGAGGGTAAAGCGGAAAAACCCAGGAAAACGGCGCTGGCGCTGTTCAGGCCGGTGATGCTGTCGAATGCCGTCGGCGACGGCGACCTCGAAAGGCTCGACCCGGCCGACTACGCGGCCGAATGGAAATGGGACGGCATCCGCGTCCAGGCGGCTTGCGAAGGCGGCATTCGCCGGCTCTATTCGCGCACCGGTGACGACGTCTCCGGCGCCTTTCCGGATCTTGCCGAGGCGATGGATTTTTCAGGCGCCCTCGACGGCGAGCTTCTGGTCGGAGACCCCAGGCAGGCGACGGGCACGTTCTCGGACCTGCAGCAACGGCTGAACCGCAAGAGCGTGTCGCCCAAGATCCAGCAGCAATACCCCGCCTTCATGCGGTGCTACGATGCGCTGCAGATTGGTGACGAGGATTTGCGCGGACTTCCCTTCCGCGAACGGCGCGGCCGTCTCGAGGCCTTCGTCAGGACGCTCGATCCGAGCCGCTTCGATCTGTCGCCGCTGGTCGAATTCACCAACTGGCAGGCACTCGAGGAATTGCGCCGCAAGCCGCTGCATCCGGTCATCGAAGGCGTCATGCTGAAGCGCTGGGATTCGCCCTATGTGGCCGGTCGGCCGAAGGGCCCGTGGTTCAAATGGAAGCGCGATCCGCACACGGTCGACGCGGTGCTGATGTATGCCCAGCGTGGCCATGGCAAGCGCTCGAGCTTCTATTCCGACTACACATTCGGCGTCTGGTCCGGGCCGGAAGGATCGGAGGAGCTGGTGCCGGTGGGAAAAGCCTATTTCGGCTTCACCGACGAGGAACTGAGGCAGATCGACAAATATGTCCGCGACAATACGATCGAGCGCTTTGGCCCGGTCCGCTCGGTGCGTGCCGACCGCAGGAACGGGCTGGTGCTTGAGGTAGCATTCGAAGGGCTCAACCGCTCGACGCGGCACAAATCCGGCGTCGCCATGCGCTTTCCGCGCATTTCGCGGCTGCGCTGGGACAAGCCGGCGGCCGAAGCCGACCGCATCGAGACGCTGCAGGCGCTGCTCGATAGTTAATGCATGTCGCGCAAAAAAGAGTGCAGCGGTTTTGCGGTAACGACATGCATCAAAACAAGAACCTGAAGCGCGTCGCATGAGGCCGGAACGCGACGTGCTTTAGGGAACGACAGAAACGCGGATCTCGTAGATGTCGACCGACTTGCCCTGCTTGTCGAAGTCGGAATTAATGGCGATGGTGCCGGCAGCGCCCGGACGCTTGTTGGGAAAGCGCACGTCGAACAGATATTCATTGCGCTCGCGACCGACGGCATAGCGCTTGCGGCCGCAGTCGCCGAGTTCGCCGAAATTGCAATCGACGGAAATCTGCGTCTCCTGGCCCTCCTCGGAGCGCGCGATGATGTCGAATGTGGCATGCTTACCGGCCAGTTTTTCCAGCACGCCTTGTCCGACGTCGAAGCTGATGGCCGAGCCGGATGCCCCCGAGCGGATGCGCAGGAAGGAACCGCTTTCGTCCTGGATGACGTCGGCCTTGGTGTCCGACGGTGCATTGACCTGCGTCGGGTCACCCGGCGAAAAGACGTTGATCCAGTCGCGCGCCTCGTCCTGCTCGCCCTGCTTCGGCGGCGAAGCGGTGTCGTCCGGCGTGAAATCTTCGCCATCGACCGTTGGCGGCGCTTCCGGTGGCGCTGTGTCGAGCTCGGTCGCCGATTTGAAGACGCCGGTCTGGTTGGCGAAATAAAGGCCGATGCCGGCGGCTGCGAGCAGCGTCACACCGAAGAAGATCGCGGTCAAAGGCAGGCGCCGCCGCCTCGCCCGCCGGTCGTCGCGGTCGGGCGTCACTTCCGCCTCGTCGGTTTCGACGTCGGCTTCGGTCGGAACCGAGGCCCCCATGTCGATCACCGGCGCCTCGGCAACAGGCGCATCGGGCATGATGTCGGGAACGACCGGCAGGACGCGCGACCGGGGGGCATCGGATTCGGGCGGCTGCGCCGGACCGTCAACGACGACATCGGGCGACGGCGCGGCTTCAGCTTCGGCCGGGGGCTCCACCTCCGGTGCTGCCTCCAAACTGTCGGTCGGCGCGGCGACGTCGGCAACCGCCGGCAGGAATTCCGATTCGATTTCGGTGATCTTCGCCTGGACCGCCTTGCGCCGCTTGATGGCGACTTCCACCGTGACGTTTGGATTGGCCTGCAGGGCACGGTCGAGTGCCGCGAAAGCCGATCGATAGACCCGCTCGCGAAACGCCCGGTCGTCGGCATTGCCTTTCTCGAAGGCATTGCGGATCGCTTTTTCGATCGCGTCCAAGCGAATTCCCTCTGCAATTTCACTCACATTGCCATGATCGTTAGCCGCAGGCGACCAATCAATCAACAAGCGAGCGGCCGCATTCTGCCTTGCCGAGGGGCACAAAGCTCATTTCGGCGGTTTTCGGTAAAGGAATCAACATTTTTCGCTGATTTTCCCGTCACGGCCAACGTGGCGGACGGGACGGCATCACGCGGCCAACGGCAGATCCGCGCGGCGGCTGCCCTTGCGCCCGGCCGGAGGCGGCACCAATTGCCTCGTCCTGAAATCGCGACTGCCATCTTGAATTCGCGGCCGGTTGCGTCTATCACGCAGCCCATCTTGGAAGCTCGGCTTCCCGGGCCGCTTTAGCTCAGTTGGTAGAGCACATCATTCGTAATGATGGGGTCAGGTGTTCGAGTCACCTAAGCGGCACCAAACGGCCTATCCCGCGCGCCTGCTTCAACCAGCGCTCAGCCGAGTGGAAAAGCTGACGCCGCCGAGACGAGGGCGAGCATTGCCAGCACGATCCCCGCCGCCCGACAGATGACGCGATGATGCCGCACCGCGGCAGCGCGCACGAGCGGACGCGAAAGCGCTACGGCCAGGAATCCGTACCAGCCTATGTCGATGATGGCGACGATGGCCGCGACCATCAGCATCTCGTTCGAGGTCCGGATCGGCAGCATCAGCCCCATGAAGGCGACGGCGAAGAAAGTGGCGGTTTCAGGCGAGAGAATGCTGATGAGAAACCCTCCGGCAAACAATCCGGCCTGCCGAGGCGCTTCGCCGATGGCCGGCGGCGCCGTTCTGGCGATGCGCAGGGCCATCCAGCCAAGGACGGCCGCACCGGCGATCTTGACCGCCGGCACCGACAGCGACCCGGAAAGATGAACGGCGCCAAACGCCACCAGGACCGCCAGCACGGCGGTGCCGGCGCCGATCCCGGCCACCAGCGGGATCGTCCTGCCAAAGCCGTGCAAGGAGGCAAGGCTGCCGGTCGCGAGGCCAATAGGGCCTGGCGTGATCATGATCACCGTATATGCCGCCAGGAATTGCAGCATCGCCGTCGACAGAATAAGCGAACTTGACATGCCAGTCTCCCGTTTGCTGCGCCGGTTACAGATTAGAGAAGAATCACCGTCGCGCTCCCACTCCCTGTTTCTCACCATGCGACGCGAAAATGCTTAGATGTTTTCAGATTTACTTTCCAAATAGAAGAATATCCCCGCGTGCCCAAAGCAGGTAACAGACGAGAAGCGTCGCAGGGATTGCGATAGCCTGGATCTGATCGGTGCGAGCGTCAGCAATGACGCGGGCGACTTCGGTCGCGGTGACGATAATTGCCGGAAAGCGGCTGAGCAGTACCGAAAGGCGGAAGAGCTCCGGCATTTTGAGGCCGAAGAGCACCGCGCCATGCGCGCCGAGCCTGAAGGCGCTGCCGAACTTGCCCACGGCATGGAGCAACCCCGATGTCACGACCAGGATTGGATTGCCGACGAGCAGCAGACTTGACCCGAGCACCAATGACCCTGTGCCGGACAGAAAATCTGCGCGCTGTATTGCCGACTGGTCGAGATGTCCGTTGCTGAGGGCGCGATGATACTCCTCACCGCTGCGCAAGAAGATGGCGCTCGCCACCAGCAGCGCCAGTGAGTTCCAGCCGCCGGCGAGGTCGTGGCCGAAAATTGGAGGCGCGGCGAAAGTGCTGCTCGCCTCGGTTAGCGCCAGCCGAATCTGCATGAACATGGCCATGCCGAGGCCCAGCATATTGCCGGCAATATAACAGCCTCCGGGTCCTGAAAGCCGCACCGCGACCGCTTGTGCCAATCGTTGTCCTGGCCAGCGCCGCTGGGCATCCGCTTTTTCGCTTGCCGACATCACCCCTGCTCCTGGTACGATCCGCCCCAGCGAAGGACGCCGGCGGCGGCCCCCGTTCCGCCGCCGTTGCCCGCCTTCTCCCCCGGATCGTGAAGGCGTCGTGGTGTTGGGAGGTCCATCCACGCTGCGAGCAGAAGCCTACGCGGAGCGGCGGGCGTGCAAATCGGTACCGCCACCCATTTTTAGGCGGTCGATTTCCCAGTTTTCGCGGAAATTTTGCTGCGGGAACTACCCAGAGCCTGTTCCATCTCGACAGAATCGGCTGGAATCATGATCCAGTCTGGTGCGGTTCCAGCGGATGGGTGCCCGTCAGCAGCCACGGCTCGCCGCGCAGGCGCAGGAGGATTTCCATGCGGTTTGCGGCATTGAGCTTGCCGAGCAGCGAGGAGACGTGATGCTCGATCGTGCGGGGCGAGCGCGACAGATGTCGCGCGACCTCCTTGTTGCTGATGCCCTGGGCGATCAGGGCGAGCACCTTCTGCTCGTGCCGTGTCAGGCCGAGTGGATGGCGGCGAGCTGCCGCATAGGGTCCGCGCTGCACCTTCGGCAGCAGGCCTGACAGGCCCTGACGCTGCGCAAGCTTGCGCGCGAGCGCCGCGGCCGCGGGCGCGTCGATCTGGTCGAGCATCGCCACGGCGCGAGCGAGCGCCGCCCCCGCATCCGCCCCACGAACCTGCATGAGGGAAAGCGCTGCCTCATAGGGCAGCGACAAACGCGTCCACTCCGCCGCGGCGGCCTGCGGATCGCCGAGAAGCTCGGCGGACCAGGGCGAGGGAATCGGCGCCGATTGCGCCGGCAGCGACCCGGGCATTCCGCATCGACGCCACCAGACCGACAATTCGCCAAGGTCCCGGGGGCGGAAATTGTCGAGGTTCATGGCCGCCAGCTCGGTAAGCTGCGCGTGGCTGGCGCCGACATCCTCGGCAAGCCAGGCCGCCTCCGCCAGCGCCAGGCGAACCGGGACGATACGCTGCGGCTCGCCGGTCGTCTGGCCCTCCACAAGCGCGCGCTGCAAAAGGTCGACGCCGTCGGTCTCGCCCAGCCTTACGCGGACCGTGCCAAGCACGGTGAGCGCCGGCAAGTGCATCACCATCGGCAGGCGTTCCACATTCATGACGCCCTGAGCGATGGTTGCGGCCTCGCGAAACCGGCCCTGTTCCATGCAAAGCTGCGCCTGCCGGCCGAGCAGGTATTGCGCCGCCGAATCGAGGTCGTGCCTGGTGCAGAATGCGATGCCTTCGGCCAGCAGCCGCTCCGCCAGCTCGAAGTCCTTGGCCACCACCGCGCATTCCGCAAAGTTCGTATAGGCCCGCGCCGCATGGTCGTGGAGCCCGTGCTCGAGCGCCAGGGCAAGGCTTTCCTCCAGCCGCTCAACGCCGCCGGGGCGGTTGGCAAACATGAGCGCGGTTCCGACATTGTTGAGGGCGTGAACACGCGTCTCGACCTCGCCCAGCCGATCGGCCAGACTGATCGCGCGCTCGCCCCATTCGATCGCCTCATCGAAACGATAGTGCAGCATGTGGAGCTGCGAGCGCGTGCTGTAGGCCATTGCCACCTCGGGACCGGGCGGCAGGCTCTCCACCTCACGCACGGCCTGGTCCGCATATTCCTCCGCCTGCGGGCCTTCGCCGCGCCGCCAGTGCAGCCGCGACAGCCAGCGTAGATTAAGGCCTACCTTGTCGATCCGGCCCAGCTGCCGCCAGATAGCGATGGCGCGATGCCGGGCCTCGATGATGGCGTCATAGACAAGCAGCGCCAACCCGGCCTCGTATGCCCAGTCCTCATGGAGCTGCGCGGCCAGCTCCGGCGGGGCCTGGTCGACATATCTGAGTGCGGTCGCCAGATGCGAGGCCGCCTCCCGATGCGCCCCCAGGCGCGCGGCTTGGCTGGCGGCGAGCGGCGCAAGTTCGAGCACGCGTTCGCCATTGTCGGCGCCGCCGGCGTGGTGCACGCGGCGCGAAAGCAGAGCGCTTGCCTGCGAGGCCGGAACTTCCGAGAGTGCCGCTTCGACCTTCGCATGGAGCGAGCGTTGCACAGAGGGGGAGAGCCGGTCGAGCGTCGCTTCCCTGGCAAGCTCGTGACGAAATGTCAGCGCGCCCTGGTCGTCCCGCCGCAGCAATCCGCGCACGACACATCGATCGACGAGCACTTCGGCCTCGGCCCCGAGAAGGGCCCGGATCAGCCACGGCTCAACGCTGCCCGGCATGATGCTCATGACCTCCAGGACGTCGCGCTCTCCAGGCGTCAGGCGCGACAGGCGCGACCACACCGCGTCGCGTATGGAATCGGGCACACGCGCCGATTCGGTCTCGCTGCTGGACAGGAGCTCGGTAACGAAGAAGGGATTGCCCTCGGTAATGCGATAAAGCCCATCGGCGGAGCGGCCGGCCTGTTCGGCCAGCATTGTCACCGCCTGGGGAGACAGCGGTCTAAGCGTCACGCGGCGTACCGAGGCGGCGGGAAGATCGCCGAGCACGTGGGTCAGCGGGTGATCGGCGTTCAAATCCTCTCTGCGCATGCTCAGCACCAGCATGGTGCGGAGCAGGGAGACGCGGCGCCCGAGATATCTTACGAGGTCGAGCGTCGCATTGTCCGCCCAATGCATGTCCTCGAAGATGAGCACGGTCGTGCCCTTGGCGCGCTGCAGCGCATTCAGCAATGCCGGGAAAAGCCGCTCCGGCGCAGCGGTCTCCTCAAGCAGCGCCGCCACGCGCGGGTCGAGCAAGTGCGCCATGTCCTGGAGAGGGCCCAATGGGCGCGGCGTGAAGAGCGCCTCGCACCAGCCCCACAGCACCCGGCAGTCCCGGTCGGCGTTTTCCGCGAATTCGCGCAGCAGAGAGGTCTTGCCCAGGCCCGCCTCGCCGTGCACCAGCACGGTCCCGCCATGTCCGGCAGCAGCTCTCTCGGCCGCGGCCAACAAAGCTCCAAGTGGGTCCTCTCGCTCAAGCAGCATCAAGCCCGCGCCTCCAGAATATTGAAGGTACAACAGCAGGCAATGAGTGCAACACAGTCGTTTCACATGGCCGGGAATGTTTGGCAAATAGCCGCTCGGAACCGGGCGTCATTTGTCCTGGAGCAGATATGTTTGCCGCTGCCGTAGGCACGAAGGCCACAGAACAGGCAGACCCCGCCACGGCGGGCGTTGACAGCCCAGGCGAAGCGGACTGTAGTTCTGCGAAGCAACCACTGCCCCGAGCCTCGAAAAAGGCCGCTCACTTCACCGGATTGTCGCCCAGCGACGCCACAGTCTTCAGCGCGCCGTCGAGCATGTCGCCCTTCTCGTCCTTCAGCGCCGCTTCGCGCAGGCGCCGGATCCAGTCTGCGGCGTCCGGGCGGCCCTTGAGCTGGTCGAGCGCCGACAGCACCCGGTCGAATTTCGACTGGGCGCGGGCGTGGGTGTCGCTGTAGCCCTTGATCAGCCGGCGGCAGTTGAGGATCTCCGTGCCAAGCGCGTAGTCCTGGCCGACTTGGCCCAGCGCCAGCGCATACCAGCGCTCGATATGCGCGGTCTCGGCCTTGTGGCGCAGCAGCCGGCGACGCCAGCGGCGCAAGCCGGCGATGAACCACAAAGCGGCGAAGCCGGCGAAACTGTCGGTGCGGATGTGGCGGCCGCGGTTGATGCGGCGGTCGAGGAAGGCGGCGAGCTTCGGCCGGCTTTCGATGTAGCTGCCGAGCCCGGCCGGCAGCGTGCCGCAGAATTCCTCGATGCGCGGATGGAAATATTCGGTCACCTGCAGGACCGAGCCGTCCCTGACGCCGACCTCGCGGCGTACGCGTCGGTCGCGGCTCGAGCGCGTCTTCAGGTCGGCGACGCGGATCATGTCGTCGTAGCACATGGCGTTGGCCAGATGCTTGGCGGCGGCGATCGACAGCGCGTAGGCGTGTTCGGCATTGTCCAGAGCGACGGCCCGGTCGAGCCTATCGAGATACTCGCCGCCATAAGCAACGTCCTGATAGTCAACCACTTTTTTCAGGCCGCGAAGCGCCATGTCGCGGACCGGAGCCGGCAAAGCATCGACCCGGGCGGCCAGCGATTGCCAGCCTTTTAACAGGCTTTCCGGACCGCTGACTTTTGTCGTCGCGGCTAAGCCGGTTTCGGCGGCCGCCGGCCCTGCAGTCTTGTCGCCCGAAGGCGCACTCGCGATGCCGCGCGCCCGATCGTAGGCGGCGCCGAAGGCGGCTAGGCTGGCCTTGACGCCGCGGCCGCCGGCGCCGATCGCCTGCTCGTAGCTCTCGCGTGTAAACGGCAAGGCGTCGGAGCCGGCCAGCGCGCCGAGCAGGCTGGCCGAGATCATCGAGCCATTGTCGGCGGCGATCCTCTCCATATCGAAGGCGATGAAGCGCTTGGCCGCGGCTTCCGCCGTGGCATGCACCTTCGAGGACGAGGCGCGGCCGTCGCCGGGCTCGATCTTCTCCGAGACCGCGGCGATGCGGTGCGACGAGGCGATCAGCGTCGTGCGCTCGGGCGTGACGAAGCCGCGGATGATGGCGCGGCCGGCCTCCATCAGTTCGGCCGCAATCAGGATGTCGACGTCGCCCTGCGACGGCGACAGCGCGAAGACCGGCAGGCGGCCGGTGTCGCGGCACATTTCGACATAATAGATGGTGGCGCCGGTGCGCTGGGCGACGCCGGCGACCGAGGTCGATTGCGCGACGTAGCCGTTGCGCTCGGCGACGTCGGTGATCCAGTCGGCCAGCACGCCGCCGCCCTGGCCGCCGACCGCCAGCACGGCAAGCTTGATGACGCGCTCGTCTTCGGGGGCGCCGGCTTTCGAGCGCGATGAGGGCACGGCGTCAAGCATCGGCGAATGTCAGGCGCCGGTTTTCACGGCGCCGCTGCAAGAGACCGATCATGGCGCGACGCGCGGCTTCAAGGAAACGGTCCCAGCGGCTCGGATTGTGGACGACATCGGCGCGGTAGAAGGACGGGCAGAGCACCGCCGCATCGGCGACCTCGCCGCAATTGCCGCAACCGACGCAGCTTTGGTCGATATGCGCCACCGGATCGTCGCGCAACGGATCGTCGAGCGACTTCACCGAAAGCGACGGACAGCCGGACAGCCGCATGCAGGCATGGTCGCCGGTGCAGATATCTTCGTCGACACCGAATTTCGGCTTGACTATGCGCGTCCCGCCCTTGATCGCCTTGTCGACCAGCGGCTTTTCGCGGCGCTGCCGGTTGAGCATGCATTCGGACGACGCGACAATGACTTTCGGGCCCTTCTCGTCCGTCGTCAGCGCCTCGCGCAGCGTGTCTTGCATTCTGGTTACGTCGTAGGTGCGGTCGATGTGGCGCAGCCATTTGACGCCCATGCCCTTCACCGCCTCGGTGATCGGGTGCTTGGTCGACTTGGTCTTGTTGCCGGCGCGGGACGACAGGATGTCCTGCCCTCCGGTCGCGGCCGAATAGAAATTGTCGACGATGACGATGACGCCGTCATTCTTGTTGAACACGGCATTGCCGACCGAGGAGGTCAGGCCGTTGTGCCAGAAGCCGCCGTCGCCGACGAAGGAGATCGAGCGGCGCTTGGCATCGGGCGAATTGAACGCCGAAGCCGAGGCCGGCCCCAGCCCGTAGCCCATGGTAGTGGCACCTAGCTCGAAAGGCGGCATGATCGAGAACAGATGGCAGCCAATGTCGGAGGCGATGTGGTGCTTGCCCAGCTCCTGCTCGACCAGCTTGGTGGCGGCGAAGATCGGCCGCTCCGGGCAGCCGACGCAGAAGCCGGGCGGCCGGCCCGGGACGACGTTGATCAGGTCGGCGGTGTCGAGCCCGTCGCCGATCTTGTTCGGCGCGCGGACCTCGCTTGGCAGCAGATGCGGGATGGTGGCGCGCAGGAACGATCCGATGCCGTCGAGCATCACCTGGCCGGTATATTCGCCGGCCATCGGCAGATGCTCCTTGCCGACGAGCCTGGTGCCGCGGCCGGCCTTGTGCAGCATCGCGGCAAAGGCCTGCTCGATGTAGTTGGGCTGGCCTTCCTCGACGACGAGGACGGCGTCCTTGCCTTCGCAGAAGGACAGGAATTCGTCGTCGACCAAGGGATAGACGGCGTTGAGCACATAGAGCGGCACGTCGGTATCGCCATAAGTGTCGGCGAGGCCGAGCCGCTGCAGCGCCCGGATGACCGAATTGTACATGCCGCCCTGCATGACGATGCCGACCGAGCCGTGCTCCGGGCCGAAGAACTCGTTGATCTTGTTGGTGCGGATGAAATCCACCGCCGCCGGCCAGCGTTTCTGCACCTTTTCCTTCTCGTGCAGGAACGACGCGGGCGGCAGCACGATGCGGCCGGTGTCGCGGCGCGGCGCCTCGAGCGCATCGGCCACAGTCATTGCCGGGCGCTTGTTGTCCTTGGCGATGAAATGGCCGTGGACATGGCAGCAGCGAATACGGACCTGCAGCATGACCGGCGTGTTGGAAACCTCGGACAGCTCGAAGCCGTCCTCCACCGCCTTGACGATCGACGGCAGGTTCGGTCGCGGGTCGAGCAGCCAGACCTGGCTCTTCATGGCAAAGGCGTGGCTGCGCTCCTGCATGATCGAGGAGCCTTCGCCGTAATCCTCGCCGACGATAATCAATGCACCGCCGGTGACGCCGCCGGAAGCGAGATTGGCGAGCGCGTCGGAGGCGACATTGGTGCCGACCGTCGACTTGAAGGTCGCCGCGCCGCGGATAGGATAATGCACGGATGCCGCAAGCATAGCGGTGGCGGTCGCCTCCGAGGCGCTCGCCTCGAAATGCACGCCGAGCTCGCCCAGGATATCCTGCGCGTCGGCCAGCACGTCCATCAAATGGCTGATCGGCGCGCC
This sequence comes from Mesorhizobium sp. M0898, assembly GCF_040319695.1. Classification (NCBI taxonomy): domain Bacteria; kingdom Pseudomonadati; phylum Pseudomonadota; class Alphaproteobacteria; order Hyphomicrobiales; family Phyllobacteriaceae; genus Mesorhizobium; species Mesorhizobium sp. M0898. The sequence continues at coordinate 15,418 of NZ_JAMYOE010000006.1, read as the reverse complement.
CTGATAGCCGCCGACATAGCCTACGCCGCATTGCAGCAGCGCCTTGGTGATGGCGAGAATGCCTTCGCCGGAAAACTCCTCGCCGGCGCCGAGCCTGAGCTTTTCGACTTCCTTGGCAAAAGACCGTTCGGCCATTTTGGGCTCCTTCCGTTACCGCCCCGATGGCGGCGCGTAAGATCAGATGTCGTGCTTGCGAATGTTCTTCAGCATCTTCTGCAATGTCGCGATCAGCGCCGCGTATTCGGCATCGTCGACATCGTCGAACATTGCCTCGAAAGCGTCGTGCATGGCCGGCCAGGCGCGCGCGAACTCGGCGCGGCCATCGTCGGTCAGGAACACATGGCGGATACGGCTGTCGGTGACCCCCTGCTCGCGCCGCACAAACCCTTGCGCCTCCAGCGTGTCGAGCGTGCGGCTCAAGGTCGACTGCTCGATGACGGTATAGACCGAGAGATCGTTGACGGTGACGCCATCGGTGACCGACAACACAGCCAGCGTGCGCACCTGCGGAATGGTCAGACCCTGCTTGCGGAAATTGTCACGCAAGGTGGCGTTGTAGCGGCCCATGATACGGTTCATCAGATAGGGCGCGAATTGCTGCAGGCCGATCTGGCCCAAAGTCGAGATGCGCTGGCGCTTTTCAACCTTCTGTTCCATCACAGCCTCCCCGCCAGGAGAAAGCCGGAGCCGCCGCCCAAGCCAGCACCCGGATGGGTCGAGGCACCGATGTGGTAGAGACCCCTGACCCCGGTGGCGTGATTGCGGCTCGTCTTGAACGGCCGCCACAGAAACGACTGGTCGATAGCCGAGGAACCGCCATAGGGGTCGCCGCCGACCAGATTGATGTTCATCGCTTCCAGGTCGGCCGGCGAACAGGCGCGGCGTGCGATGACGCTGTCCTTGAACCCATCGATATGGCTGGCAAGGATCGCTTCGGCACGGTCGGCATAGGCTTCGCGCAGCGCCTCGGTCCAGCGACCGTCTGCCGGTGTTTGCAGTTTGCCGGCGGCATCGCCCTTGATATGCCGTGGCGCCTCGGGCAGTTGCAGCCACAGGACCGCCTTGCCGTCCGGGCAGCGCGATGGGTCGAGCGCGTGCGGCTGGCCGATGCACATGGTCGGCACCTCCGGCAGCATGCCGCGCACGGCTTCGTTGCAGGCCTTCGAGACGCCGTCGAGCCCCGGCGTCAGATGCAGCAGCGCGACCTTGTCCAGGCCCTCGCCGCGCCATGCCGGCGGCTTGTCCAAGGCATAGTGGATCTGGAAATTGCCCTTGCCGTAGCGGTATTTTTGCGCTGCCTCGACGTCTGCTTTCGGCGCCGCGTCGCCGAGCAGCCGCTCGTAGAGCTGGGTCGGCGTGACCGAGCAGATGACGCTCTTGTTCACGTTGATCGTTTCGCCCGAAGCCAGCCGCACGCCGGCGGCGCGGCCTCCGCTTTGGACAATAGCCGCGACGTCGGCGCCGGTGCGGATTTCGCCGCCACGTTCCCTGATCAGGGCCTCGAAGGCGGCCAGCAGATTCCTGGCACCGCCCTTGACGATCGGCGCGCCGGCCGCCTCAAGCGCGAAGGCGATGACCTTGGCGATCTGGCCGGAGAACGCGTCCTCAGGCCCGAGGCCGGCATGCAGCACCCAGGGCGCCCACAGCGCGCGCATGGTTTCCGACTGATAGGTGCTTTCCAGCCAACCGCGCGCCGGCACCAGCGCGCTGCCGAGAAAGGCGGCAAGGCCACGCGGGCCGCGCCGCCAGGCTTCACCCGCCAGCAGCCTGGCCGTCGGGTAGGACCACAGGCTGCCACCGAGCAGTCCGAACAGCAGACCGGCGTTGCGCTCGATCTCGCCGACATCGTTTGCGTGCCGGTCGCCGTCGCCCGCGGCAAGCGCATTGATCGCCGCTACATTGGCGGTACGATCGGTGCGCAGGACGGCATGGCTGCCGTCCGGGCGCAGCACACCGGTCGGCGTGGAGGTGTTGCAAAACTCCAGGCCGTGCCGCGCCAGATCCTTGCCCAGCGCCGCATAGGCCGGCGAGGTGATGAACAGGACAAAGGTCGTCGCCATCACGTCGTGGATGAAGCCGGGCGCGGTGATTTCTTCGGTGCGCATGCAGCCGCCGATGCGGTCGTTGCGCTCGAGCACCAGCACCTTCGCCCCCTTGCCGCCAAGCATCGCCGAGCAGACCAGCGCGTTGATGCCGCTGCCGACGACGATGTGATCGGGAGCGCTCATCGATGCGTGCTCCTAGCAGAGATTGGCGCTCTACGGCGCCGTAGAGCCGCAGCTTTGCAAGGCTGCCGCTCCCACTCCGTCACCACAGTGCCACTTCCGCACATGATCTTCTCCCGAAGACCGCAGCTACCCTATTGCCTTGGCACCAACGCCAACGCGCGGATCGGGCTGCCGGTGCCGTGCTCGATCTTGAGCGGCGCCGCGATCAGGATCGCGCCTTTCGGCGGCAGCCGGTCGAGGTTGCAAAGGCTGGCGAGACCGTAGCGGTTAGCCTTGTGCATCAGGCTATGCGCCGGGAACGGCGGCTCCATTCCCCCTGCTTTTCCAGCATCCGTGCCGATCGTCTCGCTGCCCCAGCCCTTGATGTCCTTGCTAATCAGATACTGGATGGCTTCGGCGGTCGGGCCAGGCGTGTGCGGTCCGGTCTCATTGGCGTTGAGGAACTCGGCTTCCGAGCCGTTGCGCTTATACCAGTCGGTGCGCATCACCACCCACTCGCCGGGGTTGATAGCGCCATGTTCGGCTTCCCATGCCTTGATGTGATCGACGGTGAGCAGGAAATCGTGATCGGCTGCCGCTTGCTTGGAACAGTCGATGACGTTGACGGGTCCGACGAAGTTCTGCGCCGGAATGGTGTCGGTGGCGCCGTCCGGATAATCCTTGCCGGTGATCCAGTGGTTGGGCGCGTCGAAATGCGTGCCCGAATGCTCCCCGAGCTTGAGCCAGTTCCACGCCCACCACGGACCGTTCTTGTCATAGGCGGAGATGGCGTGGATCTCGATCTTCGGCGTGTCGACCGCCAGTTCCGGCGGCAGCTTGATCAGCGGTGTGTCGGGCCCGAGCGGCGCCGTCAGGTCGACCACCTGAATGGCGCCTGAAAGCAGCTGGCCGGCGACTTCGCCTAAAAGTTGTTGTGTGTCCATGGTCTCTGTTCCCTCTTTCTCGATGGTGCTGAAGGCTCTCGCGGCCCTTAATATCCTACTAGACGAAAACATATGCATCTGCAATTATCTTTAAGCATAAAGGAAATGGGACGGGGCGTGAGCGAGTTCGACGCCATATTTGTCGGGGCAGGCCACAACAGTCTGGCATGCGCCGCGCATCTGGCGCTCAAAGGCTGGAAAACCGCAGTTTTCGAGCGTAATGCAACGATCGGCGGCGCCGTTCAGACGCGCGAATTGACGCTTCCGGGCTTCCGGCACGATTTCGGCGCGATGAATCTCAGCCTGTTCGCCGGCCCGGCCTTTCACAAGAAATATGCAAATGAATTGAAAACCCACGGGCTGGAATTCGTGCCGGTGGCCGACTGTTTTGCCAGCGCCTTCCCCGACGGTCGCTGGTTCGGCGTCAGCAGCGACCTGGAAGTGACCGCCTCGCGCATGGCCGCTTTTTCCGACGCCGACGCACAGACATGGCGCCGTCTGGTTGCGGCATTCCCGGCGGAGGCCGAGCATCTGTTCCGGCTGCTGGGCTCGCCGATGAGCGGCCGTGCGCTCGCCGGCACCGCCTGGAACCTCTGGCGCAAGAAGGGTTTTGCCGGCGCGCTCGATACAGGTCGGTTGCTGCTTTCGTCACCCCGCGCCTGGCTCGAGGATACTTTCGAGTCACCGCATGTCAGGGCGACGCTGGCCACCTGGGGCATGCATCTCGATTTCGCGCCTGACATCGCCGGCGGCGCGGTGTTCCCTTACCTCGAATCCATGGCCAACCAGTGCTTCGGCATGGTGCTCGGCAGAGGCGGCGCCGACACGATTATCCGCGCTTTGTCGGGCATGCTCACGGCCGCCGGCGGCAAGATCGTCACTGGGGCTGATGTCGCCGAGATCACGGTTTCGGCCGGCAAAGCGACCGGCGTGCGGCTCACTTCCGGCGAGACCCACACCGCCACCAAGGCCGTCATCGCCGGTGTCGCGCCCAAGGCGCTGACCGGGAAACTGTTGCCTAACGGATCCGGCGACACCGGCTTCGACACGGCCGTGAAAAAATTCCGCCACGCGCCGGGGACGTTGATGATCCATCTGGCGCTCGACGACCTGCCGGACTGGCGCGCCGGTGCCGAGCTTCGGCAGTTCGCCTATGTGCATCTGTCGCCGTCGCTCGATGCCATGTCCTGGACCTATCAGCAGGCGATGTCAGGGGTGCTGCCGGACGAACCGGTGCTGGTCGTCGGCCAGCCGACGGCCGTCGATCCCTCGCGCGCGCCGGACGGCAAGCACGTACTTTGGGTGCAGGTGCGCATGCTGCCAGCCGAGATTGCAGGCGATGCGGCGGGCACGATCGCGGTGGCTCACTGGGACGAGGCTAGGGAGCACTACGCCGAGCGCGTCCTCGACATTATCGAGCGCTATGCGCCCGGCCTTCGTCGGAAGATCCTCGGCCGCGCCGTGTTCTCGCCCATCGACCTCGAACGCGAGAACCCGAACCTTGTCGGCGGCGACCAGATCTGCGGCAGCCATCATCTGGCGCAGAATTTCCTGTTCCGGCCGGCGCGCGGTTACGCTGGCTGGAACACGCCGGTCGGCAATCTGCACCTGACCGGGGCGGCAACATGGCCCGGCGCCGGCACCGGGGCGGCGTCGGGCTTCATGCTCGCGCAACAACTTGGCGGGAGGTAGGCTCCATTTTTCATCTAGGGTGAAGGAGGACAAGGCGCGGTTGCCCAAGGAGCCTGAACCCACCGATTGACAACGACACCGCGCATAAAAGCAACAGGGGAACGACCATGACAATCAACAGACGAGAATTGCTCGGATATGGCGCGGCCGCACTTGGCGCCACGGCGCTCGGCCTGCCGCAAATCGCCAGGGCTGCCGGCGAACTGACCATCGCTTACAATGTCAATTTGCCGTCCTGGGACCCGACCACCGGGCCTTCAGCGGTCAACCCGACCATCCAGGGTGTGTACCAGTCGGTGTTCGACCAGTTCATCCCGCAGAAGCCGGATCTTTCTTTCGCGCCCGGCCTGCTCACCGAATGGGGCTGGAACGAGGGTCGCAGCAAGATCATGATGACGGTGCGCGAGGGCGTCACCTGGCATGACGGCTCGCCATTCACGGCCGAAGACGTGGTCTGGTCGCTGCAGCGGGCGGGCGATGAAAAAACCGGCAACCCGATCCAGTTCGTCTGGAAGAACGTCAACAACTTCAAGATCGACGGCGACAAGATCACCGGCGACGTCGTGCAATTCGACCCGGTGTATTTCAAGTGGATGTCGTTCCTGACCGGCTACATCATGCCGAAGGCCTATTACGAAAAGGTCGGCGCCGAGGGTTTTGAGAAAGCCCCGATCGGCACCGGGCCCTACATGGTCGACAAATTCGAGCGCAACGCCTTCCTGCGGCTCAAGGCCAACCCGAACTACTGGGGCAGCAAGCCGGCCTTCGAGAACGTAACCATCAAGTTCGTTACCGATGCGGCGAGCCGCGTCGCCGAGATCGAGTCCGGTTCCTCGCAGGTGACCCTCGAGGTCCCCTATGAGGAATATGACCGCCTGATCGCCAAGGATGGACTTGCCGGCTCATGCAAGAACGTTTCCGACATCGGCATGATCTTCTTCAACGACATCGACGTGATGCTGGACAAGAACGTGCGCCAGGCGGCGGTGATGGCGGTCGACAAAAAGCTTTTGGTCGACCGGCTGCTGCGCGGTTACGGCCAGCCCATCGATACGCTGGAGACGCCGGAATACGCGGCCTACGATGCGTCGATCAAGGTGGAGCACAATCCGGACAAGGCCAAGGAACTGCTGGCCGCCTCCGGCTATTCGCCGGAAAAGCCGGTCAAGTTCACGATACAGACGACGAAGGGCTTCAAGCCCAAGGATTACGAGATGATCCAGGCGATCGTCGGCATGTGGCGCAAGGTCGGCATCGAGGCGACGATCGAGGTCTACGAGATCGCCAAGCACTACGAGCTGCGCGCCGCCGACAAGCTGGCGCCGGCGGCCTTCTACAATTGGGGCAATGCCATCGGCGATCCCACCACGTCGACCGGCTTTGCCATGTATGGCCCGAGCCCGCATTCGGTGTGGGACAGCCAGGACCTGATCGACATGATCAACCCGCTATGGGGCGAGAAGGACGAGGCCAAGCGCATTGCCGGCTGGAAGGCCGTCGACAAATATATCGCCGAACAGGCCTATGTGCTGCCGCTGATCCAGTATGCGCAGCCGATCGTGCATGCCAAGGGCGTCAATGTGGTGCAGCATGTGTCCGGCGCGCTGTTGCCGGCGCTGATGAGCCCGGCCTGAGATCAGCCCAGGACTAACGCGCGCCGTCTGCAACCACGGCGCGCCTTTTCCGCCAGGCATACAGGCGACCATGCTGCTGCAAAGATTCCTGATCCGTCTTCTGACCATGGCGATCACGCTGTTCGGCGTGGCGATCGTCGTCTTCATCGTCATCCGTGTCGCGCCGGGCGACCCGATCGCGATGATGCTGCCGCCCGGCGCGACCGATGCCGACATCGCGCGGTTGCGCGCGCTTTACGGGCTGGACAAGACCATCGTCCAGCAATTCTTCATCTGGCTGGCCGGTGTCGTCAGGGGCGATTTCGGCACGTCGATCTCACTGCGGCAGGACGTGCTTGGGCTGGTCTTCAATCGCCTCCCGGCGACGCTGGAACTCGCCATCGTCGCGCTTGTAATGGCACTGGCGATCGGCGGCACGACGGCGATCCTCGGCGCGCGCGAACGCGGCACCGCGGTCGAAGCCGGCATCGACATTGCCAGCGGTGCGGCACTCTCGATTCCCGATTTCCTGTGGGGCCTGGTGCTGATCCTGCTGTTTGGCGTGCTGGTGCCCATCTTCGACATTTCTGGCCGGGTCTCGCCGCAGCTCGACCTGCCCTTCGCCACGCAATTCTATCTGTTCGAAAGCATCGTACGGCTGCGCTTCGACCTGACCAGGGACCTGCTGGCACACATGCTGATGCCGGCGATTGCGCTGGCGCTGCCACTGGCCGCGATCATCTCGCAGCTGCTGAAACAGTCGCTGAAGGAAGTGCTCGACCTCGACTACGTCGTGCTGGCGCGGGTAAAGGGCTTTTCGGAAACGCAGGTCATCCTGCGCGAGGCGCTCAAGAACGCGGCCCTGCCGACGCTGACGCTGGTCGGCGTGCAGTTCACCTTCCTCATCGGCGGCACGGTCATCGTCGAACGACTGTTTTCCTATGAGGGTCTCGGCAACATGGCGATCGATGCCGTCATCAACCGCGACCTGCCGCTGATCCAGGGCATCGTGCTGGTCTTCGCGCTGTTGTTCGTGCTGATCAACCTCAGCGTGGACATGATGTATGCGCTGCTTAATCCGAGGCTGCGCCATGGATGAGGCCCGCATTTCAAGACATGGCTCGCGGGCACGCCTGTGGCTGGCCGGGGGCTGGCTGCTGATTGCGCTGCTGGCCGCGATTTTTGCGCCGTTGGTCGCGCCGCAGGACCCACTGGCGCAGGATTTGATGCTGGAGCGGCTGCCGCCGTTCTGGCTGAGCGGTGCTGAGCCCGGCTACTGGCTCGGCACCGACAGCCTCGGCCGCGATCTTCTGTCACGGCTGATTTTCGGTGCCCGCATCGCCTTCATCGTCGCCTTCGCGGCAGCCCTTGCCGCCTGCCTGGTCGGCTCGACGCTCGGCCTGATCGCCGGCTATTTCGGCGGCTGGGCCGACCGCATCATCTCGCGTATCGTCGATGTCTGGATGGCGTTTCCGCCTGTGCTGTTTGCCATCCTTCTGGTCGCCGTGCTCGGCACCGGCTTGAGCTCGGTCATCATCGCCATCGCCGTCATCGACTGGACGCGCTTCTGCCGGGTGATCCGCGCCGAGACGTTGGGCCAGTCGCGCATGGACTATGTCGAGAACGCCCGCATCGCCGGCTACGGCCGCATCGGCATCATGCTGCGCGAAGTGCTGCCCAATGTGGTGCCGTCGATCGTCGCGCTGCTGTCGCTGGAGATGGGCATTGCCGTCATCGTCGAGGCGATCCTGTCCTTCGTCAATCTGTCGATCTCGACCGACGACCCAACCTGGGGCGGCATCATCGCCGAGGGCCGTCTGTCGATCCATCAGGCCTGGTGGGTGCTGGTGTTCCCGCTGGTCACGCTGATCCTGACGGTGCTGTCGTTCAGCCAGTTCGGCGAAGGTCTCAGGGCACGTTTCGATCCGGTGCTGCGATGAACGCGCTGGCGAAACCCTGCCTTGACATACGCAGCCTTAGCGCGGTGCTGCCTAATGGCTCGCGCGTGCTGCGCTCGGTGTCGCTCGCCGTCGAGCCCGGCGAGGTGCGCGCGCTGGTCGGCGAGAGCGGCGCCGGCAAGACGATGATCGGCAAGGCGGTGCTTGGCGTGCTGCCCTCGAGCGTGCGCATCGTCGAAGGCGATATGTTGCTCGAGGGCGAGGACCTCGGCAAGCTGCAGCCAAAGGCAAGGCGCACGCTGATCGGCGCGCGCACCGCGCTGATCCCGCAAGACCCGCTGACCGCGCTCAACCCGTCACGGCGAATCGGCCCGCAGATGACCGACCGGCTGGTGCGCATCCTCGGCTGGAGCGGTGAGAAGGCCGATACACGCATTCGCCAATTGCTGGACGAGGTGCAGATCCGCGACCCCGAGCGTGTCCTCAAATGCTATCCGCACGAGCTGTCCGGCGGCATGCGCCAGCGCGTGCTGATCGCCGCGGCGTTTGCGGCCGAACCAAGGCTGATCGTCGCCGACGAGCCGACCACGGCGCTCGACGTGACCGTGCAGAAGCAGATCCTGCGGCTGATCGCGCAGCTGCAGCGCGAGCACGGCACGGCAATCCTGTTCGTCACCCATGATCTCGGCGTCGTCGCCAAGATCAGCCAGAAGGTGTCGGTGCTCTATGCCGGCAAGGTGGTCGAGGAGGCCGAAACGGCCGCTCTCTTCGCCGCCCCGCAGCACCCCTACACACGAGCTCTGATGGCCGCGACGCCACGCTACACGGACCCCTTCGCCTCGCTGAAGCCGGTGGACGAGGCGGTGCTGGCCGGGCTTGCTTCGGAGATCGCCGCCGCCGATCAGGCCTGGAGGCGCCCGCATGGCTGAGCCGCTGTTTTCCGTGCGTGGGCTGAAGGTCGCGCTGCCCGACATGACGCGCAAGCCGCTGATCGGCCGCGCGCCCTTGGCCGAGATCCTGAAATGGCTGGATTTCGACCTGCCAAAGGGATCGGTGACCGGCATCGTCGGCGAATCCGGCTCCGGCAAATCGACGCTTGGCCGCGCCTTAGTGCGGCTTCTGGAGCCGAGCGCCGGCAAGGTCATCTTCGACGGCCGCGACATCACACACCTGCCTGAGGCCGAGCTCCGGCCGCTGCGCCGCAATCTGCAGATGATCTTCCAGGATCCGATGTCGTCGCTCAACCCGCGCCGCACCATCTTCAGCATCATCGCAGCACCGCTCAAGCAGAACGGGCTTGGCGACAATCTCAGGGATCGTGTCGCGGAGGCGTTGCAGCGCGTCGGCCTGCCGCAAGGCTTCGCCAGCCGCTATCGTCATGAATTGTCGGGCGGCCAGCGCCAGCGCGTCGGCATTGCCCGAGCGCTGGCGCTGTCGCCGAAATTCGTGCTGGCCGACGAGATCGTCTCCGGCCTCGACGTGTCGACCCAGGCGCAGATCCTGACGCTGCTGGAAAAGCTTGCAGCGGAGATGGGCCTGACCGTTGCCTTCATCAGCCATGACCTGTCGGTGATCCGGCGGCTCTGCCGGCAAGTGATCGTCATGCGCGAAGGCGCGATCGTCGAAGCCAGTGCGACGGATACTTTGTTCGAGCAGCCGCAGCAGGCTTACACGCGCGACCTGCTCGCCGCCATTCCGCTGCCCGAGATCGATGACGCCTGGCTGCTTCCCGCCGCAAAGGCGCTGGCATGAACACATTCCTATTCGCACGCCGAAGAGCGGGCCTCGGACGTGCGCCGACAAGTCAGCTCGCGAAACGGAGGAGAACTGGAATGAAATACGCAATCAGAAACACGATGCTTGCGGCCGCTCTAGTCGGCTCGATGGGAGCAGCCTCGGCTGATTCGATACCCGGCATGCGAGGCCACGACCACACCGGCGTCACCGTCCCCGACATGGAGCAGGCGGTCGATTTCTTCACCGAGGTGGTTGGCTGCAAGAAGGCGATGTCGTTCGGCCCGTTCGCCGACGACAAGGGCACATTCATGCAGGATCTGCTGGGCGTCGATCCCAAGGCGGTGATTGAGGAGATCACCCTGGTCCGCTGCGGACACGGGTCGAACATCGAGCTGTTCAAATACACCGCGCCGGACCAGAAGGACTTGACGCCTCGCAACAGCGACATAGGCGGCTTCCATATCGCCTTCTATGTCGACGACATCGCCGCCGCAAACGCCTATCTTGACGGCAAGGGCGTCAAGACGCGGATGGGGCCGCTGCCGGTTACCGAAGGCCCGGCCGCCGGCCAAACCATCCTCTACTTCCAGGCGCCCTGAGGCTTGCAGTTGGAAGCGATCAGCTATCCCAATGGCATGGCCTATGAAAAAGATGCGGAGACAGTGCTGTGGAGCCCGAAGAACCCGGAAAAATAGCCCGGGGCGTCCCTGGCCTGCGCAAGCCGACTGCCGGCAAGCTGGGTTTCTGGGGCGGATTGTTTCAATCCTGAAACTTCAAGCTTGAATTAATCCGCCTCAGGCGTAAACTCGACAAACAGAAGCGAAGAGGAGATCGCACGATGAAAGTTGCGGTTCTCGGCGGCGGACCAGCCGGGCTCTACTTTGCAATCTCGCTGAAGCTCAGGGATGCCGCGCATGAGGTCACGGTGTTCGAGCGCAACCGTGCCGATGACACGTTTGGCTGGGGCGTCGTGCTGTCGGCCGAAACGCTGGAGAACCTGACCAAAAACGACCCGGTCAGCGCCGTCTGGATCCGCAAGCATTTCGCCTATTGGGACGATATCGCCGTCATCCATGACGGCGTGCGCACGGTCTCGACCGGTCACGGCTTTTGCGGCATTGGCCGCAAGCGGCTGCTCACATTGCTGCAGCGGCGCGCGCGCGAACTCGGCGTCAAGCTGGTCTTCGAAACCGACATCGCCGATCCCAAGCCATATATGGAGACGCACGACCTGGTTGTCGCCGCCGACGGGTTGAACTCGAAAGCGCGGAGCACCTTCGTCGACGTGTTCAAGCCCGATATCGACATTCGTAGATGCAAGTTCGTCTGGCTCGGCACCCACCAGAAATTCGACGACGCCTTCACCTTCATCTTCGAAAAGACCGAGCATGGCTGGGTGTGGGCGCATGCCTACCAGTTCGACAGCGATACCGCGACCTTCATCGTCGAATGCAGCGAGCAGACCTGGCAGCGCTTCGGCTTCGGCGCGATGTCGCAGCAGGAATCGATTGCCGTCTGCGAGCGCATCTTTGCCCGTCATCTCGGCGGCCACGCGCTGATGACCAACGCCAATCATATCCGCGGCTCGGCGTGGATCAATTTCCCGCGCGTCTTGTGCGAACGCTGGTCCTACAAGAACCTGGCGCTGATGGGCGACGCGGCGGCGAGCGCGCATTTCTCGATCGGTTCCGGCACCAAGCTGGCGCTGGAAAGCGCGGTGGCGCTGGCCGACTATGTCGAGTCCGAGCCAGACCTCGAGGCCGCCTTTAGCAAATATGAGGACGCCCGCCGCACCGAAGTGCTGAAGCTGCAGTCGGCGGCGCGCAATTCGCTCGAATGGTTCGAGGAGGTCGAGCGCTATCTCGGCCTCGATCCGGTGCAGTTCAACTATTCGCTGCTGACGCGTTCGCAACGCATCAGTCACGAAAATTTGCGGCTGCGCGATGCCGAATGGCTGGCCGGCGCCGAGGAGTGGTTCCAGCGCCAGGCCGGCGCCGGGGGCAACAATCTGCGTCGCGCGCCGATGTTCGCGCCGTTCCGGCTGCGCGGCATGGCGCTGCAGAACCGCGTCGTCGTCTCGCCGATGGCGCAGTACAAGGCGGTCGACGGCTGTCCGACCGATTGGCATTTCGCCCATTACGCCGAACGGGCCAAGGGCGGCGCCGGTCTCCTCTACATCGAGATGACGTGCGTCAGCGCGGAGGGCCGCATCACGCCTGGCTGCCCCGGTTTCTATGCGCCCGAGCATGAGGTCGCCTGGAAGCGGCTGGTCGAGTTCGTCCATGCCGAAACCGAGGCCAAGATCTGCGCCCAGATCGGCCATTCCGGTGCAAAGGGGTCGACCAGGCTCGGCTGGCAGGGAACCGACGTGCCGCTGCCCTCAGGCAATTGGCCCGTCATGGCAGCGTCTTCCGTGCCGTGGTCGCGGGAAAACCAGGTGCCGAAGGCGATGGACCGCGCCGACATGGATATGGTGCGCGGCCAGTTTGTCGCTTCGGCCGAGATGGCGGCGCGCTGCGGCTTCGACATGCTCGAAATCCACGCCGCGCACGGCTATCTCCTGTCCTCCTTCATCACGCCCTTGACCAACCGGCGCACCGACTCCTATGGCGGCTCGCTGGAAAACCGCATGCGCTACCCCTTGGAAATCTTTCATGCGGTGCGCGCCGCGTGGCCGGCCGAGAAGCCGATCTCGATGCGCATCTCCGCCAATGACTGGCTGGGCATCGAAGGCGTGACGCCGGCCGATGCCGTAGAGATCGCGCGGCTGCTGCATGAGGCCGGCGTAGACATCTGCGACGTATCGGCCGGCCAGACGTCGGCCGTGGCAAGACCGGTCTATGGCCGCATGTTCCAGACGCCGTTTTCCGATCGCATCCGCAACGAGGTCGGCATGGCGACGATGGCGGTCGGCAATATCTATGAGCCGGACCACGTCAACTCGATCCTGATGGCGGGCCGCGCCGATCTCGTCGCGCTGGCTAGGCCGCATCTTGCCGATCCGTATTGGACGCTGCACGCAGCTGTCACGCTTGGCGATCGCGGCGTCAAATGGCCGGATCCCTATCTGCCCGGCCGCGACCAGCTCTACCGGGTGGCCGAACGCGAAGCGGCAGCGGGGTTGAAAGTATGAGTGCCGCGGTGACGATTTCGCGGCGTCATGCGCTGGTCACCGGCGGCGGCTCCGGCGTCGGCCGCGCGATCGCGCTGGCGCTGGCCGGCGCGGGCGTTGACGTGACCATCTGCGGCCGGCGCGTGGAGCCGCTTGCCGAGGTCGCCGCGGAGAACAAGTCCATCTTCGCCATTGCCGCCGACGTCACCGACGAGACGTCGATGGCGTCGCTCTACGAGGCCGCGGAAGCGGCACGCGGAGCGTTCGACATCGTCGTTGCCAATGCCGGCATGTCCGGCAGTGCCCCGGCGCAGCGGACCTCGCTGGCAGACTGGCAGCGCACGCTCGACGTCAACTTGACCGGTGCGTTCCTGACGGTGAAGCCGGCGTTGGCCGGCATGGCAGTGCGCAAGACTGGCCGTATCATCTTCGTCGCTTCCACCGCCGGACTGAAAGGCTATCCCTATGTCGCAGCTTACGTTGCCGCCAAGCATGGCGTCGTCGGCCTGATGCGGGCACTCGCCGTCGAGACCGCCAAGTCCGGCATAACAGTGAATGCCGTGTGCCCAGGGTTTGTCGAAACCGAGATGCTGGAGAGCACCGTCCAACGCATCGTCCAAACGACCGGCCGTTCGTCCGAGCAGGCACGGACGAGCCTAGCCGCGACCAACCCGCAAGGCCGCTTCATCCAGCCGGAAGAAATTGCGGCCGCGGTACTTTATCTGTGTGGCGACGCCGCCCGGTCGATTACCGGGCAGACGATTTCGATCTCCGGAGGTGAGACATGGTAGCCGGTCCCCTGCCCGCCCCGTCCGGACCCGGCAAGGACCGCCTGCGGCTGTGGATACGCCTGCTGCGCGCCTCGCGCACCATCGAGGCCGAGCTGCGCGAACGACTGCGGCAAGAGTTCAACACAACGCTGCCACGCTTCGACGTGATGGCCGCGCTCTACCGCGCGCCGGAGGGCATGCTGATGAGCGATCTTTCGCGCTTCCTGCTGGTGTCCAACGGCAATGTCACCGGCATCATCGACCGGCTGGTCTCGGAAGGGTTGGTGATGCGGGCCCGACGCAATGGCGACCGCCGCACCTCGATGGTGCGGCTGACAGAAGAGGGATCGAAGATTTTCGCCGTGATCGCCGCCGCGCATGAGAAATGGGTCGGCGAGTTGCTGGGCAATGTGAGCGAGGATGAGGCGCGCCGGCTGACCGGCATGCTGACCTCCTTCCGCAGCAATTGGGAGGGACGGGAATGACGAAGCTGGCCGGCCGCAAGCCGAAGCATTTCCTCTGGCAGGTCGAAGGCAAGATCGCAAAGATCCGGCTCGATCGACCGGAGCGCAAGAACCCGCTGACCTTCGACAGCTATGCCGAATTGCGCGACATATTTCGCGACCTTGTCTACGCCGATGATGTCGATGCTGTGGTGGTCCTGCCCAATGGCGGCAATTTCTGCTCGGGCGGCGATGTCCACGAAATCATCGGCCCACTGGTCAAGATGGACATGAAGGCGCTGCTCGCCTTCACCCGCATGACGGGCGATTTCGTCAAGGCGATGCTGAATTGCGGCAAGCCGATTATTGCGGCGGTCGATGGCGTGGCGGTCGGCGCCGGCGCGATTATCGCCATGGCCTCCGATATCCGCATCGCCACGCCCCAGGCCAAGACAGCATTCCTGTTCACCCGCGTAGGCCTTGCCGGCTGCGACATGGGCGCCTGCGCGATCCTGCCGCGCATCATTGGCCAGGGCCGCGCCGCCGAGCTGCTCTATACCGGCCGCACGATGAGTGCCGAGGAAGGCGAGCGCTGGGGCTTCTACAACCGGCTGGTCGATACCGCAACGCTTGAGGCCGACGCGCTCGACATGGCCGCGCGCATCGTTTCCGGCCCGACCTTCGCCCATGGCATGACCAAGACGCAGCTGAACCAGGAATGGTCGATGGGTCTCGACCAGGCGATCGAAGCGGAAGCACAGGCGCAGGCGATCTGCATGCAGACCCGCGATTTCGAGCGGGCGTACACGGCTTTCGTGGCTAAGGAGAAGCCGGTGTTCGAGGGAAATTGAGATGATCGCTTCCACGCTGGCGGGACAGCACCCCCCTCTGGCCTGCCGGCCATCTCCCCCTCAAGAGGGTGTTTGGACCGGAGACATCGCGAACAGGTGTGCGAGGACATCGCGAACAGTTTGGCGCGCTTTGCGCCGGGAGGTTCGGGAT
>NZ_JAMYOE010000005.1:0-225190 GCF_040319695.1 Mesorhizobium sp. M0898 | reverse complement strand
ACGGACGGCTCCCTTGTTTGAGATCTCAACGAACTCATTCTGGCACATCCGATGCCGTCGGGCGCCGTCCACCCCATCATGCCGTAACCTCCACGCGCTGCTACGTTGAACTGCAGGGCAAGCTCGTCCTCGATTGGTCGCAAGGGGGGCTAAAGGCCGGCGCTCTACGGCGCCCCCCTCTGCCCTGCCGGGCATCTCCCCCTCTTGGGGGGAGATTGGCAGCTTGACGGGCAGCGCGAATCTCGCAAACAGAACCTCAATCCGGCCCGAACCCCGGCGACGTCGCACTCCCGTCATCCAGCTTCGACAGCCATTCGACCAGCGTCGCGCGATAGCGCGTCAGGCCTTTGTAGTTGGCGAGTTCGTCGGGCAGGTCGCGGATGACGCGGTGCAGCCGCCGTGCCCATTTCGGCTGCGTCACCACCTCATCCATCTTGATCAGGTAGCAGCGGATCGGGAAGACGATTGCATTCGAGCGCGGCAGCCGCCAGAAGCTCTGCAGCTCGACGCGCAGATGGACCTTGTCGCCGACGTTTTCGGGCGTCACCGTGGCGCGGTCCGGACCCCATTTGTGGTAGTTTTCCGGGCTGGTATCGAGGCGCGGATTGATGGTCATCGTCCAGTTCAGCCGCCGCGCCGGCTTGCCCTGCTGGATGTTGGTGAGGAATTTCAGCGCCCGGACGAATATCCCCTTCTCGTGCGCCAGCGGCACCGGCGCGTGCCATTCGAAGAAGTTCATGCCGATGTCGAAATCGAGCGACCAGTCGGCCTGGGTGGTGACCATGCCGGCATCCATCCACAGATTGCCGTCGCGCTGATCGAGAATGCAGAAATCGCCCTGGCTCTGGCGCGTGATGTACTCCATCGGCCCATAGGGCAGCGTCGAGACGTCGCCGAAGGTGAAGCTGTCGTCGATGCCGAGCGGCCGGTTGATCCAGCGCCAGCGGTCGCCATGGCGCGTCAGCGTGAAATGCTCGGGATAGCCCAGCGCCTGCTGCTCCATCAAAAGCTCGAGCAGATCCCAGCCGGCCAGCGTCATGTGCGGCAGCGACTGGCAGCGCAGCGGATCCTCGGCCAGCACCAAAGCGCGGTCCTGCATCTCGGCGACATAGTGCTCGTCGACGTCGATCAAATTCTCCAGCACGCTGCCCTTCGGCCCGACGACGTGCGGCTCGATGTTGACGGCATACATGTAGCTGTCTTCATGGAACGGGAACGGGAACCGCCTGATGTGCTCGGGGCTGTTCCTGAAGGTGAAGTCGTCGCGGAACGTTTCCTTGCGAAAGGTGATGCCCAAGCTCGCCTCCTATCTTTCCAGCACCAGCGACCGGCCCTCGAAGCGCGAGACGCAGGGCATGATCTTGCAGCCCGAATGGTGGTCTTCCTCGCTCAGCCAGTGGTCGTTGTGGATGAATTTGCCGTCATGCGAAATCACGTTGGTCTCGCATTGGCCGCAGACGCCACCGCGGCAGAGATAGGGCGGATCGACGCCGGCCGCCTCGATCGCCTCGAGCAGGCTCTGCTGCTCGTCGACACGGATGGTCTTGCCGCTGAGCGCCAGCGTCACGTCGAAGGGCGCGCCGGGCTGGGGTGCGGCGAAATGCTCGAAATGCACGGTCTCCGGAGGCCAGCCGAGGGCGGCGGCACGCTCGCGCACCCAGCCGATCATGCCGGACGGGCCGCAGACATAGAGATGCGTGCCGAGCGGCTGAGACGACAGCAGCCGGTCGAGATCGACGCGCTCGTCGCGGTCGTCGTGATAGAGCCTGACCCGGCGATCGTAGCGCTCTCTCAGCAGGTCGGCATAGGTGCCGAGCGAGGCGGTGCGGCAGGTGTAATGCAATTCGAAATTGCCGCCTTCCGCCGCCAGCTGCGCGGTCTGCGCCATGAACGGGGTGATGCCGATGCCACCGGCCAGCATCAGATGCTTCCTGGCCCGAAGATCGAGCGAGAACAGGTTGACGGGGTAGCTCACCACCATCTCCGTGCCCGGCCTGACATGCCTGTGCATGAACAGCGAGCCGCCGCGGCCGGCGTCGTCGCGGCGCACCGAGATAGTGTATTCGCGAGTGTCGAGCGGCGAGCCCATCAGCGAATAAGGATTGAGCCTGGTGCGTTCGCCATCGCGCATCTCGACGACGACATGGGCGCCGCCGGAAAAGGTCGGCAAAAGCTCGCCGTCGCGCCGGCGGAAATGAAAGCGCGTCACCAGCTCGTTGACCGGGACGACATCGCTGACGACGACATCGAGTTTGGTGGTGCCGGTGCTCATCGAAAGACCTCCTCGATCGGAGGAATTTCGCTGCGGTCCTCGGCGTTGATGCAGACGCCCTGGAAGGCGGCGAGGCGCCGCGAATAGTGATCGCGCACCAGAAGCAAGAGGCCGCAATGCGAACAGGTTGCCGGCTGCGTCGTCACGTTCTCGGTGATGCCCTTGCAATGGACGCACTGCATGCGGCGCGCCAGCGAGCCGCGATGCTCGGTCTGAACCGAGGTGTGGTCGATGCCGGCTTCGAGCGCCGCCTGCATGGCCTGGCCGATCAGCCCCTCGGTGCCGGCAAGGTAGAGCCTGAGGCCCATATGGGCGTTGGCCAGCGTCTGCTTCAGCCGCGGCAGGGCGCTGGCAAAGGAATGGCCGAGGTAGAACTGTGCCGGCTTCAGGGCTTCGAGCGCATCGGCATATTTACCATCGCGTCCGGGAATGAAGATGATGTGGGCGCCACCGAAGAAATCCGCCGGTGCCTTGGCGGCCAGATCGGCAATCGCCAGCGCTCCCTCTGCATCCGCTATGAAAAGATGATGCTTGCCAGGCTGCGGAGACAGGGTCCCATAGACCGGGCGGCTGATGATGCTTTTCGCTGCCATACCCGCAGTATGCCTCAGCCTTTCGCCGTGCGCTTGGTCTTCTTCGGATCATCGAAAGGAAGCGGCTCGGCGGTTGCGCTGATGGTGCCGCTCTTGTTGCGGATCTCGAGCCTGGTGCCCTGCACCGCGCAGTCGACGTCGAGTCGGGCAATGCCCATCGATTTTTTGACCAGCGGCGAATACATGGCGCAGGTCACCACGCCGACCTTTTTGCCGTCGCGATAGACCGGCGCGCCCTCGTCGGCCGGCTCCTTGCCTTCGAGCAGCACGCCGAAGATCTTGAAGCGCTCCTTGCCCTTGAGGCGGTAGTGCTCCTCGGCACCGCGAAAGCCCGTCTTGCCGGGGCTGACGGTGAAGTCGAGACCAAGCTCCCACAGTGTGTCGCCGGGGCCTTCGTTCTCGAACGGGTATTTCTGCGAATTGTCGTAGGGGTAAAACAGCAGGTAGCTCTCGACGCGCAGCATGTCGAGCGTGGTGAAGCGGCACGGGATGATGCCGGCACTCTTGCCGTCGTCGAGGATCCTGTCCCAGATCGTTCCGGCGTCCTGGCCACGGCAGAAGATCTCGTAGCCGCGCTCGCCGGTGTAGCCGGTGCGCGAGATCATCACCGGAAAGCCGAACAACTGGGTCTGCATGTGGTGGAAATAATTGAGGTCGCGAATGCCGGGCACATGCTTTGCCAGATAATCGACGGCGGTCGGGCCTTGCAGCGAAAGATCGTGCAGATTGTCGTCGAAGCGCAGCGACACGTCGCGACCGACGGAAGCGCGCTGCAACTCTTCATGCCCGGTGCCCGAGCCATGCACGACCATCCAGGAATTCGGGCCGGTGCGGTAGAGGATGCAGTCGTCGGTGAACTTGCCGGCCTCGTTGAGCATGCAGGCATAGGCCGACTTGCCGGGATAGATCTTTTCGACGTCGCGCGTCGTCGCCAGATCGATCAGGTGCGAGGCGTGCGGCCCGGTGATGTGGACCTTCTTCAAGCCGGACACGTCCATCAGGCCGGCCTTGGTGCGGATGGCGATATACTCTTCGTCGGCGTCCTTGTCGTAGGTCCAGGCGGTGCCCATGCCGCTCCAGTCCTCGAGCTTCGAGCCGAGCGCGCGATGGCGGTCCGCAAGCGTCGAAAATCTCCAGGATGCCGTCATCCGCTGGTCCTCCGTTAGAAAGAAACTTTTTTGCTTTCCCCTGCTCCCTGCACACAGGCGGGAGCGTTGGCTTGAATATTGATCGCAAACGCCGGGAGCCTGCAATACCCGTAAGCAAATAATTTCATTGTCAGGCAAATCCGGCGCGCCCAAACAAACGGTTAACGTCGCGTAAAATCGTCTTGACAATTCCAGAATTCGGCCGGATTTTATGAAAAAAATTTCACTCTCTTGAAAGAGGGCAATGACCGGCCGATCCGGACCGGCGTTGAAAAAGGGGAAAGCCGATGTCCGACCTGCAACAGCGCGTGGAAGCGCTGTACCGTTCCGACGTGCGTGGATCCATGCTCCTGATCGTCTGCCTGTGGGCGACGATCCTCTTTGTCCTGTTCATGACGTGGCCATACGTCCCCGACGCCGGCATCAAGCTCGTCGTCGCGGTCGCCGCCGCCGCCGTGCTGATCTTCAACACGGCCGCCATTCTGGCGATGGTCAACCACTACAAGGAAGACAAGGATTTCATCTACGGCCTCGACATCAAGAATGCCGACGCCTACCGCAACCGCAAGTCCTGAGGGGGAGACGCATGGCCCGCTATACACCGCCCGAACAGAGCAAGGCCGGACAGGTTTTCGATATCGCCGTCGTTGTGGTCGCGATTTTCGTCGCGCTGTGGCTGCCGCTGAAACTAGGGCTGGCAGGGGCGGCAAAATCCATCGACGCGCTCGACGCCAAGACGTGGGAAGCGCTCGGCCAGAACCCGACCATGGCCTCGATCTGGGAAAAGCTCGGCTACACGCCGGAAACCGCGCACGACATCATCCAGAACCGGTTCCACTACATCATCGACTGGCCGACGCTGATCATCATGGCGGCAGTGCTGATCGGCTATTTCATCTTTCTGTTCCGCGCATCGGACCGCGAATACCGCGACGTCATCGACGAAAAGTTCGGCGACAAATAGATAGGAAGCATCGTCATGTGGGTGGCACTCTCTTACGCATGCTGGGGCATCTCGATCGTGCTCGCGCTGTGGATGCTCTACGACTGGTTCAAGATCGACACGACCTATTCCGAAGAGATGCTGACCTCGTCCAGGGAAGGCGAACTTGAAGCCGTGTCCGAAAAACACCGGATCTGAGTGGGGGATTGAACGATGACGATCACGGCTGAACCAGCGGTGCAAGTGCAGGGCGACAGGGTTTCACTGCTCAGGGTGCTCGGCCCCGCCCATGTCTGGGCGCTCGGTGTCGGCATCGTTCTGGTCGGCGAATTCACCGGCTGGAATTTCGCGGCGGACAAGGGCGGCGCGCTGGCGGCGCTGATCGTCTGCTGGATCGTCGGGCTGCTCTACACCTCGGTCGCGATGATCGATTCCGAAGTGACCTCGACGGTTGCCGCCGCCGGCGGCCAATATGCGCAGGCCAAGCACATTGTCGGGCCGCTGATGGCCTTCAACGTCGCGCTGTTCCTGGTCTTTGCCTACACCATGCTCGAAGTGTCGGACGCGATCCTGCTCGGCGACACCATCGTCGCCAAAGCCGGCGTCGAGGGCCTCACCCATAATTCCTTCATCGCCGCGACAATCGTCGTGCTGGCATGGCTGAACTATCGCGGCGTGCTGATGACGCTTAACGTCAACTTCGTCATCACTGCCATCGCCTATGTCTCGATCGTCATCCTGTTCTTCTCGGTCAGCCCGTGGACGCAAGGCGCCGTGCTCAAGCTCAACGAGTTGGTGACCCCGGGCAACGCCCTGCCCTATGGCTGGATCGGCGTCATCGCCGCCTTCCAGTTCGGCATCTGGTACTATCTCGGCATCGAGGGCACCACGCAGGCCGCCGAGGAAGTGCGCTCGCCGGCGCGCTCGCTGCCCTATGGCACGATGGCCGGCATGATCACGCTTTTGATCGCCGCCGCCATGACCTGGTATGTCTGCGCCTCGCTGATGCCCTGGGAATATCTCGGCATCACCTATTATCCGCTGTGGGACGCGGGCAAACTGACCGGTAGTGCGCTGCTGGAAAACCTGTTGTTCATCGCGACGCTGCTTGCCGCGCTCGCCTCCGCCAATGGCTGCATCAACGACGCCGCGCGCGCCTGGTTTTCGCTCGGCCGCGACCGCTATCTGCCGACCTGGTTCTCGGCGGTGCATCCGAAATACCGCACGCCCTATCGCTCGATCCTGTTTCTGCTGCCGATCGCGCTCGCCTTCGCCTTCATCGCCGACCTCAACCAGGCGATCACCTTCTCGATCCTGTCGGGCGTGCTGCAATACACCTTCATGAGCATCAACATCATTATGTTCAGGAAAAAGTGGCCGCTCGGCTCGATCCGCCGCGGCTACACCCATCCGTTCCACCCGCTGCCGGCGATCGTCTTGTTCTGCCTTTGCGTGGTCACCTTCTTTGCGATCTTCCTCGGCTTCGGCTCGCAGCTGATCGCCATGGTCGCCTTCTACTTCCTGATCTCGCTGTGGTTCCACTTCTACCGCTACAAATTCGTGCGCCGTGGCGCCCAGTTCACCATGCCGTGGCCGAAGCCGCAGGGCTACTGACGGCGCGCCCGGTCTGGGCGGGCATTTGTGTGACGAGGTGCGTTAGGTGATCTCAGCATTGCTCGCCGGGGCGGTTGCCCTGGCTCTCTTCCTCCATATAGCCTGGCTCGCGCGGGCCAGCCGCGCCAAGGCCTCGACCGGGCTTGCCGCCGACGAAGCCGGCGTCCGCGCCGTCATCCCCGACGCGGCCAACGTCTCGGACGGCACCGCCGGCGTCGTCACCTTCGCCGGCTCGTGGAACGGTCGGCGGGTGCAGGTACGGACCATCGTCGACACGCTGGCGATCAGGAAGCTGCCGGCGCGCTGGCTGAGTGTTTCGATCACCGAAAAGGTCGCGATACCAGGCACTTTCGATATGATGATGCGGCCCGGATCGCCGACGACTTTTTCCAATTTCGATCATCTCGTCCATCCGCTGCCGAAGGCGGCGGGGTTTCCGGCCGAGGCGGTGCTGCGGAGCGACCGCAAGGGCGTGCGCTTCCCCGAAGCCATCATCGCCGGCCACCTCGATGTCTTTGCCGAGGAGCGCGCCAAGGAATTGCTGATCACGCCGAACGGCGTGCGCATCGTCTGGCTGCTGGCCGAGGCCGAGCGGGCGCGCTACGGCGTATTCCGGCAGGCCGAATTCGGCGCGGTCAGGCTCGATCCGGTGCTGATCGAGAGGCTGCTGTCGTCGGCTTCGGCGCTGCGCGATGCCATCAATCAAAGCGAACGGCAAGCGGCATGATCAGCCAGATCACCACCTCCCCCGCACCACCGAGCCCCTATCTGGTTCTGGGCGCTGCGATCGTTTTGCCGGCGAGCGGGCATGTCGTGCTCGGCGTGCCGGTGCGCGGCCTGCAATTCCTGTTCTTCATGGTGATCCTTGCCTGGATCACCGCCAAGATCGCGCCGCCCGACGCCAGCTTCGTCGGACGCCATGCCGGCGGCTTCCTGATCTATGCCCTGTCGATCCTGGATGCCTACAAGATCGCCCGCATCCGCTATGCCAAATGGGTTCACAATGGCGGCCAGCGCAGCGATAGTGCGGCCGGCGGCGCCTCAGCCGATATATAACGACAGGAAAATTTTTTTCATACCAATTGAATTCCCGGGACTCATTCGATACATCTCGGAGGGAACAAACTCGCGGAGGCTGACATGTGCGGAATCGTCGGACTGTTTTTGAAGGACAAGTCGCTCGAGCCCCAGCTTGGCGCGATGCTGTCGGAGATGCTGATCTCACTCAGCGATCGCGGTCCCGACAGCGCCGGCATCGCCATCTATGGCGCGTCCTCCAATGAAGCCAAGATCACCATCCAGTCGGCCAAGCCGGAGCGCGATTTCCGCGGCCTCGACGCCGAACTTGCCAAGGCAATCGGCGCGCCGGTGAGCATTGCTGCGAAGTCGACGCATGCCGTGGTCCGGACGATGCCTGCCAAGATCGACGAAGCGCGCGAGGCGATCCAGACGCTGCGCCCCGACATCCGCATCATGGGCGCCGGCGACGTCGTCGAAATCTACAAGGAAGTCGGGCTGCCGGAAGCGGTCGTCGACCGTTTCGGCGTCCGCGAGATGACCGGCACCCACGGCATCGGCCATACCCGCATGGCGACCGAATCGGCGGTGACGACGATGGGCGCGCATCCGTTCTCGACCGGCGCCGACCAGTGCCTGGTGCATAATGGCTCGCTGTCCAACCACAACAATGTCCGCCGCGAGCTGATCCGCGAAGGCATGACATTCGAGACCGAGAACGACACGGAGGTCGCTGCCGCCTATCTCTCCTCGCAGATGGCGCATGGCAAGAATCTGGGCGAGGCGCTGGAAGGCACGCTGAGCGATCTCGACGGCTTTTTCACCTTCGTCGTCGGCACCAAGAACGGCTTCGGCGTGGTGCGCGATCCGATCGCCTGCAAGCCCGCCGTAATGGCCGAAACCGACCAGTATGTCGCCTTCGGCTCGGAATATCGTGCGCTCACCAAACTGCCCGGCATAGACAATGCGAAGGTCTGGGAACCCGAGCCCGCAACCGTCTATTTCTGGGAGCATTGAACCAATGCCGGCAATTAACCTCTCCAAGGCGGCTCGCGAGCCGGGCCATGCGTCACGGGTCTTCGACCTGGCCGAAATGTCGCTGCGCGAGCTCAATCAGGCGCTGCACGATCTGGCGCCCGGTTCGAACGAGACCGCCTGGGAGGTGCTCCACCCGCGAGGCAGCCATTCGGTCGCCGTCGGCGTCGACCAGCCGGTCGCCATCGATGTGCGCGGCAGCGTCGGCTATTATTGCGGCGGCATGAACGACGGCGGCACCATCACCGTGCATGGCTCGGCCGGGCCCGGCGTCGGCGAGAACATGATGTCCGGCCAGATCGTCGTCAAAGGCGATGCCAGCCAGTATGCCGGCGCCACCGGCCGGGGCGGGTTGCTCGTCATCGAAGGCAACGCGTCGTCGCGCTGCGGCATCTCGATGAAAGGCATCGACATCGTCGTCCACGGCAATATCGGCCACATGTCGGCTTTCATGGCGCAGTCCGGCAACCTCGTGGTGCTGGGCGACGCCGGCGATGCGCTCGGCGATTCCATCTACGAGGCGCGGCTTTTCGTGCGCGGCAAGGTCGAAAGCCTCGGCGCCGACTGCATCGCCAAGGAGATGCGGCCCGAGCATCTCGAATTGCTGCAAGGCTTGCTCGACCGCGCCGGTGTGACCGGCGTCAAGGCGGCGGAGTTCAAGCGTTATGGCTCGGCTCGTACCCTCTACAATTTCAATATCGACAACGCCGACGCGTATTGAGGCTCAATGACCTATCGCAACCCGCCGACGACGCCGCGCAAATCCGCGACCTTCGACGACTACACGCTTTCCGAGATCCGCCGCGCCGCGGCGACCGGCATCTATGACATCCGCGGCGCCGGCGCTAAGCGCAAGCTGCCGCATTTCGACGACCTTCTGTTCCTCGGTGCCTCGATCTCGCGCTACCCGCTCGAAGGCTATCGCGAGCGCTGCGACACCAGCGTCGTGCTCGGCTCGCGCTATGCGAAAAAACCGATCGAACTGAAAATCCCGATCACTATTGCCGGCATGAGCTTCGGCTCGCTGTCCGGCCCGGCGAAGGAAGCGCTTGGCCGCGGCGCGACGCTGTCCGGCACCTCGACGACGACCGGCGACGGCGGCATGACCGAGGAAGAGCGCGGCCATTCGAAGACGCTGGTCTACCAGTATCTGCCGTCACGCTACGGCATGAACCCGCGCGACCTGCGCCGCGCCGACGCGATCGAAGTGGTCGTCGGCCAGGGCGCCAAGCCAGGCGGCGGCGGCATGCTGCTCGGCCAGAAGATCTCCGACCGCGTCGCCGAAATGCGCACGCTGCCGAAAGGCATCGACCAGCGCTCGGCCTCGCGCCACCCCGACTGGACCGGGCCGGACGACCTCGAGATCAAGATCCTCGAACTGCGCGAGATCACCGACTGGGAAAAGCCGATCTACGTCAAGGTCGGCGGCGCGCGGCCCTATTACGACACCGCGCTTGCGGTGAAATCGGGCGCCGATGTCGTCGTCGTCGACGGCATGCAGGGCGGCACTGCGGCGACCCAGGAAGTGTTCATTGAAAATGTCGGCCAGCCTACGCTTGCCTGCATCAGGCCGGCCGTGCAGGCGCTGCAGGATCTCGGCATGCACCGCAAGGTGCAGCTGATCGTCTCCGGCGGTATCCGCAACGGCGCCGACGTCGCCAAGGCGCTGGCGCTCGGCGTCGATGCGGTGTCGATCGGCACGGCAGCGCTTGTCGCGCTCGGCGACAACGACCCGCGCTGGGAGGCGGAATACAACGAGCTCGGCACCACCGCCGGCGCCTATGACGACTGGCATGAGGGTCGCGACCCGGCCGGCATCACCACGCAGGATCCCGAGCTAATGAAACGGGTCGATCCGATTGCGGCCGGCCGACGGCTGGCGAATTATCTTAAGGTGATGACACTTGAGGCTCAGACAATCGCCCGCGCCTGCGGCAAGAACAGCCTGCACAATCTCGAGCCCGAGGATCTTGTGGCCTTGACGATCGAAGCCGCCGCCATGGCCGGCGTGCCGCTGGCCGGCACCAACTGGATACCGGGCAAGAACGGCTTCTAAGACAAACCAAATGCCAGTAAGCGAGGAACTATAATGGGGAACGATCTCGCCGCCTTCGCCAAGGAAAAGGGCGTCAAATATTTCATGATATCCTACACCGACCTGTTCGGTGGACAACGCGCCAAGCTGGTGCCGGCGCAGGCGATCGCCGACATGCAGCGGGACGGTGCCGGCTTTGCCGGCTTTGCCACCTGGCTCGATCTGACGCCGGCGCATCCCGACATGCTGGCGGTGCCGGATCCGGCCTCGGTGATCCAGTTGCCTTGGAAGCCGGAGGTCGCCTGGGTCGCCGCCAACTGCATCATGGACGACAAATCGGTCGAGCAGGCGCCGCGCAACACGCTGAAGCGGTTGATCGCGGAGGCTGCTGGCGACGGCATGCACATCAAGACCGGCGTCGAGGCCGAATTCTTCCTGATCTCGCCGGATGGCAAGACGATTTCCGACGAATATGACACGGCATCGAAGCCCTGCTACGACCAGCAGGCGGTGATGCGCCGCTACGACGTGATCGCCGAGATCTGCGACCACATGCTGGCGCTCGGCTGGGGCGCCTACCAGAACGACCACGAGGACGCCAACGGCCAGTTCGAGATGAACTGGGCCTTCGACGATGCGCTGGCGACCGCCGACAAGCATTCCTTCTTCAAATTCATGGTGAAATCGGTCGCCGAAAAGCACGGCCTGCGCGCAACCTTCATGCCTAAACCCTTCCAGGGCCTGACCGGCAATGGCTGCCATGCGCATATCTCGGTGTGGGACAAAGACGGCAAGACCAATGTCTTTGCCGATAATGCGATGGAGCTCGGCCTGTCGGCCAAGGGCAGGAATTTCCTCGGCGGCATCATGAAACATGCGTCCGCGCTTGCCGCCATCACCAACCCGACGGTCAATTCCTACAAGCGCATCAACGCACCGCGCACCATCTCCGGCGCCACCTGGGCGCCGAACACGGTGACCTGGACCGGCAACAACCGCACCCACATGGTGCGCGTGCCCGGCCCCGGCCGCTTCGAGCTGCGCCTGCCGGACGGCGCGGCAAACCCCTATCTGCTGCAGGCGGTGATCATCGCCGCCGGGCTTGACGGCGTCCGCTCGAAGGCCGACCCCGGCCGGCGCTACGATATCGACATGTACCAGTTCGGCCATACGGTCGAGGGCGCGCCGAAGCTGCCGCTCAACCTGCTCGACGCGTTGCGCGAGTTTGACAACGACAAATCGCTCAAGGCGGCGCTGGGTGAGGAATTCTCGTCGGCCTATCTAAAGCTGAAGCAGCAGGAATGGAATTCCTATGCTTCCCACTTCACCCAGTGGGAGCGCGACCACACGCTCGACATCTGATCCGGAATTGTTGCACGCCCGGCGCGAAACAGGTTCATGAAATACTCGATCTTCTCCCTCGCCCGGGCGGCATTTTCCGGCCACAAGAACTGGCAGCGCACCTGGCGCGACGCCAGCCCGAAGAGCCACTACGACGTGGTGATCATCGGCGGCGGCGGCCATGGCCTGGCGACGGCATGGTTCCTCGCCAGCGAATACGGCATCAGGAATGTCGCGGTGCTGGAAAAGGGCTGGATCGGCTCCGGCAATGCCGGCCGCAACACCACCATCATCCGCTCCAATTACGGGCTGCCCGGCAATACCGGCTTCTACGAGCTGTCGATGAAGCTGTGGGAGCGGATGGAGCAGGACCTCAACTACAACACCATGGTCAGCCAGCGCGGTGTCATCAACCTCTACCATTCCGACGCGCAGCGCGATGCCTATGCGCGGCGCGGCAACACCATGCGCATCAACGGCATCGATGCCGAACTGCTCGATCTGACGGCGGTCAGGAAGATGATGCCGTTCCTGAACTTCGACAACGCACGTTTCCCGGTGCAGGGCGGGCTTTTGCAGCGGCGCGGCGGCACGGCGCGGCACGACGCCGTGGTCTGGGGCTATGCGCATGCGGCGAGCGCGCTCGGCGTCGACATCATCCAGAACTGCGAGGTGACCGGTTTTGTCCGCGATGGCAGCGGCAAGGTGACCGGCGTCGAGACGAGCCGCGGCAGGATCGGCGCGGCCAAGGTCGGCATGGCGGTCGCCGGCTCCTCGTCGCGCGTCGCGGCGATGGCCGGCATGCGGCTGCCGATCGAAAGCCATGTGCTGCAGGCCTTCGTCTCCGAGGCGATCAAGCCGCTGATCCCCAACGTCATGACGTTCGGCGCCGGGCATTTCTACGTCAGCCAGTCCGACAAGGGCGGCCTGGTCTTCGGCGGCGACATAGACGGCTACAATTCCTATGCCCAGCGCGGCAATCTGCCTGTCATGGAAGACGTGTGCGAGGGCGGAATGGCGCTGATGCCGATGATCGGCCGGATACGGCTGCTGCGTCAGTGGGGCGGCATCATGGACATGTCGATGGACGGCTCGCCGATCATCGACAAAACACCGGTCAACGGGCTCTATCTCAACGCCGGCTGGTGCTATGGCGGCTTCAAGGCGACGCCCGGCTCCGGCCTGGTCTTTGCCCATCTGCTGGCGCGCGACGAGCCGCACAAGGAGGCTGCCCGCTTTCGTCTCGACCGCTTCCGGCGAGGTGCGATGATCGACGAAAAGGGCCAAGGCGCCCAACCGAACCTGCATTAAAGGCTGGCTGAAGAAGCATGCGCATTGTCTGTCCCTTCTGCGGCGAACGCGAACTCGGGGAGTTCACCTATCTGGGCGACGCCAACCCGGTGCGTCCGGCGGCCGGCGCCACCGAAGACGAGGTCTTCGACTACGTCTATCTGCGCGACAATGTCGCCGGGCCGATGAGCGAATACTGGTACCATGGCGGCGGCTGCCGGGCCTGGCTGAAGGTCGCCCGCAACACGCTGACGCACGAGATTTCGGCGGTCGAACCGGCTGCAGGCGTTGGTGCTGCCGAGGTTGGCGCCTGATGGTTGGCCCCGCGCAGATACACCGGCTGGAGAGCGGCGGTCTCATCGATCGCGCCGCGCCGCTGGCCTTCCGCTTCGACGGCAAGAGCTTTGCCGGCTTCCAAGGCGACACGCTGGCCTCGGCGCTGATCGCCAATGGCGTCAAGCTGGTCGGCCGCTCGTTCAAATACCATCGGCCGCGCGGCATCCTGACCGCTGGTTCGGAGGAGCCCAACGCGCTGGTCGAACTGCGCAGCGGAGCGCGGCGCGAGCCGAACACCAAGGCGACCACGGCCGAACTCTATGACGGGCTCGAAGCCGCCAGCCAGAACCGCTGGCCGTCGCTGCGCCACGACCTGATGGCGGTCAATCAGCTGTTCGCGCCGATCTTCGTCGCCGGCTTTTACTACAAGACCTTCATGTGGCCGGCGAAATTCTGGGAAACGATCTACGAGCCAACGATTCGCCGCGCCGCCGGCCTCGGCCGCGCTGCAGGCGTCGCCGATCCCGACCATTACGACAAGGCGTGGGCGCATTGCGACGTGCTGATTGCCGGGTCCGGCCCGGCCGGGCTGGCTGCGGCACTGGCGGCCGGGCGCGGCGGCGCCCGCGTCATCCTGTGCGAGGAAGATTTTGCGCTTGGCGGCCGTCTGCTCGCCGACGGCGGCATGATCGACGGCGCGCCGGCGGCCGAATGGATTACGCGCACGCTGGCCGAACTCGCCGCACTGCACGATGTCCGCATCATGACCCGCACGACATTGTTCGGCGTCTATGATGGCGGCACCTATGGCGCCATCGAGCGGGTCAACGACCACCTGCCCTCGCCGCCCGAGCACCAGGTGCGCCAGCGGTTGTGGCGGATCGTGGCCAAGCGCTGCGTCGTCGCCGCCGGCGCCATCGAGCGACCGATCGTCTTTGCCGGTAACGACACGCCGGGCGTGATGATGGCTTCGGCTATGCGGACCTATGTCGCGCGCTACGCGGTTACCCCTGCCAGGAGGATCGCGCTGTTCACCAACAATGAGGATGGCTGGCGCACGGTCGAGACCGCGCTTGGCGCCGGTTTGCAGATCGCGGCGGTCGTCGATGCGCGCCCGGACGTCTCCGCCGCGCATCGAGCGCTTGCCGCCAAGGGCGGCTTTG
Source organism: Mesorhizobium sp. M0898 (assembly GCF_040319695.1). Lineage (NCBI taxonomy): Bacteria > Pseudomonadati > Pseudomonadota > Alphaproteobacteria > Hyphomicrobiales > Phyllobacteriaceae > Mesorhizobium > Mesorhizobium sp. M0898. Next base: position 210,463 of record NZ_JAMYOE010000005.1, on the reverse strand, counting down.
CCGTGCTCAACGGCTCGGTCAGCGGGGTCGAAGGCGGCAAGGACGGGGTCCGGAAAATCGTGGTGGCGCTGACCGGCGGCGCACGGGCGGAAGTCGAAGCCGACGGGCTTGCCGTGTCCGGCGGCTGGAATCCGGCGGTCGGGCTGACCTCCTATCATCGCGGCCGGCCGAAATGGCAGGACGATATCGCAGCCTTCGTGCCGGATGGTGCGCCGCCCGGCATGATGGCCGTCGGCGCCGCCAACGGCGCCTTCGGGCTGGGCGACTGCCTGCGCCAGGGCTTTGCCGCGGGTGCTGCGGCAGCGCAGAGTGCTGGACGCGGCGGCAATGCCGGCACATCGCCGGTCGCCGACAGCGAGGCGTTTTCGCTGACGCCGCTTTGGTATGTGGCCGGCAAAGGGAAAGCCTTAGTCGATTACCAGCATGACGTGACCGCGTCCGACATCGAGCTGGCGCAGCGCGAAGGTTTCGAATCGGTCGAGCATCTCAAGCGCTATACGACGCTCGGCATGGCCACCGACCAGGGCAAGACCTCGAACGTCGCCGGTCTCGCCATCATGGCGGCAATCAGCGGCAAATCGATCCCCGAAACCGGCACGACGATCTACCGCCCACCTTATGTGCCGGTCGCCATCGGCGCCTTCGCCGGCCATCATCGCGACGAAGACTTCCATGCGACGAGGCTGACGCCGTCGCATCACTGGGCAGCCGAACAGGGCGCGGTGTTCGTCGACACCGGCCTGTGGAAGCGCGCGCAATGGTATCCGCGCGCCGGCGAAAAGGACTGGCTGGAATCGGTCACCCGCGAGGTCAAGGCGGTGCGCTCCGGCGTCGGCTTCTGCGATGTCTCGACGCTCGGCAAGATCGACGTGCACGGCCCGGATGCCGGCGCCTTTCTCGACCGCGTCTACATCAACACCTTCTCCAGTCTCGCCGTCGGCAAAGCCCGCTACGGGCTGATGCTGCGCGAGGACGGCATCGTCTATGACGACGGCACGACGTCGCGGCTGGCCGAGGACCACTATTTCCTGACCACCACCACCGCCAAGGCCGGGCTGGTGATGCAGCATCTCGAATTCTGCCGGCAGGTGCTGTTCCCCGAATTCGACGTGCAGCTGACATCCGTCTCCGATCAATGGGCGCAGTTCTCGATCGCCGGGCCGAAGACCCGGGACCTGCTTCGGGAAATCGTCGATCCGGCGGAGGATTTGTCGAACGAGGGCTTTCCCTTCATGGGGGCGCGGGAAGTCGCGCTTCGCGGTGGCATCAAGGCGCGGCTGTTCCGCATCTCGTTTTCGGGCGAAATGGCGTTCGAGATTTCGGTTCCCGCCCGCTATGGCGAGGCGCTGGTGCGCAATTTGATGCTGGCCGGCAAGCCGTTCGGCGTTACGCCCTACGGTACCGAGGCGCTCGGCGTCATGCGCATCGAAAAGGGCCATGTCGCCGGCCCGGAGCTGAACGGCACGACGACCGCCGCCGACCTCGGCCTCGGCAAGATGATGTCGACCAAAAAAGATTTCATCGGCCGCGTCATGGCCGGGCGCGAGGCGCTGATTGCCCCAGACCGGCAGGTCGTCGTCGGCATCAAGCCGGTCGACAAGACGCGCCGCCTGCGCTCCGGCGCGCATATCATTCCGAAAGGCGAGACGCCCGGTCCCGGCAACGACCAGGGCTATGTCACTTCGGTCTGCTTCTCGCCCATGCTCGACCAGTGGATCGGGCTGGCGCTTGTTGAGCGTGGCCGCGAGCGCATCGGCGAGATCGTCCATGCGCATGACCCGCTGCGCGGCGAAGACTACGACGTCGAGCTGTGCAGCCCGGCCTTCTACGATCCGGATGGAGGGCGCCAGCGTGGCTGAGTTTTCCTGGATTGCCCGCAGTCCGCTGGAGAAAGCGCTCGTTGTCGGCGCCTATGGCGCGCGCGGCACGGCGGCCGGCGTATCGCTCACCGAGATCCGCAATTTCGACCTGATCCAGGTGATGGCGCGGCGCGGCAAAGCGGCAGAACTGGCGAAGGCCGCCGAAACCCGCTTCGGCGCTGCCGCCCCGGAAACGCCCAAGGCGACCCGAACTCCCGACGCTACGCTGATCTGGTCGGGACCGGATCAGTTCCTGGTCCTGTCCAATGGCGGCAAGCACGCGAGTGAACCGCTGAGCCAGACGTTTGCGCAATCCGCCTCGTTGTCCGACCAGTCGCATGCTCGCGCGCTGATCAGCGTTTCCGGAGAAAAGGCGCGCGCGATGCTGGCCAAACTGTCGTCACTAGACCTGCACCCCGCGGCGTTCCCGGCCGGCACCGCTGCGGCGACCTCGGTCGATCACACCAGCATCAATCTCTGGCGCGGCAATGACCGGCCGGACGGACAGGCGGTGTTCAATCTTCTGGTGTTCGCCACCTTCGCGGAAAGCCTGTCGCATACGATGCTGGACGCTGCCGCCGAGTATGGCGTCGAGATCGGGCATTCCGAGGAATTGGGGTAGGATTGTGCGCCACCTTCCCTTCTCCCCTTGTGGGAGAAGGTGGCCGAGCGAAGCTCGGTCGGATGAGGGGTGCTCCAGCTTGGCTATGACGGCACTCCGTCCAACACCCCTCAACCGTCTCGGCGCTGCGCGCCGATCCACCTTCTCCCACAAGGGGAGAAGGAAGAGGCGCGCGCCTCGCCTTCACTTGCCAACTCCGGCTCTTCTATCCTATTCTTCCCGCTAAAATAATTTCACACACAGGCAAACTTGTTTCTCGAAACCAAGGTTGAGATGAGCCAGTCGCCCTACCCCGCCGTCGTCGCCGGACCGCCCCGGCCGAGCCTGATCCTGCGGCCAGGCCAGATTACGCTGCCGGCCGGGATGGAGCGCTACTCGGTTCAGGGCAATGGCGCGGTGCTGATCGAGGTCGAGGCCGGCGACATTGTCACCGTGCGCGATGTCGAGGGCGGGCAGGCCTGCGAGCTGCTGGCATGGGACAGCAGCGACGCGACCGATCCCGGCATTCTCGGCGAGAAATCGAACAGCAATGCCGCCGGCATCAAGGCGCTGCTGGCCGAAGGCGACGACAGCCTCGCATCCTTGCGCCGGGGGCTCGAGCGGCGCCAGGTGCAGCTCGACCAGGCGAAGGCGGTTCGCGTTTTCGGCGGCGCCACCCCTGCCGGTACCGAACAGGCTTTTACCGTCGCCCGCGATGGGTCGATGCTGATTGCCGCGCCCGGCGGGCCGATGCTGGTCGACGGCCACGATACGGCGACGCCGCTTAGCGTCATCGTCCGCCGCGCCACCATCCGCCCGGCAGCGAAATCCAGGCTTGCCGACCCGCTGGCCGATCCCGTGCTCGACCTGCGCGTCCATTCGGCGACGGCGGAGGCCTACTTCGTCAAGGCGGGCGACTATCTGCAGATCATCGATGTCGACGGGCGCCAATGCACCGACTTCCAGTGCTTTTCGGCGCGCAAGCTGGACAAGGGCCGCGATCATCCGCTCGACGTGACGACGACGCGCACGCTGATGGGTTCGAGCTATCCGATGCCCGGTCTGCACTCAAAATACTACGACCAGGACATGGAGCCGCTGGTCGAGGTTGTGCAGGACACTTGCGGCCGCCACGATGCATTCGCGCTCGCCTGCGCGGCCAAATATTACGACGACATCGGTTATCCCGGCCATCCCAACTGCTCGGAGAATTTCAACCGCGCGCTGGCCGACAAGGGTGTCACGCCTCGCGCCGGCTGGATGGCGATCAACTTCTTCTTCAACACGGCCATCGACGCGCATGGCGTCGTGGTATCGGACGAGCCGTGGTCGCGGCCGGGCGACTATGTGCTACTCAGGGCGCTCACGGACATCGTCTGCGTCTCGTCCGCCTGCCCCGACGATACGACGCCGGCCAATGGCTGGAACCTGACCGACATCCATGTGCGAACCTATTCCGGCCAGCACAAATTCTCGCGAGCGATCGCCAGACGCATGACGCCCGATTCGGAACCGAAAATGACCCGCGAGACCGCCTTTCATTCGAGCTTTGCCAAGCACACCCGCAACTTCGTCGAGTACAAGGGCTATTGGCTGGCCAATTCCTTCGCCAGGCAAGGCCCGATCGATGAATACTGGGCCTGCCGGCAGGACGCCGTGATCATGGACCTGTCGCCGCTGCGCAAGTTCGAGGTCACCGGGCCGGACTCCGAGGCGCTGCTGCAATACACGCTGACCCGCGACATCAAGAAGCTCGGCGTCGGCCAGGTCGTCTATTCCGCCATGTGCTACGAGCATGGCGGCATGATCGACGACGGCACGCTGCTCAGGCTCGGCAAGGATAATTTCCGCTGGGTCGGCGGCGACGATCTATCCGGCCAATGGCTGCGGGAAACGGCGCAAAAACTCGGCCTCACCGTGCTGGTGCGCTCCTCGACCGACCAGATGCACAATGTTGCCGTGCAGGGACCGAAAAGCCGCGACGTCCTGCGGCAGATCATCTGGACTTCGCCGCTGCAGCCGTCGATCGACGAACTCGAATGGTTCCGTTTCGCCGTCGCCCGCATCGGCGGCGGCAACGGCATTCCGGTCGTTGTCTCGCGCACCGGCTACACCGGCGAGCTCGGCTATGAGATCTGGTGCCATCCGCGCGACGCCGAAAAGGTGTTCGACGCGATCTGGCAGGCCGGCCAGCCGCACGGCCTGAAGCCGATGGGGCTGCAGGCGCTCGATATGGTGCGCATCGAGGCCGGGCTGATCTTTGCTGCTCACGAGTTTTCCGACCAGACCGACCCGTTCGAGGCCGGCATCGGCTTCACCGTACCCCTGAAGACCAAGAGCGACGATTTCATCGGCCGCGAGGCGCTGATCCGGCGCAAGGAAAACCCGCAGAAGAAGCTGGTCGGCCTCGACATCGACGCCAACGTCGCCGTCGGCCACGGCGATTGCGTGCATATCGGCCGCGCCCAGATCGGCGTCGTCACCTCGGGCATGCGCTCGCCGGTGCTGAACAAGACCATCGCGCTGGCCAGGCTCGACGTCGCGCATTCGGCGATCGGCACCGAGGTCGAAATCGGCAAGCTCGACGGCCACAGCAAGCGGCTACCGGCGCGCGTCGTCGCCTTCGCCCATTACGACCCGCAAAAGACCAGGCCGCGCTCCTGATCGACGCTGCCTGGTTCTTCCCTTGTCCCACAAGCGCAATGTGCACAGCGTCACAAAGCACTTGACGTGAAAGCCCGTTGGGTCAATCTTCACTGCTAAGAAAAAAATACTACTGAGCGGAAAACGCCTGGGGCCGTTCAACGTGAGCGTCGATGACGCCTCGCGAGATTGCGGCTGTTGCCGATGGGGAACATCAAAAATGGGGAATCCACGTAAATGAGCACGATAGTCACCACCTTGGTGCCGCCTGCCGAAGGGCAGCTGCACCGGAACATCGACTGGCGCGGCGCCTTCTGGGTGGCAAGCGGCGTTCCGGCCCTTGTCCTGTTTTCGATCGGCGGCATCGCCGGCACCACCGGAACACTGGCCTTCCTGATCTGGGCCGTATCCATGGTCATGGGCTTCCTGCAGTCCTTCACCTATGCGGAGATCGCCGGGCTGTTCCCGAACAAATCCGGCGGCGCCTCGGTCTACGGCGCCACCGCGTGGCTGCGCTATTCGAAATTCATCGCGCCGCTTTCGGTGTGGTGCAACTGGTTCGCCTGGTCGCCGGTGCTGTCGCTCGGCTGCTCGATCGCCGCCGCCTATATCCTCAACGCACTGGCGCCGGTGCCGCTGTTCACCGACACTTCGCCGGAAGTCGCCGCCTATATTGCGGCCCATGCCGGAACCAGCGCCGCCGACGCCATCACCGCGGTCACCGCGGCGGCGACGCCGGCGATCCGTAACTGGACGCTCTACGGTCACACGCTTGGCCCGGTTTCCTTCACCTTCAACGCCACCTTCTTCATCGGCGCGGTGCTGATGCTGATCATCTTCTCGATCCAGCATCGCGGCATCCTGGGCACGGCCAACGTGCAGAAATATATCGGCCTGCTGGTCATCATCCCGATGCTGATCGTCGGCGTGGTGCCGATCGTCACCGGCCAGATCAACTGGGCAAACTTCTCGCCGCTGGTGCCGCTCGCGGCAGCCTATGCGCCGGAGCCCGGCGCGTGGAACATCGCCGGCTGGACGCTGGTGCTCGGCGGCATGTTCATCGCGGCGTGGTCGACCTACGGCTTCGAGACCGCGGTCTGCTACACCTCCGAGTTCAAAAACCCGGGCACCGATACCTTCAAGGCGATCTTCTATTCCGGCCTGTTGTGCATGCTGCTGTTCATCCTGGTGCCGTTCACCTTCCAGGGCGTGCTCGGCTTGAACGGCATGCTGGCGACGCCGATCGTCGACGGCTCCGGCGTTGCCGATGCGCTGGCCGGTATGGTCGGCGGCGGACAGCTGATCCACAGCCTGCTGGTGATGCTGATGATCCTGGCGCTGGTGCTCTGCATCATGACGGCGATGGCCGGCTCCTCGCGCACGCTCTATCAAGGCTCGGTCGACGGCTGGCTGCCGCGCTATCTCAGCCATGTCAACGAGCACGGCGCCCCGACGCGGGCGATGTGGACCGACCTGATCTTCAACCTGATCGTGCTGGCCATCGCCTCGGCCGACGCAACAAGCTTCTTCTTCATCCTCGCCGTGTCGAATTGCGGCTACATCATCTTCAACTTCCTTAACCTCAATGCCGGCTGGATCCACCGCATCGACAATGGCCACATCGCGCGGCCATGGAGGGCGCCGAGCTGGCTGCTCGGCCTCGGCGCCATCTTTGCCTACGTCAACGCGGTCTTCATGGGCGCCGGCGCCAAGGTCTGGAACCCGATGGCATTGTGGGCCGGGCTGATCACGGCAGCCTTGATCATCCCGGTGTTCTGCTTCCGGCACTACATCCAGGACAAGGGCAAATTCCCCGACCACATGCTGGCCGATCTCGGCATGAGCTCGTCCGACCTTGCGGTGAAAAAGGCGGGGATGCTGCCCTATCTGACGCTGGTCGCCGGCGTCGTGGTGATGCTGCTCGCCAACTGGCTGTTCGTCATCTGACGGCTGCGTTGAGGGATCGGGCACGCAAGGCGCGCTCGATTCCTGCATTTTGTTCTTGCTTTGTGCCGGCAGCTATGCTACTAATTTTGGTATGGTGCTGATTCGCCCCGAGACCCGCCGCTGAGGCGGGTTTTTCTTTTTAGGGGCTATTCGGCAGCGGTGCCGGCGCGGGAGCGACCGCCAAGCGCTGCACCGATATCCTCGAGGACCTGTCCGACGCGCGCCTGGATCGTCTCGGACGCAAGCACGCCGTCGATGAAATCCCTGTCCGAAGCGTAGATCGCGGTCGGCAGCGTAAAGGCCTCGAAGAAGCCGAACAGCGGTCTCAGCTGGTGCTCGATGATCAGCGCATGCCGGTCGCCGCCGCCGGTCGCCAGCAGCACCACCGGCTTGCCCCTGAGCGCCGTTGGGTCGACAAGATCGAAGAAGTGTTTGAACAGGCCGGTATAGCTGCCCTTGTAGGTGGGCGAGCCGACGACGAGCACGTCCGCCGCGACGACGCGCTTGAGGATATCGCCCGCTTGCGCATCCAGTTCACGCGCCCATTTGGCGCCACCGAGGCTGGGGCCGAGGTCGACGACGTCATGCGTGCTGGCGGCCAGGCCATATCTGCCGGCTACCTCGTTCACGATACGATCGACGAAGCCGCGCGTCTTGGACGGCCGGGTGAAATTGCCTGAGAAACCGACAACGGCCGGATTGGTCATGATGCAAAGCCCTCGCGATGATTTCGGGCTGCCAGCCCGCTGCTGACCCTATGGACATTCGGGCCGAACGAAAAGAACGGATGCTTGCCACGGTCTAAAATCATTACCGGTTCTAGCCAGCTTTGCGGATCGCTGCCGTCTCAGGTTGGAAGAACCGGTTTGGCGGCCGCTTCAGGCCAAGATTTTCGCGCAGGGTCGATCCTTCGTATTCGCTCCTGAAAATGCCGCGCCGCTGCAATTCGGGCACGATTTTCTCGACGAAATCATCCAATCCGGCGGGAAGATAGGGGAACATGACGTTGAACCCGTCCGAGCCTTCGGTGACCAGCCATTCCTCCATCTCGTCGGCGATGGTTTTCGAAGTGCCGACGAAGGCAAGACCGGAATAGCCGCCCAGCCGCTGCGCAAGCTGCCTGACGGTCAGGTTTTCCTTGCGCGCCAGTTCGATGACGCGCTCGCGGCCGCTCTTGCTGGCGTTGCTTTCCGGGATTTCGGGCAAGACTGAATCCGGATCGAACCGCGACGCGTCGTGGCCGAGCGCGATCGACAGCGAGGCGACGCCGCTCTCGTAGTAGACGAGGCTGTCGAGCTTGGCCCGCTTCGTCTGCGCCTCCTCGACGGTCTCGCCGACAATGACGAAGGCGCCGGGCAGGATCTTGATGTCGTCGCGCGACCGGCCAAGTTTTTGCGCACGTTTCTTGACGTCGGCAAAGAAGCGCTGCCCCGAGGCGAGATCGGCATGGGCGGCGAAGATCACCTCGGCCGTTTCCGCCGCGAGCTGCCGTCCGGCCTCCGACGCGCCGGCCTGCACGATGACCGGCCAGCCCTGCACCGGCCGCGCGATATTGAGCGGTCCCCGCACCGAAAGATATTCGCCCTTATGGTCGAGCACATGCAGCTTCGCCGGATCGAAATAGAGCCCGCTTTCGGCGTCGCGGATGAAGGCATCGTCGGCAAAACTGTCCCACAGGCCGGTGACGACATCGTAAAACTCCCGCGCCCGGCGATAGCGCTCGTCGTGCTCGACATGCTCGTCGAGGCCGAAATTCAGCGCGGCGTCGGGATTGGATGTGGTGACGATATTCCAGCCGGCGCGCCCGCCGCTGATATGGTCGAGAGAGGCGAAACGACGGGCGATGTGGTACGGCGCGTCGAACGTCGTCGAGGCGGTTGCGATCAGCCCGATACGATCGGTGACGGCGGCAAGCGCCGACAACAGCGTGAACGGCTCGAAGGACGTGACCGTGTGGCTGCGCCGCAGCGCCTCGATCGGCATGTTGAGCACGGCCAGGTGGTCGGCCATGAAGAAGGCGTCGAACTTTGCCGCTTCCAGCCTTTGCGCGAAGTGCTTGAGATGCGCGAAATTGAAGTTGGCGTCGGGATAGGCGCCCGGGTAGCGCCAGGCGCCGGTATGAAGGCTGACGGGCCGCATGAAAGCGCCAAGCCGCAATTGTCGATTTTCTGCCATGGAAAAACGCACCGATGACGACGAGCGTAACGCTCCAATTGCTCGAGCATGGGATGGCTTTGCGGCCATGGGAAGGAATTCTGTTTTGCAAAACCGGCGTCGGGGAGCATTTTTTGTGCGGGCGGCGGACCGATCAATCGATCTTGATGAACACGCCCTTGGTGTTAAGATATTCGGCGAGGTGCTCGGCGCCGCCCTCGCGGCCGTAGCCGCTCATCTTGTAGCCGCCGAAGGGCACGGCCGGATCGATGGCGTGATAGGTATTGACCCAGACCGAGCCGGCGCGGATCTTGCGCGACAGCTGGTGGGCGGTGGCGAGATTTTGGGTGAAGACCCCTGCAGCCAGGCCGTAAGGCGTGTTGTTGGCCCGCTCGACTGCCTCGTCCAGCGTATCGAACGGCAAGGCTGAAATCACCGGCCCGAATATCTCCTCACGGGCGATCTTCATGTCGTCCGAGACGCCGGCAAAGACGGTCGGCGCGACGAAATTGCCGGCGGCAAGCGCGCCTTCCACAAGCCGGGTGCCTCCGGTGACGAGTTTCGCCCCTTCCGCGGTGCCGGCCTCGAGGTAACCGGTGACCCGTTGCAGCTGCTTTTCGGAGACGAGCGGACCGATCTCGGTCGCCGGGTCGATGCCGTCGCCTACCCTGAGACCCTTGGCGTATGCCGCGAGCCGCTCGACGAACTCGTCATGGACGGGCCGTTCGACGAAAAGGCGCGAGCCGGCGATGCAGATCTGGCCGGAATTGGCGAACACCGACATCGCCGCCAGCGGCACCGCCTTGTCGAGATCGGCATCGGCGCAGACGATGACCGGCGACTTGCCGCCGAGCTCCAGCGAGACGCGCTTGAGGTTGCCGGCCGAGGCCCGCACGATCGACTGGCCGGTCGCCGTCGACCCGGTGAAGACGATCTTGTCGACGCCCATATGCTCGGCGAGTGCGGCACCTGCCTCGGTGCCGGTGCCGGTGACAATGTTGACGACGCCTTCCGGAACGCCGGCCTCATTCATGATGTCGGCGATCAAAAGCGGCGTCAGCGGCGCCTCTTCCGATGGTTTCAACACGATGGTGCAGCCGGTCGCCAGCGCCGGGCCGATCTTCCAGATCGACGCCGCCGTTGGCGCGTTCCAGGGAATGATGGCGCCGACGACGCCGACCGGCTCCTTGCGGGTGAAAGAGACGATTTCGCCGGGCAGCGAGTTGTCGATCGTCTCCCCGTGCAGCGCCGTCGCCATGCCGGCATAGTAGCGCAGCATGCCGATGACGCGGTTGCGATTGGCGCGGGTGCGTATGATCGGCATGCCCATGTCGGTGGTGTCGGAGCGGCTGATCTCTTCCCAGTGCTTTTCGAAGAGGTCGGCGATCCTCAGCAGCAGCACCTGGCGCTCATAAGGCTTGAACCGGCTCCACGGGCCCTCGAACGCCTTGCGCGCAGCAGTCACCGCCAAGTCGATGTCCTGGCGGTCGGCGCGCGGCACCGTGGCGATGACCGCGCCGGTGGCGGGATTGCGGCTCTCCGTGGTCCGACCGGAGCGGGCATCGACCCAGCCGCCGCCGATGAACATCCGGCGATGGCGCCCGTCGATCGGCAGCCGCAGCGGTGCCTTTGTCTGAGCCATGGTCATGACTGTCCTCCTCCGGCGCCTACGCCTGGTGGGCGGATTAAACCGCCGGAGGTCACATTTGCCAACAGCTCTATTCGGCCGCCAGGGCCAGTTGCGGCCTTTCGCTTTCTTCTGCCACCTTGGCCGCCTCTTCCGTTGCCACCACCTTCTTGGGCTCCCTGCCGAAGAACAGCGCATAGGCTGCCGGCAGGACAAGGATGGTCAGCACCGTGGCGACGAGAATGCCGCCCATCATGGCGTAGGCGAGCGGCCCCCAGAAGACGCCGCGCGAGATCGGGATCAGCGCCAGCACCGCCGTCAGCGCCGTCAGCACGATCGGCCGGAACCGGCGCACCGCCGAGCCGATGATGGCCTCGGAACGCTCCACGCCGGCGGCGATGTCCTGGTCGATCTGATCGACCAGGATGATCGAGTTGCGCATGATGATGCCGAGCAGGGCGATGACACCGAGGATGGCGACGAAGCCGAACGGCGCGCCGCTGATCAACAGTGCCGCCGCCGCGCCGATGATGCCGAGCGGACCGGTCGCCAGCACCAGCATGGCCTTGCCGAAATGCTGCAGCTGGATCATCAGCAGCACGACGATGACGGCCAGCATGATCGGCGCTTTCGCCGCAATCGAGGCCTGGCTTTCGGCCGCATCCTCGGCGCCGCCCTGTATCTCGATCTTGTAGCCGGGTGCGAGGCTGGCGCGCAGGCCCTGCATCTCGCTGTACATTTTCATGGCGACATCGTTCGGCTGCACGCCGTCCGGCAGCGTGGCGCGTACGCTGATGGTCGGCAAGCGGTCGCGCCGCCATTCGACGCCTTGCTCCAGCACCGGGACCACCTTGGCGACCTGCGACAGCGGCACGGAGCCGCCGAAATCGGTCGGGATGTAGACGGAGTCGACCGCCGACAGCAGGTGACGGCTTGCCTCCGGCTCACGGGCGACGATCGAAACCGTCTCCTCGCCGTCGCGGAAATCATCGAGCGGCGCTCCCGACATGGCCGCCTGCAGCGTCTGGCGGATGCGCTGCGAGGTGACGCCGAGCGCACGGGCGCGATCCTGGTCGATCACCAGCTTCATCATCGGCACCGGCTCCAGCCAGTCGTCGTGGATGGCGCCGAGCAGCGGATTTGCCTGGAACTTCGCCTTCACCTCGTCGGCGATGCGGCGCACCTCCTGGCGATCCGGACCCATGACGCGCATCTGCACCGGCCAGCCGGTCGGCGGACCAAGGAACAGGCGGTCGACCTTGGCGCGGATCGATGGGAAATCATTGGCCAGGATGGTGCGCAGCTTGACAATCAGCCGCTCGCGGGCCGGTTCGTCATTGGCCATCACCAGAAGCTGGGCGAAATTCGGGTTGCGAAGCTGCTGGTCGAGCGGCAGGAAGAAGCGCGGCGCGCCTTCGCCGACATAGGTGGCGATGAAGCGCTTGTCCTTGTCGTCCATCATCCTGGCTTCGAGCGCCTTGGCCTGGGTCTCGACTTCCTTGATGCTGGTGCCTTCCGGCAGCCAGAGGTCGACAAGGATTTCCGGGCGCGACGATTGCGGGAAGAAATTCTGCGGGATGAACTGGAACGCCCACAGGCTGGTGGCAAACGTCATCAGCGTCATCACCAGGACGATGATGCGGTGGCGCACCGCCCATGCAACGGTCGAGCGAAGACGGCGGTAGAAGCGCGTGTCGAAGACATCGTGATGGTTGCCGGCGTGCTTGCGCTGCTTCAGGATCATGTGGCCGAGCCACGGCGTGAAATAGACCGCCGCGAACCAGGACACGACCAGCGCGATGCCGACGACGTAAAACAGGGTGCGCACATATTCGCCGGCCGTCGAGGCCGCGAAACCGACGGGGATGAAGCCGGCCGTGGTGATCAGCGTGCCGGTCAGCATCGGGAAGGCGGTCGAGGAATAGGCGAAGCTCGCCGCCTCGACCTTGACCAAGCCTTCCTCGAGCTTTCGCTCCATCATTTCGACGACGATCATCGCGTCGTCGACCAGGAGGCCAAGAGCGATGATCAGCGCGCCGAGCGAAATGCGCTGCAGGTCGATGCCGAGCTCGTACATGATGGCGAAGGTGGCGGCCAGGACCAGCGGAATGACGATCGCGATCACCAGGCCCGAGCGCCACCCGATCGACAGGAACGATACGAAAAGCACGATCAGCAGCGCTTCGCCGAGCGCTTCCATGAACTCGCTCACAGCCTCCTTCACGACATGCGGCTGGTCGGAAATCTGATCGACCGAAACGCCATAGGGCAGCGCCTCTTCGAAGCGCTTATAGGTCGCTTCGACGTCCTTGCCGACGTCGGTGACGTTGAAGCCCTTGGCCATTACGACGCCGAGCTGGACGCTGTCGTGACCGTTGAAACGGTATTTGCGCTGGTACGGATCCTCGAGGCCGGAGGTCACGGTGGCGATGTCGCCGAGGCGCGTCACCTGGTTGCCGGCGCGCAGGCGAAGCTCGCGGATGTCGGCCGCCCTGGTGACATCGCCCTCGACCGAAATGCGCACCGAACGCTGGCCGGTGTCGACCGAACCTGCCGGGTCGACATTGTTCTGGCCTTGGATCGCATTCTGCAGGTCGGTCAACGTCAGGCCGCGTTCGGCAAGCACCTTGGATGAAACGTCGATGTAGAGCTTTTCCGGCTGGTCGCCGATGATCACGGCCTTCTCGACACCGGGCGTTGTCAGCAGCATGTCACGCGCCTGGATGGCGAATTTCTTCAGCTCGGGATAGCTGTAGCCGTCGCCGCTGATCGAATGCAGGGTGATGAACGTGTCGCCGAATTCGTCATTGAAGTAAGGCCCGAGCAGCCCCTGCGGCAGCTCATTGGCGATATCGCCGACCTTCTTGCGCACCTGATAGAAAGCATCGGCGACCTGCGCTGGATTGGTGTCGCCCTTGACCTGCAAGGTGATGATGGCGCTGCCGGCGCGGGTGTAGGAGCGGACGAAATCGAGGTGCGGCGTTTCCTGCAGCTTGCGCTCGATCTTGTTGACCACCTGGTCCTCCATCTCCTTGATCGAGGAGCCTGGCCAGATCGCCTGGACGACCATGACGCGGAAGGTGAAATCGGGGTCTTCCTTCTGGCCCATGCGCATCAGGCCGAGTGCACCGGCGACGATGATCAGCCCGAACAGGAAGCGGGCAATGCTCGGATGGCCGATTGCCCAGCGCGAAAGATTGAAAGACCGCTTTTCATTGGTGTCGATGGTCATCGGCGTCAGTCCGTTTCAATTTGATCAACAGAGCACGCGCTTTCGCATGCCCAAGGAACTTCCGATGTGGGCTTCCGGGCGGCGTGGCTTTCCGAGTTGAGAGATCTACATCGCGGTGGGACGCGAGGATCGACGTGGGGGTTACATCGACCTGAGATCTCGAAAATCGGGGGCGCCTGCCGCCCGGAAACCGTGAATTGCCTGGCCGTCAGCGCAAGCGCCTTGCAGCGTCATCGGCCGACGCCGACTGTTGCGCTGCATCACCGGTCAGCTTGACTTTCAGATTCTCGGTCATGAACTGCGTGCCGGCGGCGACGACGACGTCGCCCGGCTTCAGCCCATCGGCGACGCTGACGCCGTCGGGGGTGAAGGCGGCGACCTTGACCGGATGCGCATGGACGGTCCCGCCGTTGCGGTCGACTGTCCAGACGATCGATTGGCTGTCCTTCTGCGCCAACGCGGCCAGCGGGATCGACACCAGCTGCTGCCGGTTGTCCACCGCGGCTTCGATGGAGGCGGTCATGCCTAGCAGCACGCGAGGATCGTTGGGCAGGCTGACGCGAACGGCAAAGGTGCGCGACTGCGGATCGGCGCTGCCGGCGACTTCGCGGACCTTGCCGTCGAGCGTCAGCGCCTCATCGGACCAGAAGCCAGCCTTGACGGTCTTGCCCGGCTTGAATTCGGCAATATCGGTTTCCGGAACAGCGATCAGGACTTCCTTCTCGCCGTCGATGGCAACGGTCACCACCGGCGTGCCGGAGCCGACAACCTGGCCGACATCGGCGGCAACTGATGTGACGATGCCGTTCTTGTCCGCCTTGAGATCGGTATAGCGGACCTGGTTCTGTGCCTGGGCAAGCTGCGAGCGGGCGGAGTCTCGCGTGGCGACCGCCTGATTATAGGCGAGCGTCGCCTGCTCGAGCTGCGACTTCGGGGCGAAATTCTTGGCGTAGAGCTGTTCGGCCCGCTTGCGCGTAAGCTCGACTGTCTCGACCTGACGGTCGGCAGCATCGAGGCTGGCCTGAGAGCTTCTCACCGAGAGCTCGTAGTCGGTGGGATCGATGCGGGCGAGAACGTCACCCGGCTTGACGCGGTCACCGATGTCGACAAGGCGCTCGGTGATCTTGCCGTTGATGCGAAAGCCGAGATTCATCTCGGTGCGGGCACGCACCGATCCGGAATAGGAAAGCTGACGGGTATCGCTCGCCTTGGCGATCTCGACCACCTTGACCGGGCGGATGATCTCGGTGACCTCGGCTTTCTCCTGCGAGCAGCCGGCGAGGCCGAGAGCGGCAACGACAATCAGTGCCAGGCCGGCGGCCGGTCGCCTGTAGGTGATGGACTTGGACAAAGACACTTTTCGCACTCCCGAATTGTGGAGATGAATTGCCGACATCACCGCCCGACGGGCGGCAATGGTCATTTCTTCAAGGCTCTGATGGCAAACTCGGTAAGCTCGTCCGGCGTCGCCCGGTTCTTCTTGGCGAGGCACTGGGCCATCATCTGTGGATGAGAGAGGCTGATAATGGCAGCACCGAAACACCGGGAAGCGACTACCGGATCCTGATCGACGAACTCGCCGGTGGCGATGCCCTCGCGGATCACGTCAGCGACCAGGTCGTGGATGCGGTCGATGTGCTTTTCGATGACATGCCAGTCGCGCTCGATGGCGACGATGACCATCTCGTGCACCTTCTCCTGGTCGATCATGGTATCCAGCGTCCACTGATAGTGCGTATGCACGTAGCGGCGGAGCTTTTCGCTGGCGGTGCCGGAACCATGGCAGGCTTCGTAGCTCAACCGGTAGCAGGTCTCGAGCATACGGCCGCAAACCGCCTGATGGATTTCCACCTTGGAGGCGAAGAAGCGGTAGATGTTGGCAGTCGACATGCCGAGTTCGCGCGCAATGTCGGCGACGTTGGTCTTGCCGTAGCCGTAGTGGCGGAACAATCGCTCCGCGCAATCCAGGATGCGCGTGACATTTTCCTGGCGGGCGGAATCGGCGGTGGTGTCTAGGGTTTCAAGCATCTCGTTGGCCAAATTTACGACTGACGAATTTAGAATTTCGTCACTCGTAAATTGAAAACCATCACCTGTCAAGCCGCGATTTTGGCTATTAGTGACAGATGGTGACATCGTCCGAGGGGAGTCCGCTTGTGAAGGCGTGGCCTGAGAGTGGTTCTCGAGCCATCTGCTAAGCCCCCCGGAGCGCCTACAGCCTCGCATGTTCTTTGGGCCCGCAAAGACGCTGTGGTACTTTGATTTCCGTATGGTGTTTTCCGAAATCGGTTCTGATTTCGACTTAATGGGCGCATACTGAATTCAAGCGCAACGTCGGTTCAGAAGCCCCCACTGGTAGATGTACCGGCCCAATTGATATTGATGAAGTCACGATACCCGGATCGCAGACGACCAAAGTGAGAGAGAACCGTATGTCTGACGAGGATATTCATTTGTTGCAGGCTAAGCAGGCACTCGGGAGAGGTGATATGGGGACAGCGATATCGATACTCTTAGATGCCATGAAGTATGACGTTAAGAAAGCAGCCGCCGCGTATTCACTGGGCATAGTTTATGATATGCGCGGCACCTGTCAGAACATAGACTTAGCTATGAAGTATTATTCGATATCAGAATACCTTGGCAGCGATCTCGCGACATACAGAATTGGTGGCATCCAACATAGAACCGGAAAAGCAGCTGAAGCATTGGAAACTTTTAAGAAAATTTCGGACAGGAGCCCGTCGGCGGCGTACTGGTGTTATAGACTGACAAAAGAGATGAACCCATCCAATCCGGAGGTGGACGTATTTCTATACAAAGCTGCGTCATTGGGGCATGTTCTTGCGAAAAGGGACATTTTATTGGAGGGATTGAAGGGAAAAAATGGGCTAAAACGCATTTTTGCGTCTGCCTTTAGCATCGTAGGATTGTTTCTTGAAGTTAAATCTGCAGTCGCAAAGAAAGATGAGATGTTGTACCAATAAGCTTTAGACATTTCCTATCAGTTCTCGTTGCGAATAACTTCATTTCGAGCGGCTGTACTTCTCTGGAGCAAGTTTACCGATTAATATTTGAGCAGCCCTTACAACTCTCCAAAGAGTCAATCCGCGCTCAAGGCGGCACATGATCGCGCGAACCGAACGGCAGCAGGGTTCGCAGGCGATGGTCTGAACTACCTAAGGCTGCTTTGCCATCTCCCGCAGCCGGAACTTCTGGATCTTGCCCGTCGAAGTCTTCGGGATTTCCGCGAAGATCACCGCTTTCGGCACCTTGAAGCGGGCGAGTAGCGCGCGGCAGTGCTCGATTACCTCCGCCTCGGTCGCCGCCTTGCCCGGCTTCAGCTCGACATAGGCGACCGGCACCTCGCCCCATTTGTCGTCGGATCGGGCGACAACGCCGCAGGAGCCGACTGCGGGATGCTTGTACAGCGCCTCCTCGACCTCGATCGAGGAGATGTTTTCGCCGCCGGAGATGATGATGTCCTTGGAACGGTCCTTGAGCTGGATGTACCCGTCCGGGTGCATGACGCCGAGGTCGCCCGAATGGAACCAGCCGCCGGCAAAGGCCTCGTCGCTCGCCTTGCGGTTCTTGAGATAGCCTTTCATGACGATGTTGCCGCGGAACATCACCTCGCCGATCGTCTCGCCGTTGGCCGGCGTCTCTTGCATCGTCTGCGGGTCCATCACCGTCAGGCCTTCGAGCGCGGCATAGCGTACGCCTTGCCTGGCCTTCTTCGCCGCCCTCGCCCCTTTCTCCAGCCGGTCCCACTCGCCGTGCCATTCGTTGACGACGGCCGGGCCATAGGTTTCGGTCAGGCCGTAGAGATGGGTGACGGCAAAGCCCGCATCGGCCATGCCCGACAGCACCGCCTCAGGCGGCGGCGCCGCGGCGGTGTTGAAGGTGACGGTCTGCGGGAACTGCCGCTTGTCCTCGTCCCTGGCGTTGATCAGCACCGACATGACGATGGGTGCACCGCAGAGATGGGTGACGCCGTGATCAGCGATGGCGTCGTAGATCGGCTTCGGCCGCACCCAGCGCAGGCAGACATGGGTGCCAGCCTGCACGGCAAGCGTCCAGGGAAAGCACCAGCCGTTGCAGTGGAACATCGGCAACGTCCACAGATAGACCGGGTGCTTGCCCATGCCGGCATGGATGGTGTTGGCATAGGCCATCAGTGCCGCGCCGCGATGGTGGCAGACGACGCCCTTCGGATTGCCTGTGGTGCCGGAGGTGTAGTTGAGCGATATGGCGTCCCATTCGTCGTCCGGCATCGACCAGGCGAAATCCTCGTCACCGTCGGCGACAAACGCCCCGTAGTCGAGCGTGCCGATCCGCTCGCCCTTGGCATAGGGCGCATCGGCGGCATAGTCGGGATCGTCGTAATCGATCAGCAGCGGCCTGACCTTGGCCAGCGTCAGCGCTTGCCGAACCACGCCGGCGAATTCGCGGTCGACGATCAGCACCTTGCTTTCGGCATGATCGAGTTGGAAGGCAATGACGGCGGCGTCGAGGCGGGTGTTGAGCGAATGGAGCACCGCCCTGGTCATCGGCACGCCGAAATGCGCCTCTAGCATCGGCGGTGTGTTGGACAGCATGACGGTGACGGTGTCGCCCTTGCCGATACCGCGCTTCGCCAGCGCCGAGGCAAGCCTCAGCGAGCGCTTCCAGAAAGCGCGATAGGTCGTGCGCTGGCGGCCATGGATGATGGCGGTCTGGTCGGGAAAGGTTTTTGCCGCCCGCTCAAAATAGGTGAGCGGCGTCAGCGGCTGGTGGTTGGCCGGATTCCTGTCGAGATCCTGTTCGTAGGGATTGCCCATCCCGTCCTCCGCAATGTCTGGTCGAGCCTTCTTACCACCAGATCCTGAGCGCGTACTGGATTCGTGCACCGCCATCAGACCCTTCGCCCATTACTTGGGACGCCCCTCCCCGCCCTCACCCTCCGGCCACAAAGCGTCGATGTCCCGATGCCCTTCCACGATATTCGCCACTTCGAAAAAGTCGCCATTATAGCGGAAGAAAATCACGTATCCCCTGAAAGCGAAACTTCGGACGTCCGGCCGGAGTTCGGGACGAGCACGACCAATCGTCGCCGGCAAGCTCGCCAGATCACGGCATTTCTGGCGCAGAGCATCCACAAAACGCCCGCCAATAAACAGGCTGCCGCTTTCACGAGTGAGGTATTCAAGGATATTGACCAAATCTGCTTGTGCCGACGGCAGCATGCGCAGCCGTGGCACTCCTAAAAGCCTTCCCTTGCGAGTTGCTTGGCCTTGGCTTCCAAGGCGGCGTCAATATCCTGCTCGGTGGCTTCGCCGCCTTCAGCAAACGACTTGTCCACCATGGCACAGAGCGCCTTCAGCTTTTCCTCGCGCTCTTCGACAAGGCGCAGGCCCTCGCGCACGACTTCGCTGGCAGAACCGTAGCGGCCGCGCTTGACGATGTTGGAAACAAAGGTTTCCCAACGCTCTCCCAGTGATACGTTCATTGTCGGACCTCCTGATCGGTTTATTGTACCGAGATAACAATAAATGCGCAATTACTGACATCCGGAATGCCAGGTGTCGGATCAGGTGCGCAGCCTAAGGTTTGACTTTTGTCGAGAGCCGTGAATAATGTCAGCGAGGAGATGGCATGGCGATCCGACCGGCAGAACAGCTTATCCACAAGGCCGCCTGGCTTTACTATGCACACGGCCTGCGCCAGGACCAGGTGGCCAGCCAGCTCAAGATTTCCCGTGCCTCGGTGGCGATGTATCTGCGCAAGGCGCGCGAGACCGGCATCGTCAACATCTCGACCTCGACCCAGCTTTTCACCGACGACGTGCTGGCGCGCAAGCTCGAAGACGCACTGCAACTCGACGCCGTCTGGATAGCACCGGAAAACGGCTATGTCGCCGACCCCTCGACCGACATCGCGGTGCTGGCGGCGAGCGTCTTTCTCGAGCTGGTCAGGAAGGGCGACCGCATCGGCGTCGCCTGGGGGCGGACCATCTACACCATCGCCGACATCATGTCCTATGCCGATCTGCAGGACGTCACCGTGGTGCAGCTCTGCGGCAATCTGGGCGCCCCCTATTCGTACCGGCCGGACCAATGCACGATGGAAATCGCGCGCCGGCTCAACGCCAAGGGGCTGAATTTCTACGCGCCGCTGGTTCTGACGACGGAAGAACTGGCACGCGGCCTGCGCGCCGAGCCGGTGATCCGCGAGCAATTGTCGGGCATCGGTGAGTGCGACCTGGCGCTGTATTCGGTCGGCTCGGTGGACACCGACAGCCATCTGGTCAAATGCGGCGCGCTGACCGAGAGCGAAATGGCTGCATTGCGCAAGGCGGGTGCGGCCGGCGTCATTGCCGGGCAGATCATCGACGCCCGAGGCCAGGCGCTCGACTGCAGCTACAACCGCCGGCTGATTTCGGCAGAGCTGTCATCGCTGCACAGCATCGAAAAGCGCCTTGTGGTGGTGCAGGAGGACAGCAAGTTCGAACCGCTCGTCGCGGCGATCGCCGGCGGGCTCTGCACCCATCTGGTCGTAGGCGCGCGCATGGCGCGACGGCTGCTCGACCATGCCGGAGCAGCAGCAAAAGAGGTCGCCTGATACCTAGAGCCGCCGACGCATTGTCATCAAGGCGTCGCGGTATTCCTGTTCACAACAAAAGAGAAATCGGACGAAGCTGACATGAAGAACCTGTGGAATGACGGCGAGGCGGAGAAGCTGGTCGCCGACTATGCAAAGAAGGGTGTGGCCCGCGACCTGGCGCTGCGCGTCTATACGACCAGGCTGCTGGGCGGCGAGCCGCGGCTCGTCCTCCATGGCGGCGGCAATACATCGTGCAAGACCAAGGCCACCGACCTTGTCGGCGACGAATGGGACGTGCTCTGCGTCAAGGGCAGCGGCTGGGACATGGGCGTCATCGAGCCGCAGGGCCTGCCGGCGGTCAAGCTCGGCGCGCTGTTGAAGGCGCGGTCGCTCAAGAAGCTCTCCGACGAGGACATGGTCGCGCTGCAGCGGGCGAACCTCATCGACCCGTCCTCGCCCAACCCTTCGGTCGAGACGCTGCTGCACGCCTTCCTGCCGCACAAATTCGTCGACCACACGCATTCGACGGCGATCCTGGCCATCGTCGACCAGGAGGACAGCGAGGCGCTGAGCCGGAAGGTGTTCGGCGAGAAAATGGGATTCGTGCCTTACATCATGCCGGGCTTCGATCTGGCCAAGGCGGCCGCCGATGTATTCGACGCCGATCCGACGGTCGAAGGTCTGATCCTAGACAAGCACGGCATCTTCACCTTCGGCGACGATGCCAGGCAGGCCTATGACCGGATGATCCATTATGTGAACGTCGCCGAGGATTTCATCGCCGGGAACGGCAAGCCGCGCACCGAAAAGGTGGCACTGCCGGCCAGGCTGGCGAAGCCCGCGGAGATTGCGCCGATGCTGCGCGGCGCAGTGGCGGTGGCACGCGGCGAAGGCCGCTTCGACCGCATGATCAGCGATTTCCGCACCTCGGATGCGATCGTCGATTTCATCAATTCGGCAAAAATTGCCGACTATGCCGGACGCGGCGTGTCGACACCCGACCTGTCGATCCGCATCAAGACCGGACCGATGGCACTGCCGGCGCCCGACGCGGACAAGGTCGGCGACTACAAATCCGTCATCCGCCAGCATGTCGAGAAATTCGCCAAGGACTATCGCGCCTATTTCGAAACCAATGATGCGCTCGACGACGTGAAGCGCACCATGCTCGACCCGATGCCGCGGCTGACGCTGGTGCCCGGCCTCGGCATGTTCGGCCACGGTCGCACGCTCAAGGATGCGAAGATCGCCTCCGACGTCGGCGAAATGTGGATCGAGGCGGTACGCGGCGCCGAAGCCGTCGGCGATTTCCGCCCGCTCTCCAAAGCCGACCTGTTCCCGCTCGAATACTGGTCGCTGGAACAGGCCAAGCTCGCCGCCAACAAGCCGAAGCCGCTGACCGGCCAGGTGATGCTGGTCACCGGCGGCGCCGGCGCGATCGGTGCTGCCACCGCAAAGCTGTTCGCCGACAACGGTGCCCATGCCGTCGTCGTCGATCTCGATGCGTCAAGGGCTGCCGAGGCGGCAAAAAAAGCCGGCAACGGTTCGATCGGCATTGGCGCCGACATCACCGAACCGGTGCAGATGCGCGCCGCCTTCGACAAAGCGGTCGAGGTCTACGGCGGCCTCGACATTCTTGTCTCCAATGCCGGTGCTGCCTGGGAGGGCCGGATCGGCGAGCTCGACGACGCCACCTTGCGCAAGAGTTTCGAACTCAATTTCTTCGCCCACCAGTCGGCGGCGCAGAATGCCGTGCGCATCATGCTGGAACAGGGCGCCGGCGGCGTGCTGTTGTTCAATACCTCCAAGCAGGCGGTCAATCCGGGGCCGAAATTCGGCGCCTATGGCATTCCCAAGGCGGCAACGCTGTTTTTGTCCAGGCAATATGCCCTCGACTACGGCGCGCATGGCATCCGCTCCAATGCCGTCAACGCCGACCGCATCCGTTCGGGGCTGTTGACCGACGCCATGATCGCCAGCCGCTCGGGCGCGCGCGGCGTGTCGGAGAAGGAGTACATGTCGGGCAACCTGCTCGGGCAGGAAGTGACGGCAGAAGACGTCGCCCAGGCCTTCCTGCATCAGGCGCTGGCCGAGCGGACCACCGCCGATGTGACGACGGTCGATGGCGGCAACATCGCGGCGGCGTTGAGGTAGGCGCGATCGGGGATCACACTTGCGTAATTGGTATTTTGTAGCTACATTGTGGCTCTCTTAAGGAGTCACAACATGGCAACGGATACCGTGGTCCGCGCTCGGATCGATACGGCGACAAAGGATCAGGCAACGGAGGCCTTGGCGGCAATGGGATTGTCCGTTTCCGACGCCATTCGCCTGCTGCTGGTCCGCGTCGCCGCCGACAAGGAATTTCCCTTCCCGGTGAAAGTGCCGAACGCAACGACTCGAAAGGCCATGACCGAATTGGAACGTGGCAAGGGCAAGCCTTTCGCCTCGGCCGATGAGTTGTTCAAGGATTTGGGAATGTGACGTGCTGACGCCCGTTCGCTCTGGGCAATTCCGTCGCGACGTGAAACGTGCGGAGAAGCGGGGCAAAGATCTTGGCAAGTTGCGCGAACTGCTAGGCCTCCTGCTCGCCGGAGATGAGCTACCGGCGAGCTATAAGGACCACTCGCTGAAAGGCGATTGGAAAGGCTTTCGTGACGCTCACATAGAACCGGACTGGCTCTTGATCTACCGAGTTGCCGGCGATGAACTCCAGCTAGCTCGCACCGGCTCCCATTCCGATCTGTTCAACGAATAGCCGAAGCTGTCGCGAAACTTAGGAATTCTGCGACTGGAAAGGGAACGAGAAGCGATACACGTTGCTCTCCCGCCGCTCGAAACCAAGTTTCTGATATAAGGCGTTGGCAGCCTTTCGCGACGGGCGGGAAGTTAAGTCCACTGTTCTTGCGCCAGCCTCTTGTGCCTGCCTCAGCGCTTCTCGTGTCAGGGCTTCCGCGAAGCCCTGACCTCGATGGCCAGCGTCAACAACGACATCTTCAATTATAGCCCTGATCCCCGTAGGGATTTCGAAGAGCACGAGCGTCAACATGCCAACGTAGGCACCCTCTTCCGAACGGGCTACGAGAAGAATAGTAGCAGGCGATTTTACGACCCTAGTGATGCTGTCGAATGTTGGGGTGGCTGCCGTCGTTGATAGTTGAGACACCAATTGGGAGATCGCTTCCGTCACGGTCGGAGTTGCCTCTGTCAAAACCTCAATCTTCACAAGCTACCTCTCCGAGGTTCGCAAATATCCGAAACTGACGACACATACGGAACAATCGTTCCTTGATGGAAGAGCATCTGCCATCGCCCATCAAAAAGCTTCCAGATCGAACTCCGAAGAGTCCTCCTCTCAGGCGTCCCCCCATCTGATCGGCGGATACTACGATATAGAACCAAGACAGTATCCGCCGCGATGGGCTTGACGGCGAAATCACGGATTTCAGGTAGAGTGGCTCTGCCCGAGTGCGTTTCTTGGAACAGAGAATCAATCACTACAGCTTTGTCATAAACCCGCCAGAACTGCCAAAATCCAAGAAATTTCCGCCAAAAATGGGGAGACGGCGTCCCGGGAAGAACGAACCTCTGGCCAGTGCAATTGCTGTTCGATCTGCTTAAAGACTTCAACATCAATCTCATTCGCTGACATCATCAGCCTTTCGCAAAACTCCCGATAGACCGATACTTTCGCGCATGATTTTTGCAACGTTGCAAAATCGGAACTGGCGACAATTAAATCCGGCAAACCCGCGGTGAAAACATCTTCGGCAAGACAAGAAGAGCCGCCTGCAACACCCTGCAGCAGGCGGCTCTTGGTTCCGAGTATGCGTCTAGTTCCACATGTCCGCCAAAGGCTTATAGCCTTGTCCGCTCTTTCCTTTTGCTTGAAACGCTACTTCGCGTTCGGGTTCGGCATCCAGGTCGGCATCGCGACATCGGCATGGGCGAATTGCGGCAGCTTGGCCGAGAGGTCCTCCATGTTCTTGATGTCCTTGTCGAGCAGATCCTTCTGGGTGATCAGCGTCGGCGGCACGATGACGTTGTGGCCGGGATCCTCGCCGGCCAAGAGCTGCGCCAGCGCACGCACCGAGACCTGGCCGACGACGGCCGGGTTGGTGGCGGCGGTTGCCGCCCAGGCGCTGTCCGGCTCGCGCATCGCGGCGATATCCGAGGTCGAGATGTCGGCCGAATAGATCTTGATGTCCTTGTTCAGCCCGGCCTCGTCGACCGCGATCTTCACGCCCTTGGCGAATTCGTCGTAGGGCGCGAACATCACCTTGATGTCGGGATGGGCCGATAGCACCGAACGGGCCTGGTTGGCGACCGAATTGGCGATCGGATTGTCGAGCGTGCCGAACATGGCGGCTTCGTTGATGCCCGAATATTTCTTCTTGAATTCGACCCAGGTCTCGTTGCGGCGGTCGAGCGGCGCGATGCCGGCGACATAGACATAGCCGGCCTTCCAGCTCTCGCCATTGTCCTTGACCGCCTGTTCGAGCGCCAGGCGCGCGAGGTCGCGGTCGGACTGTTCGATCTGCGGGATCTTGGGGTTTTCGACATTGACGTCGAAGGCGACGACCTTGATGCCGGCGTCGACCGCACGCTGGGCGGCGTCCTTCATCGATTCCGTCAGTCCGTGCTGGATGATGATGCCCTGGACGCCGAGCGCGATAGCCTGGTCGACCATGTCCGCCTGAAGCGCCGCGTCCTGGCGGCTATCGAGCACGCGCAGGTCGACACCGAGCGCCTTGGCCTGCGCCTCGACGCCGGAAAGATAGGCCTGGAAGAAGTCGCCGGTCGAGAGATAGCGGACCAGCGCTATCTTGACGGCACCCGGCTTGTCGAACGGCGCCGGCCTGTCCTGCGCTATTGCCGGCATCTGCATCAGCAATGTTGCGCCGGCAAGCCCGAGCGCTGCCTTCCCCAAAAGCCTTCTTGTGATGTTCACGTCGTTTCCTCCACTTGTTGAACCCAAAATATGACCCGGTCGAACCCTATCTCCTGCCCCTGCCGGAAAGGGCGAAGGTAAAGACAAGGGCGACCACGAGCACCACGCCCTTGACGAAATCCTGCGTGTAGTAAGGCGCGTTCATCATCGTCAGGCCTTGCAGCAGCACGCCGACAAACACCGCGCCGACAGCCGTGCCGAAGGCGTTCGGCTTGGCGGCGCCGAGAACCGCGTAACCGATGAGTGCCGCAGCCACCGCGTCGAGCAACAGATTATTACCCGAGGCGATGTCGCCGCGTCCAAGCCGGGCAGCGAGCAAAATGCCGCCGATCGAGGCAAAAACTCCCGAAATAACGTAGGCCCAGATTTTGTATGCCTTGACAGGCGCGCCGGCGAGTTCTGCGGCGCGTTCGTTGCTGCCGACCGCATACATCATGCGCCCGAAACGCGTGTATTCGAGAAAAAACCAGATCAGCACCGCCAGCACGAGCAGAACGACGACCGACACCGGAATGAGGTTCGGGATGAAGAAATCGAAGCGATGGCGGCCAAGCGCCAGGAACGCGGCGCCGAAGCTGCCGTTGGCGACCGAGCCGTCGGGCATGGTCATGCCGGTGGCGATCGAACGGCCTTCGGTCGGGATGCGCTGCAGGCCGACAAGCAGGAACATCATGCCGAGCGTCGCCAAAAGGTCCGGAACCCGCATATAGACGATCAGCCAGCCATTGATCAGGCCGACGACGGCGCCGATCACAAGACAGACGACGACCGCCACGACGGCGTTCTGCCCCAGCACCACCATGACATAGGCAGCCGCCATCATGGCGCTGGTGGCGACAGAGCCGATCGACAGGTCGAAGCCGCCGACGACCAGCGTGGCGGTGACACCGAGCGCCAGAACGCCGGTGATGGCGACCGACTGGAAGATGAAGACAGCACTTTGCGGCGAGACGAAACCATCGGCAGCGACGGCGAAATAGGCGATCAGCCCGAACAACAGAACGATGAAGCCGTAGCGAATAGCATTGTCGCGCAGGATCATTCAGCGCTCCCGCACGCCGGCACCGTCTTTATCCAACCCGAATTCATGCCCTCTCCATTCCAATTCTCATCGTCATCCCGCCGTCAGGCTGCGCTGTGAAGCGGCCCGCCCGCCACTTCGGCCAGCAGACGCTCGAGATCGACATCGGTATTGCGGTGCTCGCCGACGATCGTCTGCTCCGACATCACCAGGATGCGATCGGCCGTCTCCAGGGCTTCGTCGAGTTCGGTGACGAACAGCAGCGTCGCGCGGCCGTGGGCGCTGGCCCGCAGCTTGGCGGCGATGTCGCGCCTAGCCGAAATGTCGACGCCCTGAAAGGGCTCGTCGAGGATGAAAAGCCTTGCCGCCTGCGACATCCAGCGGGCGACCATCACCTTTTGCTGATTGCCGCCGGAAAGCGACGCCATCTCGTCCCTCTCCGAGCGGCAGACGATGCCGAGCTCCTGGATCTGCTGGCGGGCAATGGCGCGTTCGATACGGCGTTTGAGAACACCGAGACGCGACATGCGGCTGTGGAACGGCAGGCTGATATTCTCCTGGATGTTGAAGTCGCCGACGATGCCGTTTTCGCCTCGGTCCTTGGCGACGAGAAACACACCGGCGGCAATCGCTTCGCCGGTCGATGCCGGAGCATAAGGTTTCCCGTTCAGCACCATGGTCCCGGCCAGCGGCTGGCGCAGGCCGAACAGCGTCTCGGCGAGCACGGTCTTGCCGACACCGACAAGGCCGGTGATGGCAACGACCTCGCCATCGCCGAGGGTCAGCGAGATCGGCCTGGCGCCTTCAGCAATCCGCAGCGCGTCGGCAGTGAAAATTGCTTTGGCCGAATTCCTGGCGACGATCCGCTCGAGCTGGATCTTGCGGCCGAGCATGGCGTTGACCGCACCTTCGTAATCCAGCGGCTTCTTGTCGAAGATACCTGAGATAACCCCATCGCGCATCGAAATGATGCGATCGGCAAGCCGTCTGATATCCGACATACGGTGCGAGATGTAGAGGATGGCCACGCCTTGCTGGCGAAGCCGGTCGAGCAGCGCGAACAGCCGGTCGGCTTCGGCGCTGGACAGCGAGGAGGTCGGCTCGTCGAGGATCAGCACTTTCGGCCGGTGCGCCATGGCGCGGGCGATCGCCACCATCTGGCGGTCGGCCAGAGAGAGATCGCTGATCCGGGCCTTGAGGTCGATGGCCAGTCCCATGCGGTGGGCCACCGCCTTTGCCACGCGACGCACCCGGCCTGGATTGAACAGGGTCGGCACGCCGCTGCCGCTCAACCTGTCGAGGGTAAGGTTGGTGGCGACGTCGAGGTCGGCGACGACACCGTCATTGATGTTCTGGTGGACGGTAACGACGCCGGCGCGGATCGCCTCCGCCGGCGTTTTCGGGTCGAACACGTGACCGGCAAGCGACATCGTGCCGCCGCCATGGTCGTAGACACCACTGATGATCTTGACGAGGGTGGATTTGCCGGCGCCGTTGGCGCCCATCAGCACGGTCACTTCGCCGGCACGCAATTCGAGCGAGACGCCGCCAAGCACCTCGATATGGCCAAAGGATTTCCTCAGGCCGTCGACGCGGAACACGGCATCATTGCCCATTCGTTCCTCCCTGAACATGACGCTATGGGCTATATCGGCAATTGTCAACACGATTGACAATTGCCAGCAGGCTTCCTAGCTTGGCCCGACCGCGTTGGCTCCGCTATCATCGGAGCACATGAGCGGGAGGTGAGGATGACTGGGAAATCGCCGTTCGAAGCACTGTCGGTCGAGACACTGGCGGGCCGTCTCGGTGCCAACGAGGCCCTGTGTTCGCAGATCGGCAAGGATACGAGCCAGTGGAAGGTTCGTGAAGTCGGCGACGGCAATCTGAACCTGGTGTTCATCGTCGAGGGTGCTGAGGGTGCGGCCGTCGTCAAGCAGGCCCTGCCCTACGTCCGGCTGGTCGGCGACAGCTGGCCGCTGCCGCTAAAACGCTCCTTCTTCGAATACCATGCGCTGACGCGGCAACAGGCGCGTGCGCCGGGTTCGGTGCCCGATATCTATCACTTCGACGAAGGCCAGGCGCTGATCATCATGGAGTATCTGTCGCCGCACATTATCCTGCGGCGGGCGCTGATCGAAGGCCGGCAATTGCCCAACATCGCGACAGACATCGGCTTGTTCATGGCCCGCACGTTGTTTCGCGGCTCCGACCTGCATATGGCGACCAAGGACCGCAAGGCCGATCTGGCGCTGTTCGCCGACAATGTCGAACTCTGCGACATCACCGAGAACCTGGTTTTCTCGGATCCGTATTTCGATGCCAAGATGAACCGGCACACCAGCCCGCAGCTCGACGGCATTGTCGCCGAGCTGCGCGCCGACCGCAACCTCAAGGTCGAGGCGCAGCGCATGAAGCACATCTTCGCTGCCAATGCCGAGACGCTGCTGCATGGCGACCTGCATTCCGGCTCGATCATGGTCACCGACACCGAAACGAGGATGATCGACCCCGAATTCGCCTTCTACGGGCCGATCGCCTTCGACGTCGGCATGCTGCTCGCCAATTTCTGGATGGCGTTCTTCTCGCAGCGCGGCCATGAACAGGACGGAAGCCGCGACGCCATGCGTGACTATCTGATCGGCGTTACGGTCGAGACATGGTCGGTGTTTCGCGCCGAGTTCTCGCATCTGTGGCGAACCGAGCGTACCGGCATGCTCTACCAGAAGAGCCTGTTCGAAGATCAGGGCGACAGGCTTGGCGCCGAGCAGGCGCTAGACCACATGCTGCATTCGATCTGGACCGATCTGCTCGGCTTTGCCGGCGTCGAGGTTCACCGGCGAATTCTCGGCCTTGCCCACAATGCCGATTTCGAGACCATTGCCGATCCGGATCTGCGCGCCAGATGTGAGGCAAAGGCGCTGAAATTCGGCCGTCACCTCGCCGTCAACCGGCGCCAGATCCACAGCATCGACGAGGTCAACCGGTTGGCCGCGCTGATCGAACGGGAGAGCAGGATTTGAACGTCGGCGACCGCCACTACCGCACCATCTGGCCGAGTGACGACGGGCGTTCGGTGGAGATCATCGACCAGCGCTGGCTGCCGCATGATTTCCGTATCGAAAAGATCGATACCGTCGCCGGCATCGCCACGGCAATCCGCGACATGTGGGTTCGCGGGGCGCCGCTGATCGGCGTCACCGCGGCCTATGGCGTCGCCATGCAGATGGCCGACGATCCGTCGGATGCAGCACTCGACGCCGTCTGGGCAACCTTGCACGAAACGCGCCCGACGGCGATCAATTTGCGCTGGGCGCTGAACGAAATGCAGCGCTTCCTGCTGACGCTTCCCCTGGCAGAACGTGCCGCGGCTGCCTATCGGCGTGCCGGCGAGATCGCCGACGAGGATGTCGGCCTCAACCGCGCCATCGGCGCCCATGGGCTCGAAATCATCAAGGCGATCGCGGCGCGCAAGCAGCCGGGCGAACCAGTCAATATCCTGACCCACTGCAATGCCGGCTGGCTGGCCACCGTCGACTACGGCACCGCCACCGCGCCGATCTATCTTGCGACGGAAGCCGGTATTCCAGTCCATGTCTATGTCGACGAAACGCGACCCCGCAACCAGGGTGCCCAATTGACCGCCTGGGAGATGGCCGGCCACGGCGTGCCGCATACGCTCATTGTCGACAACGCCGGCGGCCATCTGATGCAGCGCGGCCAGATCGACATGGTCGTCGTCGGCACCGACAGGACCACCGCCGACGGCGATGTGTGCAACAAGATCGGCACCTATCTCAAGGCGCTCGCCGCCGCCGACAACGACGTGCCGTTCTATGTCGCGCTGCCGTCGCCGACGATCGACTGGACCGTGGGCGACGGGCTGGCCGACATCCCGATCGAACAGCGCTCGCCCGACGAGGTCTCACTGGTCTGGGGCAAGACCGCTTCCGGCGAGATCGCCCAGGTCCGCGTATCCCCGGAAGGCACGCCGGCGGCCAATCCGGCCTTCGACGTGACGCCGGCGCGGCTGGTCACCGGCTTGATCACCGAACGCGGTGTCGCTACGGCCTCGCGCGAAGGCCTGAGGGTGATGTTTCCCGAGCGCGGATGATCGGCTTTTCCGGGAGGGCGCTCCGGATTTGCCTGATCTCACGATTTCTTGAACACGGCACGGTTAAAAACGCCCGTTACCTGTCCCACATGGACGGCCGGATGCGTAGCGGCGGGGCGGCGCCCAACGCTCGAAGCCGGGGCTGCCCACGGCTCGGCGAGTGAACCAGCGGGATACCGCGATGTCATTCAGACCGTTGCTTGGTGACGGACGGGTTCGGAGCCAGGACGAGAAGTCGGAGCCCCTGCAAACCGCGTCATGGGTCAGCTCCTCGATCGTCTTCGACAACCGGCGGTGGGCGTGCCGGGAGGCGGAGCTCCGCTGGACAGCCCCTCATCATCTGATTGTGCTGACCGAAGAAGGCGGCACGTCCCATACATCCATCCGGCACGAGGCACGATCCCTTTACGACGGAATGGACCGTCCCGGAGCCCTCACCTTCGTCCCGGCAGGCGCGGAACGACAGGGCTTCTATCGCGATGTAAACCTCTCCTATTCAGCCCTGTGGATCGATCCCGATATCGGGCTTCCCGGATGCGAACGCCTGAAGAACCTGCCTATACTGGTAAACAAGAAAGACGCGGTCGTCGCCACGCTCTTGAGTTCGCTTCGTGACGAGATGGCACTCGGCCACAAGCCAGACACTGTCTATGTCGAGCATCTGGTCGCCCTCGTCAGTCTCCGCGTGGCCAACCTGAGCCGGGAGCAACCGCGGTTTGTACGTCACGGCTGTCTCAGCCGCCGGGCACTTGGTCGCGTTCGGGATTACATCGATGCGCATATGAATTCCGACATTTCGCTAAGCGAGCTGGCAGCCGCCGCGGGCATGGCCGTCGACAGTTTTGCGCGTCGCTTCAAGGCGACGACCGGCCTTGCACCCTACGCCTATGTGATCGAGGAACGGGTGCGGCGAGCGGAGGCGCTGCTGCGCGAAACGGGTTTGTCGATCGGTGTCATTGCCTTTCGGCTCGGCTTCTCAAGCCAGAGCCACTTCACCACGACCTTCCGACGTCTGAGGGGCATGACGCCTCGTGCCTATCGGGTGAATTCTTCTCCAGAATCCTGATAGTGCCGCCGGTTTCTTGAAAGAAAGCCGCCGCCCGCACTCCCACCTCCAGTGTCGTTGGGTGACAGAACCCGAGGGTTCGCTCGGGTCAAGTTGCCGTCTGCGCCTCATTGCGGCTGGGAGATCATGCATGGCCAAAACGGACAACAGGAGCGGGCCGACGCGTCGGATGGTATTGGAAGGCGGTGTTGCGACCGGGGTGCTCCTGGCTACCGGACTACCGGTTGACGCCGAGCCGGCCGAGACCGTCACGGCGGCTGCATCGTCCTCGCCGCTACCGACGATGACGATGTCGTTACGGATCAACGCGAAGGATCTTGCCGTCGAGCTCGACCCGCGGACGACGCTGCTCGACGCCCTGCGCAACCATCTCGGCCTCACCGGCTCGAAGAAGGGCTGCGACCACGGCCAGTGCGGCGCATGCACGGTGCTCGTCGATGGGCGCCGGATCAATTCCTGCCTGACGCTTGCCGCAATGCATGAAGGCGACGAGATCACCACTATCGAGGGCCTTGCCGAGGGTGACCGGCTGCATCCGGTCCAGGCCGCCTTCGTCGCCCGCGACGGTTTCCAGTGCGGCTACTGTACGCCAGGCCAGATCTGCTCGGCGGTTGGCATGCTGGGCGAGGCGCGGGCCGGCTGGCCAAGCCATGCGAGCGCCGACGTGGCAGCGGCTTCCGTCGCTCTCACCGATGCCGAGATCCGCGAGCGGATGAGCGGCAACATCTGCCGTTGCGCCGCCTATCCGAACATTGTCGCTGCAATCCGCGACGCGGCAGAGGAGGGATGAGCAATGCAGTCCTTCACTTATGAACGTGCGGCGAGTGCTGAGCAGGCGGCGGCCGCGGTTGCGGCCCGGCCGGACGCCAAGTTCATCAGCGGCGGCACCAACCTGCTCGACCTGATGAAGCTCGAGATCGAGCGCCCAGCGCATCTCGTCGACATCAGCCGGCTGCCGCTTGATCGGATCGAGGAGACGGCGGAAGGCGGACTTCGGATCGGTGCCCAGGTCCGCAATAGCGATCTTGCCGCCGACCCGCGGGTAAGGTCGCGCTATCCGATGCTCACGCAAGCGCTGCTGGCGGGAGCGTCCGGACAGATACGCAACAAGGCCTCGACCAGCGGCAATCTCCTGCAGCGCACGCGCTGCCCTTACTTCTATGACCGCAACATGCCCTGCAACAAGCGCCAGCCGGGTTCGGGCTGCGCGGCACTTCAGGGCTTCAATCGCATGCACGCCGTACTCGGCGCGAGCGAAGCCTGCATTGCGGTCCATCCCTCCGACATGGCGGTCGCCATGTCCGGGCTCGACGCCAGGATTGAGACCGTCTCGCCCGGCGGCGAGACCCGCACGATCCCGATCGGCGATTTCCATCGGTTGCCCGAGGCGACGCCCCAGGTGGAGACCGTGCTCGGCCACGGCGAAATAGTCGTTGCGGTTGCCATGCCGCCGCCGCCACCCGGTCGACAGGTTTACCGCAAGGTGCGCGACCGTGCTTCCTACGCCTTCGCGCTGGTGTCGGTGGCAGCAATCGTCGAGAAAAGCGGCGACCGTATCCGAAGCGCTCGGATCGCCATGGGCGGCGTGGCAGCGAAACCCTGGCGCGCGACGGAGGCGGAGCGGACGCTCGCAGGCGCGGCGGCATCCGACGGCGCCTTTAGCGACGCGGCCGAAGCCGCGCTCGCCGGAGCCGTCGGTCATGGCGCCAATGGTTTCAAGATCCCGCTGGCGAAACGGACGATACGGCACACGCTGGCTGCTGCCGCCGAGACTGCATGAGGCGATGCGATGACAGTGACGACGACCCCGAACCGCTGTTCCCAGATGCCGGCGCCGAGCAGGAGATCGATATGAAACTCACGCGACGCGCCGTTGCCGCCGCGGGTGGCGGCCTTCTCGTCTCTGCCGCCAGAGCCTGGGGCGCCACATCCGATCCGGGAGCTCGTCACGGGCTCGAGGCCGCGGTAGACGCCTTCTTTGCCGGCTGGGCCTCTGGCGACTGGACGGCATTCCTTGACTGTTGCGATGAGACGATGACCTTCCAATTCCCTGTCGGCGAGCAACGAGGCCGACACGGACCGCCAGAGGGCAAACGGGCACTCGCAGCCTGGACCGCCGCGCATCAAGCGCAGGGGAACAGGATCACGAAATCGACCGTCGATCTCAAGCTCTTCGCCGCCGACTGGGTCATCGTCTGCGATCGCGGGAGCGGGACAATCGGTGGCGCGCCCTACACTGGCCTGCATGCGATCTTCATGCGAGCCGGCCCAACAGGGAGGCTGGTCGAGTTTCGCGAGTATTTCGGCGAGATCGCCGCGTGAGCTCCGGCCGCCGCGCGACGAACATGAAGGTGCGAGGAAGCGCGTCGTCGCGGCCTCGATGCCTCCGAACTCCAGATGAAAAATCTTTAGGTGACTTATGAACGAGACCATACCCGGACTGCCCGGCTCCGCCACCCATTCAAGGGTGAAACCTCGTGCCGATGCTGGCATCATCGGGCGGTCGATCGACCGCATCGACGGTCCGCTCAAAGTGACGGGCGGCGCCACATACGCTTACGAGAATGAGCTGGATGGTACAGCCTATGGCTACATTCTCGGCGCCTCCGTCGCCAAGGGCCGCATCGCCGAGATCGACACGGCCGAAGCCGAACGGGCGCCGGCAGTGCTGCTCGTCATGACGCACCGGAATGCGCCGGCCCAGCCGGATTTCGGCCCAACGGTCACGCCAACGGTGCCGGAGGTCTTCGCGCGCCCCCGGCCCGCGCTCAACAGCGATCAGGTACGGTATTACGACGAGCCGGTCGCGCTGGTCGTTGCGGAGACGTTCGAGGCGGCGCGCGCTGCTGCGGGCCTCATCAGAGTACGCTACGACGAGGAGCCGGGCCTCTACGATCTACCGGGACATATCGCCGACGCCTACGCGCCAAAGCGGACCAATGCCGGCTTCGAGACCGACAGCGTGGTCGGCGACTTCGAGCGCGCCTTTGCGACGGCGCCGATCAAGATCGATTCCACTTACGGGACCCCCTTCGAACATCACAATCCGATGGAGCCGCATGCGACGCTTGCTGCCTGGTCAGGCAACGAGCTGACGATCCGAACATCGGCGCAGACCCTCGCGAACTTCCGGGCCGGGGTCGCCAGCACGCTTCGCATCCCGCTCGAGCGAGTGCGCATCGTCAGCCCCTTCATCGGCGGAGGCTTCGGCTCCAAGCTGATTGCCCATGCCGACACGATCCTGGCCGCACTTGCAGCGCAGGTGCTGCAGCGCCCCGTGAAGATCGCGCTGACGCGACAACAGATGTTCGCCAATGCCGGTCATCGCGCAGAGATGGTCCAACAGGTACGTCTCGGCGCGGACACTGACGGGCGGCTCACCGGGATCGCGCACGATGTCTGGTCGGCAACGTCCAGCTTCGAGGAGTACTGCGAACAAACGGCAGTTTTTGCGCGCTCGCTCTACGCGGCGCCGAACCGTCTCACCCGCCATCGCCTGGTTCCGCTGGACATCAACCGCGGCGAATGGATGCGCTCGCCCGGCGAAGCGCCCGGCATGCTGGCTTTCGAATGCGCCATGGATGAGCTCGCCGAGCGCGCCGGTCTGGACCCGATCGAACTCAGGATCCGCAACGAACCGGCACAGGATCCCGAGCGCGGCGTGCCGTTCTCCACCCGCAATCTCGTCGCCTGCATGGAGGAAGGCGCCCGCCGTTTCGGCTGGGAGCGGAGAAACCCGACACCGGGCCGAACTCGGGAGGGCCGCAAGCTTATCGGCCACGGCATGGCGGCGGCGATCCGTCCGAACTATATCGGCGCGGCGACGGCGCGGGTTGCGATCGACCGGGACGGTCGGGTGACGGCGCGGCTCGACATGACCGATATTGGGACCGGCACCTATACGATCCTGACTCAGATTGCCGCCGAGAGCCTCGGCCTGCCGATCTCGTCCGTCAAGGTGGAGCTCGGCGACAGCCGCTTCCCGCGTACCGCCGGCTCCGGCGGATCCTGGGGCGCAGCAAGCGCGGGTTCGGCCTTGCATGATGCGTGCAACATCCTCAAGAAACAGATCCTGGAGGCGGCGCAGTCGAACGAAGCCTCGCCGTTGCGCGGCGCGAACGCCACCGAGGCAAGCTTTGCCGACGGCGAGGTCAGGGTCGGCCAGCGATCGGCGAGCCTGGCCGATCTTATCCGAGGGATCTCTCCCGACGGGCTCGAAGCCGAAGGCTCCGTAGCCGCGGGCGCCACCACCCAGTCATACAAGACCTATTCGCAGCATTCCTATGGCGCGCATTTCGCAGAGGTCGCTGTCGATTGCGATACCGGTGAAATCCGCATGCGCCGGATGCTGGCTGTGATCGGCGCGGGCCGTATCCTCAACGCCAAGACCGCGCGCTCGCAAATCATCGGCGGCATGACGTGGGGGATCGGTGCAGCGCTGATGGAGCAGACGGTGCTCGACCCGCGCTACGGCCACTTCGTCAATCACGATCTTGCCGAGTATCATGTGCCGGTCAATGGCGATGTCCCCGATATGGAGGTCGCCTTCCTCGAGGAAGACGACGACAAGGCCAACCCGCTTGGCGCAAAGGGTCTCGGCGAGCTCGGCGTGTGCGGTGCGGGGGCTGCTGTCGCCAACGCCGTTTACAACGCGGCCGGCGTGCGAGTGCGTGAATTTCCCATCACCTTGGACAAGGTGCTGCCTGCCTTACCTGTGATCGCTATTTGACGCTCTCCTCCCTCGCCCTCAACGGTGACCAGGTCGAAACGGATCGCTATTTCTGCGCCATCGACGACGACGCCGGTGGTTGACAGCGCTTTCCGACCCTTCCATACAAACGCCGTCAATGTTCTCAGGGCGGGGTGAAAGTCCCCACCGGCGGTAAGGGTCTCGGCCCAAGCCCGCGAGCGCTTTCCGGTTAGCCGGAGAGGTCAGCAGATCCGGTGCGGTCACAGTCCGGATGGAAGAGAACGAAATGGAAGACGGTCCGCTTTCGCGGTTCGGACTCCGTATCGTGCGTCCTGATTCTGGTTCGAAACGGAAGGATGGACCCATGAATCAGCATTCCCACAACGACTATGAAGCGATCCGCGTTGCCGTCATTCGCGCGCGTTGGCATGCCGATATCGTCGACCAATGCGTTGAAGCATTCGAGGCGGAACTGGCGGTTCTCGGAGAGAAACGCTTTGCCGTCGATGTGCTTCGATGTGCCTGGCGCTTATGAGATTCCCCTGCATGCAAAGACACTTGCCGTGACCGGCCGCTATGCCGCTATCCTCGGCGCCGCGTTCGTCGTCAATGGCGGCATCTACCGGCACGAGTTTGTTGCAAGCGTGGTCATCGACGGTATGATGAATGTGCAATTGTCGACTGGCGTGCCGGTGCTTTCGGCGGTGCTGACGCCACACAACTACCATGACAGCGCGGACCATCACCGCTTCTTCTTCGAGCATTTCAAGGTCAAGGGCAAAGAGGCGGCCAGTGCCTGCGTGCGACTGCTGGCGGCACGCGAACACATCGCGGCGTGAAACCTCCACCGCCGGGTGGAAATCCCGGTAAGGCGCTGTAGTATCTCACGAAAACCAGGGAGGATGCCGGTGCAGACCAAGAAGATCATCAATGACGGTAACCGCTCCGTCGACGAGATGCTGGAGGGCATCCTGGCCGCGCATCCGCGCCATCTCAGAAGCGCGGACGGCAGTCCGCGCGCCATTATCGCCCGCGACGGACCGCGCCCAGGCAAGGTCGGTCTCGTCATCGGTGGCGGCTCGGGCCACGAGCCGACCTTCCTCGGCTTCGTCGGCAAGGGGCTGGCCGACGCCGCCGCGATCGGCAATGTCTTCGCCTCGCCGCCGCCGGACCCGATCCTCGAATGCGCCAAGGCGGCCAGCGGTGGCGCCGGCGTGCTGTTCATGTACGGCAACTATGCCGGCGACGTGATGAACTTCGACATGGCCGCCGAAATGGCGGCAATGGACGACATCGAGGTGCGCACCGTGCTGACCACCGACGATGTCGCCTCGGCGCCGCGCGACCAGAGGCAGAAGCGGCGCGGCGTCGCCGGCAATTTCTTCATCTTCAAGGCCGCCGGTGCCGCATGCGACCAGATGCTGTCATTCGATGAATGCGAGCGTATCGCCAGGAAGGCCAACGATCACACCTTCACCATGGGCGTGGCGCTGTCGCCCTGCTCGCTGCCGCAGACCCGCCGGCCCAATTTCGAGATCGGACCGGACGAGATGGAGATCGGCATGGGCATCCATGGCGAGCCAGGCATCGCGCGCGGAAAGTTGAAAACGGCCGACGAGATCACCGACGAAATGCTGGACAAGGTCCTCGACGAGATGGCGCCGGCGCGCGGCGATAAGGTCGCCGTTCTGGTCAATTCGCTCGGCTCAACGCCGTTGATGGAGCTCTACATCATGAACCGACGCGTCAAGCAGAGGCTGGATGACGTCGGTATTTCCGTCCACGCGACCTGGGTCGGCAATTACTGCACCTCGCTCGAAATGGCTGGCGCCTCGGTGACGCTGATGCATCTCGACGGCGAGTTGCAGGCGATGCTCGACCATCCTTGCGACTGCGCCATGTTCCGCGCCGGCTGAGAAAGCATCATGACCTCGATCGATTCAGTCGGCTTGAAAAGAATGTTCGATGAGATCGCGGCGGCGATCGACGCCGACAAGGACAGGCTCTGCCAACTCGACGGCGTCATCGGCGACGCCGACCATGGCATCGCCATGGCACTAGGCTTCACAGCTGCGCGCGATGCACTAGCGCAACTCGACCTCGCGGCGACCGAGCCGACGGCGCTGCTCAACACTGCGGCGAAATCCTTCCTCAACGCGGTCGGCGCCTCGTCAGGCCCGCTCTATGCGACCGCCTTCATGCGCGGTGCCGCCGCCGTCAAAGGCAAGGCAATTCTGGAGGACGCTGACACCATCGCCATGCTCCGGGCGATGGCGCAAGGCATCCAGGATCGCGGCAAGGCCGAGCTCGGCGAAAAGACCATGGTCGACGCCTGGCTGCCGGCTGCGCAAGCAGCGGGTGCCGCGCAGGAAGCCGGCAAGAGCCTGTCCGAGAGCCTGGAGGCTGCACTTGCAGCGGCCGAACGAGGTGCCGAGGCGACCAAGGACATGATCGCCGCCAAGGGCCGCTCATCGCGGCTCGGCGAGCGCTCGCTCGGGCATATGGACCCCGGCGCCGCATCGGCCGTGACGATTATCAGAGCGATGTGGAACAGTCTGGCTTAACCCCGCTTCGCCGCGTCGAGCCTGTCGATCGCCTGGACATTGCCGGCCGACGGTCCCTTCTCATCGAATTCCGATGCAAGCCATGCATCGACGATCGACTTGGCCAGTTCCGGGCCGATGACGCGGGCGCCCATGGTGATGATCTGGGCGTTGTTGGATTTTGCCGCGCGCTCGGCCGAATAGGTGTCGTGGGTGAGTGCGGCGCGAATGCCGGGCACCTTGTTGGCGGATATGGATACGCCGATGCCGGTGCCGCAAAACAGGATGCCGCGATCGTTTTCGCCGTCCAGGATGGTCTGCGCGAGCTTCTGTGACAGGTCGGCATAGTAGCCCGACTGGCTGAGGTCGCTAATCGTGAGGCCAGGCTTGGTAGCGAGGTGAGCGGCAATGACGTCGAGCAGCGGCTTGCCGGCGCTATCAGCTCCAATGGCAATTTTCATGTTCCGTTTCCTTCCTGTTTGGTGATTCAGATCGCCGCCGAGGCGCGCTTGAGGATGTCGATATAGCCGTCCGCCTGCCAGGCCGAGCGGCCGATGAACAAGCCGTCGATGTTGGGCTGGCCGACCAGTTCGGCGGCATTTTGCGGATTGACGCTGCCGCCATAAAGCACCGGCGGCACCACCGGCAGCAGGTCGCGTGCGATTTTCTTGATTAGCGCCTGCTGCCTGTCGGCATAGTCCGAACTGGCCGGCACGCCCTTGTCGCCGATCGCCCAGACGGGCTCATAGGCAAACAGGATCGTCGCCGCCTTCGCCGCGCCTTCGAGAAACTGCAGCGCGCCGTGCACCTGCAAGGCCAGCACCGCAGCGGCCTGCCCGCTGTCGCGTTGAGCCAGGGTCTCGCCGACGCAGATGAGTGGCACGAGACCGTGCTTCACCGCCGCCGCAGTCTTCAGACCGACGGCGTTGTCGGTCTCGCCGAAATGCTCGCGCCGTTCGCTGTGGCCGAGCTCGACCATGTCGAGGCCGCAGTCTTTCAGCATGACCGGCGAGATCTCGCCGGTCCAGGCGCCGGCGTCGGCCCAATGCATGTTCTGCGCGCCGACCTTGATGCGCGTCGGCGACAGCGCTTTCTTGACCTCGCGGATCGCCGTGAAGGGCGGGATGACGAAAGGCTGGATGCGCTCGTCGAAACCGGGGACGAACTCCGCCAGCGCCTCGGCGAAAGCCATCGCCTCGGCGAGCGTCTTGTTCATTTTCCAGCTGGTGCCGACCCAATAAACCATACGTGCCCTCCTATTCTGCGATCACTGTCAGCGAAACGCCGGCACCATCCAGCGCGGCGCGCATCTGCGGCTGCGGCTCGCGGCCGGTGAAGACCGTGTCAAAGGCCTTGAGATCTGTCAGGAAGTGCAAGGCAGTGCGGCCGAATTTCCCATGATCGACCAGCAGATATTTGCGCGCTGCTGCGGCCATCATCAGCCGTTTGGTCTGGACCACTTCCTGATCCTGGTGAAAGGCAGAGGCACCATGGATGGCCGATGACGACAGGAACGCGACATCGGCGCGCAATGATTTCAGCGTGTCCTCGGCGAGCAGGCCGAAGAAGCCGTGAAACTTCTTGTTGTATTGGCCGCCGAGCGCAATCAGGTTGATGCCGGCAACGCCCGCCAAATCCTGGATGACGGCCAGATTGTTCGAGATCACCGTCAGCGGACGCAGATCGGCAAGATGCCGAGCAACGCCGCCCGCGGTTGAGCCATCGTC
Source organism: Mesorhizobium sp. M0898 (assembly GCF_040319695.1). Classification (NCBI taxonomy): domain Bacteria; kingdom Pseudomonadati; phylum Pseudomonadota; class Alphaproteobacteria; order Hyphomicrobiales; family Phyllobacteriaceae; genus Mesorhizobium; species Mesorhizobium sp. M0898. The sequence goes on along the minus strand of NZ_JAMYOE010000005.1, from coordinate 169,706 downwards.
GATGATCACCGTCTGACCCGGTTCGATCATCGTCACGGCAGCGGCGGCGATGCGCTTCTTCTCGTCGCCGGCCAGCCGCTGGCGGTAGCGGAAATCGCTCTCGAAAAGGCTGCTCGGCTGGATCGAGGCGCCGCCGCGCACCTTGCGCAGGAAGCCGCTTTCCTCGAGCTCGTCGAGGTCGCGGTGGACAGTCATCTTTGACACGCCGAAGCGTGAGGCAAGATCGTCGACACTGGCGGTGCCGATGTCCATCAGAAAATCCATGATGCCTTGCCGGCGGCCGTCGCTCTTCATTTCCGCGGCATCCTTGTGCAATCCGGTTCCGAGATATAACAGCAAACGTCGCACAAGCCACCAAATTTTTGTGATAATGTTATATCTCTTTGGGATATCATGACGCTTCTGGTCGCGTCCTGTAACAAGAATTGCTGCCGGCCGAGCGCCCAGCGGTTGCGGTGCCGCGGAAATCCGGCCAGAAGCATCAGGGGCTCGTCGACAACCGAACGGCCCGCAAACACTGGCTCGAAACCGGATACGGGAGACTACTGAGTGGCTCGCATCACACTGAGACAATTGCTCGATCATGCCGCCGAATACGGCTATGGCGTGCCTGCCTTCAACATGAACAATATGGAACAGGGCCTCGCCATCATGGAGGCAGCCGAGGAGACCAAATCGCCGGTTATCCTGCAGGCGAGCCGCGGCGCGCGAGCCTACGCCAATGATGTGGTGCTGGCCAAGCTGATCGACGCGCTGGTCGAAATCCATCCCGATATCCCGGTCTGCATGCATCTCGACCATGGCAACAACGAAGCGACCTGCGTCACCGCGATCCAGCACGGCTTCACTTCGGTGATGATGGACGGATCGCTGAAGGAAGACGGCAAGACGCCGGCCGACTACGCCTATAATTCCGGCATCACCCACCGCGTCGTCGACATGGCGCATTGGGGCGGCGTCTCGGTGGAAGGCGAGATCGGCGTTCTCGGATCGCTGGAGATGGGCGGCGGCGAGCAGGAGGACGGCCATGGCGTCGAGGGCGTCATCAGCCACGACCAGCTGCTGACCGATCCCGTGCAGGCCGAACAGTTCGTGCGCGACACCCGTGTCGATGCGCTGGCAGTCGCCATGGGCACCAGCCACGGCGCCTACAAGTTCAGCCGCAAGCCGGACGGCGCTGTACTGGCCATGAACGTCATCGAGGAAATCCACCGCCGTCTGCCGAGTATGCATCTCGTCATGCACGGCTCGTCCTCGGTGCCGGAGGAGTTGCAGGAGATCATCAACAAATATGGCGGCCAGATGAAGCCGACATGGGGCGTGCCGGTCGAAGAGATCCAGCGCGGCATCAAGCACGGGGTGCGCAAGATCAATATCGATACCGACAACCGCATGGCGCTGACCGGCGCAATCCGCAAGGTGCTGACCGAGAACCCGAGCGAATTCGATCCGCGCAAATATCTGACGCCGGCAATGGCCGCGATGCGGAAGCTGTGCAAGGAGCGCTTCGAGCAATTCGGCACCGCCGGCAACGCACCGAAGATCAAGCCGCTGCCGCTGTCGGAAATGGCCAAGCGCTACAAGTCCGGAAGCCTCGATCCGAAATTTGGCTGACGTATTCCGGCTCTGAGCAGGAGCTGCCTCAGCTCCTGCTGCTCATCCGATCATGCTCGCGGCAAGAGATCGGCCCTGCCGGTCTCGATAAAGGGTGCCCAGTAGTCGACCGACTCGCGGATCATGGCGATGACCTGGTGGTCGACGGGCTCGCGCTCGCGGAACGACAATTCGAGGCAGATCTCGTTGTCGACGCCGCCGCCACGGCGAACCGTCTCCAGCAGCTTTTCCGGCGTGATGCGGCCGTCCTTGTTGTGAGCGGCAATGAACGGCCAGTGACCACCCTTGTTCATCGACGACTGCTTGACGTGGATGATCGGCGATTGCCTGGGAAAGGCTTCGGCCCAGGCATAAGGGTCGGTGTCCGCCGGATTGCTCGAGGTCACGTCGCCATGGTCGATGTCGACCATTATCTTGAACGGGACGGCCATGCCGGCCGCTTCGATCTCGCGCTGCAGTGCCCGGCAGCTTTCGATCGTATGGCCGAATTCGCGGCCGACCGACATCGGCTCCCAGAACAGGTAGGTCAAGCCGGCTGCTTTGGCATGCTCGGCGACCTCGCGCCAGCATTCCAGCGCGATGTCGAAAAGCCGCGCGCGACGTTCAGGATTGTCGTAATCCCGGTGAGTGAAGATCGCGAATTGCGTGCCCATGCCTGCGGCGCCGAGCTCGGCCGAAACTTCTGAAAAGGTCTTGAACCAGTCGACGTAGTAGCGCCGCACGTCGGCATCGGGATGGCCGAAATGATTGAGCCGGCCGTAAGGGCCGGTCATCGCGGAGGTCACGCGCACCCCGGTGCGGTCGAGCGCGGAGCGGAACAGGCGGACGAATTTGGCGATCGTCGCCGCCGGCCAGCCGGGATTGACGAATTCATGGGTGAGTTGGACGTCCCTGATACCGATCTGATAGGCGATCGCGTCGATCAGGTCGTCCGGCTCCGCAAAGCGGTTGACCAGCGGATTGGTGTTGAGCGAAAGCGTAAAGGCCATCAGCCGGCCTTTGCCAGCCGGCTCGAGCACCAGTCCTCGAAGGCGGTTCTTTCCGCGGCGGACAGATGCAGGCCGTGCTTGGTGCGCCTTTCGAGAATATCGGCGGCGGTCTCGGCCCATTCATGCTCGAACAGGTAATTGGCTTCGCGCTCGAAAAAATCCTTGCCGAAGCGCCGGCCCAGTTCGGCGAGCGAGGTGGCCGCGCCGACCAGATCGCGCGTCCTTGTGCCGAAGAGCCTGCCGTAATGCTTGACCAGCGATGCCGGCATCCAGGGAAATTCATGGCCGAGGTCGCCGAGGAACTGCTCGAAATCGGCATTGGCGATATCGCCGCCCGGCAGGTGCCCTTTCGAGGTCCACGGCTTGCCCATTTTCGGAAAGAACGGGGCGATACGGTCGAGCGCGTGCTCGGCCAATTTGCGGAAGGTGGTGATCTTGCCGCCGAAGACCGAAAGCAGCGGCGCCTGCCCAGCCGGTGCGTCGAGTTCGAATATGTAATCGCGGGTCACCGCGCTCGGATTGTCGGCATTGTCGTCATAGAGCGGCCTGACGCCGGAAAACGAGTAGACGACGTCGCTTCGTGCGAGCTGGCGCTTGAAGTAGCGATTGACTGCCTTGATCAGGTAATCGATCTCGCTCGCATCGGCGGTCACGTCCTCCGGCCGCCCTTCATAGGGAATGTCAGTGGTGCCGATCAGCGCCAGATCGTCCTGATAGGGATTGATGAAGATCACCCGCTTGTCGCTGTTCTGAACGAGATAGGCCTGCCGCCCTTCCCAGAATTTCGGCACAACGATGTGGCTGCCCTTGACCAGGCGCACGTTGCGCCTGGAATTCTGGCCGCCGACGCGGTTGATGACGTCGTTGACCCAGGGTCCGGCGGCGTTGATCAGCGCCCGTGCCCGGACTGTGGTCCTGACGCCGGTTCGACCGTCGCGCATCTCCACCGACCACAGGCCGTTTTCGCGGCGGGCAGCGGTGCAGGCAGTGCGGGTGAATATCCTGGCCCCACGCTCCGCGGCGTCGAGCGCATTGATGACGACCAGGCGGGCGTCGTCGACCCAGCAGTCGGAATATTCGAAGCCGCGCTTGAAGCTGTCCTTGATCGGCGCGCCTTCTGGCGCGGTGCGCAGGTCGAGCGTGCGGGTGGCCGGCAGTCGCTTGCGGCCGCCAAGATGGTCGTAGAGGAACAGGCCGAGCCGCACCAGCCAGGCCGGCCGATCATCGGGGCTGTGTGGCAGCACGAAGCGCATCGGCCAGATGATGTGCGGCGCGGATTCGAGCAGCACCTCGCGCTCGATCAGCGCCTCCCGCACCAGGCGGAACTCGTAATATTCGAGATAGCGCAAACCGCCATGAACGAGCTTTCCCGATCGCGAACTGGTGCCCTCGGCAAGATCGTCCTTTTCGCAAAGAATGACCGACAGACCCCGGCCCGCCGCATCGCGCGCGATTCCGGCGCCATTGACACCGCCGCCGATGACGAAGAGGTCGACGATTTCGGTTTCACCGTTCATCTCGCTCTATGCCCTGTCGTCAGCATGGATTGACCGGAGGCAGCCCGGCGATGTAGCGGCGCACTTCCTCGGCCGCCTGCTCGGCCGCGTAGGTCACGGTGCGTACCGACGCGCCGGCGATATGCGGCGTCAGCGTCACGTTCGGCAGTTGCAACAGCGGCCAGTCGGCAGGCACCGGCTCGATGGCGAACGTCTCCAGCATAGCGCTGCCGATCTGCCCCGAGACGAGCGCATCGTAGAGCGCATCGTAGTCGACCAGCGGTCCGCGCGCGGTATTGACGAAGATTACGCCGGGTTTCATCCGGGCGATGGCGTTCTTGCCGATCAGGCCGCGCGTCTCCTCGGTGACCCGGGAATGCAGCGTGACCACATCGGAGCGCGACAGCAGATCGTCCAGCGCAACCAGTTCGACGCCGGCATTGCGGTCCTCGGCGCTCAATTGCACATAGGGATCGCAAACCAAGATGCGGCAGCCGAAGGCGCGCAGCAGGCGAACCAGCCTGGTGCCGATATTGCCGTAGCCGATGACGCCGACGGTCATTTCGTTGAGCTCGCGGCCGGTGCGATCGGCGCGGTAGAGATCGCCGCGCCATTCGCCCTTGCGCAAGGCTTCGTGACCGACGCGGATCAGCCGCGTTTCAGCGAGAATGGCGCCGATGGTGAACTCGGCCACGGCGCTGGCGTTGCGGCCGGGCACATTGACCACGGTGATGCCGTGGGCCTTGGCGGCGGCCATGTCGATGTTGATCGGTCCGCCGCGCGAGACCGCAACCAGCTTGAGCGTGGGCAGGCGCTGCATCATGCTTTCGGAGAGCGGCGCAAGCTGAGTGACGAAGATTTCGGCGTCGCCGATGAAATCCACCACCTCGTCGGGATCGCCGAAATACTCCTTGACCTTGTCCAGACCAAGTGCGGCATTGCCGAATTGCATCGGCTCGTCGGGCCAAGCGGTCTCAATGCTGCGGATGTCGAGATTGTCGCCGCAGGCCGCCTCGATTTTCTCGCGAAACACTTCCGGAAGCATGAAGCGGTCGCCGATGATCGCAATTTTCTTGGGCATGCTCTTCTCAATTCACGTCGGTTTGCCTGGACGCGGCCATCGAGCGCCAGACCGGCCGCAGCGCCTCATGCGCCAATGTGTAGGACGGAGCCATCGCCTCATAGGCAGCGGCAAGTTTCCGGTCGCTGGGTTCGGCCGTACGGAGCAAAGGCGTGACCCATTCGCTGACGCAATCGTCCATCGATGCGTATTGGCCGACGCAGACCGCAGCAATCATTGCGGCGCCCGCAGCACCGGCCTCCTCGCGCTCGCTGGTGCGAATGTCGGCGCCGACCGCAGCACCCAGGATCTTGCGCAGAGCCGGGCTCCTGGCCGCTCCGCCGGTCAGGCGGATTTCCTTGGGCAGGGGGCCCATGGCGGCGTAGCAATCGCGTGCCGCGAAAGCCAGCCCCTCGAACACCGCGCGGACTATGTCGGCATAGCCGTGCCTGGACGAAATGCCGATGAAGCCGGCCCTGGCATTGGCATCGACGAACGGCCCGCGCTCGCCGGCCTCCGAGACATAGGGCTGGTAGAGCAGCGAGCCTGGCTCGGACGACGATATCCACTGGTCGACCAGCGCGATCATCTCGCCATTGGTCCGCGTAATACCTTGCGAGGCGAGAATGCCGGAGGCGAGGCCAAGGACCCAGTCGATATTGAGCGTTGCCGCCATGTTCGACTGCATCTGCGCAAAGACGCCGGGTGCCGGCATCGTCATCGTGTAGCCGGTTGCAGCCTCGTTGAGCAGAACCTGGTCCGGCGTTTCGGCAAGCCGCATATGCATTCCGGTGGAGCCGATGATCGAGCATCCCGGCTTGCGTTCGCGATCGAACAGGCCGGCGCCGAGCGCCGTGCAGGCGACATCGACATAGGCCAGAACGACCGGTGTGCCGGCGAGCAGGCCGGTCGCATCGGCTGCTGCCGCCGACAGCGAGGTGCTTTGCCTGGTGCCATCGACGATGGGCGGCAACAGATGCCGGAGATCGGTGACGCCGAGTACCTCGAGCACATCATCGCAATAGCCGCGCGTGCGGAAGTCGCCGAAGGTGAAGGTGCCCTCGGACGGGTCGGTGGCGCGGTGGCCGGTCAGCTTGAAATAGAGCCAGTCCTTGCAGTGGAACGCCGTCGCTGCATTGGCAAGCATCGCGGGCATGTGGCGCTTCATGAACACGAACTGCGATCCCTGCTGGCAGGCAGCGAGCCCGCTGCCGGTCTTTTCGAAGCGCAGCCGGTCCTCCGGCCGCGCGCGGATCTCCTCGACGACCGCGGCAGCGCGCGCGTCGAGCCACAGCCAGCCCTTGGCAACCGGCTCGCCATCCTTGTCGATCAGCCAGGTACCGTCGCCCTGCCCGGTCACGGCGATGGCAATGGTCCGGCTGGCGAGATCCGGCACCTTGTCGGCAAGCTCGCACAAGGTCGTCGCGGTATCGGCCCAGGTGCGTGTCAGGTCCTGCTCGGCGCCGCCGCCCGGCAGTGTCTCGTATTTATTGGGCAGCGCGGCGGACGCGATCTGCCTGCCCGCCGTGTCAAAGGCGACGGATTTTATGACAGACGTGCCGGCGTCGATGCCGATCAGCACATCCTGCATCAAGCCAGCTCCGTGCCGTGCGAAATGGCATTGCCGCTCGCCTGATCGAAGACGTGAAGGTTTTTCGGATCGATGCTGATCTTGATCGGCGCGCCAAGCTCCAAGCGGGTTCGGTCATGTTCGACCAGGACCAGCGAACCGCCGGCGAAATCGGCGGCGATATGGGTCTGGTCGCCGAGCCATTGATTGGCCGAAACCGTCGCCGGCACACCATCCTTCGAGCGGCGGACCGCATAGGGCCTGACGCCGATGACGACGCGCTGCCGGTTGAGCAATTCGTCGCGAACCGGGCCGCTGAACGCATCCTTGTCGTAGTCGAGCGAAAGCCCGTCGGGCAGCTTGAGACTGATCTTGCCGGCGGCCGTGCCGACATAGGCCTCGAAGACATTCATCGGCGGCTCGCCAACGAAGGTGCCGGTGAACAGGTTTGCCGGCCGCTCCTTGAGCCTGTCAGGCGTGTCGAACTGCTGCAGCACGCCGCCCTCCATGACGGCAATGCGGTCGGCAAGCGCGTTGGCCTCGGTCTGGTCGTGGGTGACCAGGATCGCGGTCAGGCCGCGCTCCTTGATGAAATGCTTGATGCGGCCGCGCAGCACGGCGCGAAGCTGCGGCTCGAGCTGGCCCATCGGCTCGTCCAGCAGATGCAGGTCGGCCTCGCGGATCAGCGCCCGGCCAAGGCTGGCGCGCTGCTGCTGGCCGCCGGAGATCGAGCTCGGATAGCGCTCGAGAATGTCCTCGATCTCGAGCAGCTTGGCGATGTTGGCAACCTTTGCATCGACTGCACTCTTCGCCAGCCTGGCGGCCTTGAGGGCGAAGGCCATGTTCTCGCGCACGGTCAGCGGCGGGTAGAGCGAATAGCCCTCGAAGGCCATTGCGACGTTGCGCCTGACCGGCGGCAACGTGTGCACTTTGCGGCCGGCAACCGCGATGGCGCCGCGCGAGACCTCTTCGAAGCCTGCGATCATGCGCAATGTCGAGGTCTTGCCGCAGCCGGAGGAGCCGAGCAGCGCCACGATCTCGCCCTTGACGATTTCCATCGTCAGGTTCTTGACGGCGTGTACGCCACGGTCAATCGGACCGTAGAACTTGTCGACGCCCGAAATGGTGATTGCGGTCGGGCTCATGCCGCTTCTCCGCTGCGCAAATTGACGACGTTTTTCGAGCCGATGCGCTCGCCGCTTGTGCGATCGAACAAAAGGGCGCTTTTACTGTCGACGGCAATGTAGACCTTGCCCTCGGATTGGCCCGGTGTCCCGGAAGGACGCGAAACCAGGATTTCACGGCCGCGCACGGTGCGCACCAGCGTGACGATCTTCTCGTTGAGCGGCGTCTCAGCCTCGACCGTCACCGGGATGGCGCCGAGCGTGCGTTCATCGACAAACGCCAGCGCCTCCGGCCGCAAACCGATCACGCAGTCGCGGCCGACCGCCGTCTCATGAGCGCCGGCAAGATGGACCTGGACGTTGGACAGGCCGACATAGATGCCCTTGGCGTCCCGCGCCGGCTTGACGTCCAGAAGGTTGATGGTCGGGTCGCCGAACAGCCGGGCAATCTCGACGTTGGCCGGCTCGCGATAGATCTGTTCGGGCGTGCCGAGCTGTTTCACGACGCCCTGCGACATCACTGCGATGCGATCGCCAAGCGCCATCGCTTCCTTGTAGTCCTGGGTGACGTAGACAACGGTTGCGCCACGATCGGCGAGCAGCCTTGGCAGCTCGAGCCGCATTTCGAAGCGCAATTTGGCATCGACGTTGCGCAAGGGATCGTCGAGCAGCAGAAGCGGCGGCGAGCCGACCAGGGCGCGGGCAAGCGCGGTGCGCTGCTTCTGGCCGTTGGACAGAGCCCGCGGCTTGTGGCTGAGCACATGGCCGATCTTCAACAGCTTGCCGACGCTCTCGACGCCGGCCTTGATCGCGCCCTGCGACGAATGCTTCGCCTGCAGCGGCGTGGCGATGTTGTCGAACGCCGTCATATGCGGGAATAGCGCGAAGTTCTGGAATGCCATGCCGACGCCGCGGAACTCGGCGTCGACGTCGGTCATGTCCTCGCCGCCGATGAGGATCTTTCCCTCGTCGGGGTCGATGACGCCGGCGACCAGCCGCAATAGCACCGTCTTGCCGGCGCCGGACGGCCCGAACAGGACCAGCGTTTCGCCGTCGGCGACGGTCAGCGACAGATTGTCGAGAACGGTCTGGCTTTTGTAGCGCTTGACGATGTTTCGCAGTTCGAGGCTTGCCATCGGACTATCCTTTCACCGCGCCAAGCGACAGGCCTTCGACGAGATAGCGCTGCGCATAAAGCGCGAGCGCCAGCGTCGGCGTGATCGACAGCACGATCGCCGCCGATATCTGGCCATACTGGATGCCCGAGGAGGTGATGAAGGCGAGCGCGCCGACCGTCACCGGCTGCTTGTCGGCCGAGGCAAGCACCAGCGCGAAAACGAAATTGTTCCAGGCAAAGATGAAGGCGAGCAGACCGGCAGCGGCAATGCCTGGGCCGGCGAGCGGCAGCGCGATCTTGCGGAAGGTGGCAAACCAGGAATGTCCGGCAATGCGGTAGGCGTATTCGATGTCGGCGGGAATGTCTTCGAAATAGCCGCGCACGATCCACAGGATCAACGGCAGGCAGATCAACTGATAGACCCAGATCAGCCCGATATAGGTGTTGGCCAGCCCGAGCTTCTGGAAATAGAGGGTGAGCGGCAGGAGCACCAGCAGCGCCGGCGCGAACCGGAACGACAGCAGCGTGAAGGCAATGTCCTCCGAGCCGCGGAATTTGTGCCGCGCAAAGGCGTAGGCCGCCGGAACGCCGAGCAGCAACGCGACGGCAACCGAGGTGACCGACAGGAAGACGGAATTCCAGAGGTTGCGCATGAAGGCGATGTCGAGCGTGCCGGCCGCCGTCATCAGCTTGCCGGTGATCAAGGCAGTGTAGTTGGCGAGCGTCGGCTCGAAGACAAGCTGCGGCGGAATCCGCAGGATTGTCTCGTTGGTCTGGAACGACATCATCAGGATCCAGACGATCGGGAACATGAAGAAGATCACGACCAGCGCCAGGGCAATGCCGCGCAGGATGCGTTCGAGAAGCGAGGTGTGTTCCACGCCAGCCTCCTATGCCTGGCCGCGGGCGCGTTCGCGCAGCCGCAGCCAGTTCTTGATGAAAATGTTCGAGAGGAAATAGGTGATCGCCCACAGGATGATCATCAGTGCCGCCGAGCGGCCGACATTGGTCGACTGGAAGAAGTTGAGGTAGGCCTCGACCTGGAACACGGTCAGCGTGTCGCCCGGACCGCCCTGCGTCATGGCGTAGATGATGTCGAACTGCTGGATGGAATCAAGCAGGCGGAACAGGGTCGCCGTCAGGATGTAGGGGGTCAGCATCGGCAGTGTGATGCGGAAGAAGACGAAGCTGCGTGGCACGCCGTCGAGTGCTGCCGCCTCGAAGGGCTGCGTCGGCAGGCTGCGCAGGCCTGCAAGCAGCAGGATCATGATGAAGGGGGTGTAGACCCAAATGTCGACGAGCACGACGGTGAGCAGCGCCGTCGACGGAGACGAGGCCCAGCGGAAATCCTGCAACCCGATCAGGCTGGCGAGATAGCTGAGCACGCCGAAACCGGGATTGGTCATCAGCTTCCACATCAGCGCGGCGAGCGCCGGCGCCGTCATCAGCGGCATCAGCAGCATGATCGAGATGAAGTTGTTCAGCGTCGAGCGCTTTTGCAGCAGCATGGCGATGCCGAGACCGAGAAGCAGTTCAAGCACAACGGTGATGCCGGCGTAGAGCAGCGAGATCTCCAGGGTGTTCCAGAACTTCGGGTCGGTGAAGAAGGAGATATAGTTGTCGCCCCAGTTGAACTGCCGCGCCCAGGGTTGGCTCAACCGGTAGCGCTGGAACGAATAGACCACCGACGTCAGGAACGGGATCAGGATGCCGATGCAGACCAGCAGAGCCGGCAGGCTGAGGAGATAGGGCAGCACCCGCTTGCTGATCCTGAAGCCCGACGGCCTGTTTCTTTGTATTGTCGCCGCAGTCATCGGCTGCTCCGTCATCCTGTTGCTTCGCCGTCCCGGCCGCCCAAGGGAGCAAGGCGGCCGGTCGGGCGAGCAGGCGGCACCTTTCGGGACCGCGTCGCAAACGTATCACATCTCAAAGGCTGGCCCGCGGACGGGCCAGCCTTGGCCGCGGCTTAGCCGAGCCCGGCTTCCTTGAGCTGGCTGTTGATGCTCTCGGCCAGCTTGTCGAGGCCCTCGTCGACCGGCACTTCCTTGGCCACCATCTTCTGCAGCGTCGCCGCCCATTCGGTGGTGAGATCGAAGAACAGCGGCTGCGGGGTGAACTTGATGCTGGCGCCCGGCGCCGAGACGTCGAACATCTCGACATAACCCGGATAGCTCTTGTTCAGCTTCTCGCGGAACATCTCGTCGTTCCAGACCGACTGACGAACCGGATTGACGAAGTCCATCTTGGTCGCACCGAACAATGCATGCTCGGGTCCGGATGCCCATTGCATGAAGTACCAGGTGGCGTCCTTGTCCTTGGAGAAGTTGGACATCGACAGCGACCAGATCCAGATATTGGGCGTCGGCGCCTTGGCGGCAGGATTGGCCTTGAATGCCGAAAAGGCGAGCTTGCCGGCCATCTTGTTGTCGCCGCCATTCATGAAGTAGCCAAGGATGTCGGCGTCGTAAATCATCGCCGAAGCACCTGCACCGAGATCGGTGCCGACCTGGTACCAGGTGTAGGTCGACCAGTCCTTCGGGCCGCTCTCCTGGATCATCTGGACCCACTGCTTGTGGAAAGCCTTGGATTCGGCGGTGTTCATCGCGGCCGACAGCTTGCCGTCAGCCGAGACGTTCAGGTCCTTCTGGTCGAAATTGGCGTAGGCCGACAGGAAGCCCGGGTGGATCGTTGCCCAGGAGCGCGAGCCGCGCACGCCGATGCCGTAGACGCCACCGCCGACGTCCTTGGTGAGCTTCGCCGCCGTAGCGACCATCTCATCCATATTGCCGGGAACGCTGACGCCGACCTTGTCGAACATGCCCTTGTTGTAAGTGATGTTGTTCTGTTCGAAGCCCCACGGAATGCACCATTGCTTGGCGTCTTCCGAACCGAGCGCGCCGCCCGGCTGGCCGTTCCAGGCGCAGGAATTCTTGACGCCCGGCAGGAAGTCGTCCCAGGCATATTTCGGGTTGGTCTTGGCCGGATCCTTGATCCATTCGTTGAGGTCGGTGATCCAGCCGGCCGGGCCGTAGGTCCAGGTCATGTAGGCGCCGGTCATGAAGGCATCGTATTCGGGCGAGCTGGCCGACAGCGCGGCGGTAACCTTGTCGAAATAGACGTCTTCGGGGAACACGTCATAGACGACTTCCATGCCGGTCAGCTTCTTGAAATTGTCGAGGTTGGCAATCATCGCATCGGCGTAAGGATGCTTGTTGAGCAGCAGCTTGATGGTCTTGCCCTTATGCGCCTGCCAGTCGAAATCAGCCGCCAGGGCGCGGGTCTGCCCGAAATTGAGCAGTGTGCCGGCGGTGCTGGCGGCAAGGCCCATTGCACCGAGGCCCTTGATCAGCCCACGGCGGTCGACTTGTCCACGCAGGAATGCGTCGATGAGGTCTTTCTCTTTCTCATGCATTTCTCTTCTCCTCCACAGGGTAGTTTCAACGAAATGGTTGCCGGCTACCCGACCGGCGTCTGTTCCACGAGCGATCGCGCCGTCCGCTCGTCGGTTATCAAGCCTTTGAGATAACGGCCCTCCAGCACTGACTTGATGGCGCGAACCTTCACCTTGCCGCCGGCGACGGCGACAATCCTGCGGTTGCTGATGTCTTCGCGCGCCAGTGCCAGCGCCCGGTCGGAAAGCGTCGTCGCAACGGCCTTTCCGGCATCGTCGAAGAAATGGCCGAGCAGTTCGCCGACACCGCCGTTGCGGCGGATCTCCTCCATCTCGCCCTTCTCGATCATGCCGGTGGCGACAAGCGAGGCCTCACGTTCGGCGGTGCCGATGCCGGCGATGAGCAAGTCGGCGGACTTGGCGAGGTCGAAGACATCGCTGACGCCTTTCTGCCCAAGCAATACTGTTCGATCCTCGACCGTGTTGGCGAACATCGGTACGGGCATCACATAGGCCTCCGCGCCGGTGCGTTCGGCGACACGGTGGATGACGTCATGCGGATTGGCGGAGAACTTGCGCGTCAGGCCGCCAAGCAGCGAAACGAAACGGATCCTGCCGGCCGATATGCGCGGCAGATATTCGACGCATGCGGCAAGCGTGCGGCCGTGGCCGACGCCGATCAGCGCCTCTTCGCCGCGTTCGATCTCGCGCTTGAGAAACTGCGCGCCAGCAATGCCGAGCGCCTTGAGCGGCAGGTCTTCGGCATCGAAGTCCGGAACCACCTCGCAGTAGTCGAGGCCGTACCGGCCGGACAACTCATCCTCAAGCTCCACGCATTCTGAGACTTCGCCGTCGATGTAGACTTTGACCAGGCCTTCCTGATTGGCCTTGGTGATCAGGCGATGCGCCTTGAGACTGGTCAGGCCGAGCCGCTTGGCGACCTCCGACTGGGTCAGGCCGCCGGCATAGTGAAGCCAGGCGGCACGGGCGGCCATCCCGGTCTCATCGTCGCGCAGCAGGCCGTTGCCAAAACCAACCATTTCCGCCCTTTGATATTTTTATCAGTTGCTGCAAAATTTTTCACAAGGCGTCGCCCGAGTCAAGCAACCGCTGCGTTTAAATCTCCGGCCAGGAGCTTGCCGGCCGGGGCCGAATTGGGCCGCGCTAACCAACGGGCAAGAAACAACACCGACCATGCGCATTTAAAACGTTTGCAATTTGGATTGGACGCATTACAAACGTTTCAAACTTCGTTCGGGAGAAACGATGCCGGCCCGCGTTACCACCCTCAAGGAACTTGCTGCGCAGCTCGGCCTGTCGATTACCACCGTTTCGCGCGCCCTTGCCGGCCACGTGCAGATCGCCTTGAAAACGCGCCAACGTGTCGCCGAGGCTGCGCATCAGGCCGGCTATGTGCCGAACACCGCAGCCCGCACGCTGGTCTCCGGCCGCAGCGGCTTTGTCGGCATGGTGCTTCCGATCCGCGGCCCCAATCTGGTCGACTCCTTCCTCGGTGAATTCGTCACAGGGCTCGGCGAAGGGCTGGTTTCGCACGGCTCCGACCTGATCCTGGCCGCAGCGGCGCAGGGCCAGTCGGAACTTTCCGTGCTTCGCCATGTCGTCGAATCGGGCCGCGCCGACGGGGTCGTCGTCACCCGCATCGCCGAGGTCGACGAGCGGCTTGCCTATCTGCGCCAGCGCAATTTCCCGTTCGTCGCGCATGGCCGGCTGCTCGACGGCGACTTTGCCTACCATTGGCTCGATACCGATGGCGCGCATGCTTTCGGCGAGGCCTTCGACATGCTCTACGATCTCGGACACCGCCATTTCGGCCTGGTGACGATTTCGGAGCCGATGACATTTCGCCATCTCAGGCAGGACGGGCTCGCCGCCGCGATCGCCCGCCGGGGCGATCCGTCCGTCAGTCTCGATGTGGCGACGGCGCCGCGTTTCGATCGCGGTGCCCGCATCCAGGCAATCAACCGGCTTCTGCACGCCACCGAGCGGCCGACGGCGATTGTCGCACTGTTCGACGAGCTGGCGCTGACTGTGATGGAAGAGGCGGGGCGCGCCGGACTTGCCATTCCTCGCGACCTTTCGGTGATCGGCTTCGACAACATAGCCGCCTCCGCCTATGCGCCGCCGGGGCTGACCACTTTCGACGCCTCGATCCGCCAGTGCGCGCGCGAGATCGGCGAGATGCTGCTGACCGTCATCGGCGACAGGCCGGACGCGCCACTGACGCGGCTGGTCCGGCCGACACTTGTCTTGCGGGCAAGCCATGGCCCGGCACCCACAGGACGGAACTGACGCCTTAGCGGCGCACAACCAGGGAGGAAGACGACGATGAATGCGTTGAGGACATTGGCAGGTGCGGTGCTGGCGTTGTCGCTTGCTGCCGGCGCAGCACAAGCCCAGCAGGTGTTGTTCTGGTCGACACAGGCGCGACCAGTGGAAGAGACACAGAAGATGCGCAGCGAAGTGCTGAAGGGGTTTGACGGCCAGGTCGACTATCAGGTCGCCGAGGACGGGCCCTGGCTCACCCGCCTTCAGGCCGAACTGCAGGCCGGCGCCGGCACCATAGGCGTGCTCGGCGGCCTGCACGGAGACTTCTCCACCGTCGGCGCGAACCTTGTCGATCTCTCTGGCGTCGATCTCGGTGGCGTCAAGGTCAACGAGACCTACAAGAAGCTCGGCATGCTCGGCACCGGCGAGCAGAAGTACCTTCCATGGATGCAGGCCACCTTTCTGATGGCGGCCAACAAACAGGCGCTGCAATATCTGCCGGCCGGCACCGATCTCAACACCATCACTTATGACCAACTGATCGAGTGGGCGAAAAACATCGCTGAAAAGACCGGTTCGCCCAAATTCGGTTTTCCGGCCGGCCCGAAAGGGCTGAAGCACCGTTTCTTCGAGGGTTTTCTCCTTCCATCGTATACCGGCTCGATGGTGACGAAGTTCCGCTCGGCGGAGGCCGAAACGGCGTGGAACAAGTTCAAGGAATTGTGGCAATACACCAACCCGAATTCGACCAACTATGCCTTCATGCAGGAGCCGCTGCTGACCGGCGAAGTCTGGGTGGCATTCGATCACGTGGCGCGCCTCGCCGACGCCTTCAACCAGAAACCCGATGACTTCGTCGCCTTCCCGGCGCCGGTTGGCCCGTCAGGCCGCGGCTACATGCCGGTGGTGGCCGGCGTCGCTATCCCGAAGACCTCGCCCGACATGGACAAGGCCAAGGCGCTGGTCGCCTATATGCTGAAACCGGAAACCCAGATCGCGACGCTGAAGGCGACAAACTTCTTCCCCATCGTCGACGTCAAGCTGCCCGACGACATGCCGGCCTCGGTGAAGGCCTTCAGCCCAGTGATCGCCACCATGACCGGAGCTCCCGATGCATTGCCGGCGCTGCTGCCGATGGGACTTGGCGGCCTCGGCGGCAAGTTCAATCAGATCTACACCGACAGCTTCGAGCGCATCGTGCTCGGCGGCGAGGATGTGCACGGCGTGCTCGACGAACAGGCGACGGCGCTGAAAGCGATCATCGAACAGGCGAAGGCGCCGTGCTGGGCGCCCGACAAGCCCTCGCAAGGCGCCTGCCCGGTCGATTAAGAATCCTCCCGGGCGTCCGGATTTCCAGCGCGCCGGGCGCCCACCCCTTTTGAAGCTTCGAATAGAGAGCGCTCCATGCACAGCAAGGCCCTGCCCTATCTGCTGCTGACACCGGCGACGCTGTTCCTCTGCGTCTTCTTCCTCTACCCGTTCGTGTTGGTCGCCTTCGAGGCGTTCACCCGCGACGGCGGCTTTACGCTCGACAATTTCCGCACCATGGCGGGCAGCTGGAAGTTTCCGGTCACTGTCCGCAATACGCTACTGCTGAGCGTCGTCGTCGTGCCGATTCAGTTGGTCATGGCACTGCTGATGGCAACCGCGGTGTCGCGGCTCGAAACGGGACGCAGCGCCGCGCTTTATATCTTCGCCATTCCGCTCGGCATCTCCGATCTGGCCGCCGGGCTGATCTGGCTCGCCATCTTCGACCAGTCCGGCTTCCTGAACACCTTGCTCTCCAATCTCGGCGTCATCGACAGCCCGGTCATGTTCCTCGGCTACCAGAGCAAGCTGACGATCTTCATCGCCGTGGCGCTGGCCGAGATCTGGCGCGCGACCGCCATCATGATGGTCATTCTGGTCGCCGGCATGGGGCTGATCCCCCGGGAATACTACGAGGCGGCGGAGGTTTTTGGCGCTAGCCCGTGGAAGCGCTTCATCAAGATCACGCTGCCTCTGCTGCGCCCAAGCCTGCAGACGGCGATCATCCTGCGCGTCATCCTTGCCTTTGAGGTCTTTGCCGTGGTTGCAGCACTCGGCGGCACCAATCTGCCGGTGCTGATGGGCGAGACCTACAATTGGCAGTTCACGCTGCAGGACCACAATGTCGCCGCCGCCATGGCGCTGTTCATCCTCGCCATCTCGATCGGTTTCACACTGTTCTTCCTGCGTGTGCTGCGTGTGCCGAAGGAGGCGCGGATATGAGCACCGTCGCGGAGATCTCGATCGCCGCGCCTGAGGCCCGCAAAGCCGGCAATTGGTTGCTGGTCGCAACGGTCATCCTGCTTTGCGTCTGGGTGCTGCTGCCGATCTATCTGCTGATCGTCAACGCGCTGTCGTCGCCGGAAGAGGTGACCGCCTTTCCCAAGCGCTTCTTCCCGTCA
The DNA here is from genome assembly GCF_040319695.1 of Mesorhizobium sp. M0898. Classification (NCBI taxonomy): domain Bacteria; kingdom Pseudomonadati; phylum Pseudomonadota; class Alphaproteobacteria; order Hyphomicrobiales; family Phyllobacteriaceae; genus Mesorhizobium; species Mesorhizobium sp. M0898. Next base: position 152,630 of record NZ_JAMYOE010000005.1, on the reverse strand, counting down.
TTCGATTTCGGCAGCCTTTCTTTCTTCATCAATTTCGCCGGCGTCGCCAAGGCGCTGTGGAACTCCGTTCTCGTCGCTACGCTGACGATGATCCTCTCGATCGGCTTCGGCGCACCCGCGGGCTACGCACCGTCGCGCTTCGATTTCCCAGGCAAGGAAACGTTCCGTTTCCTCGTGCTGATGACCCGCGCCTTCCCGCTGCCGCTGCTGGCGCTGCCGCTGGCGGTGATGTTCATCCGCACCGGCCTCGACGACACCGCGATCGGGCTGGCGCTGGTCCACACCACGCTGGCGCTGCCGTTTGCGGTGCTGATCACTTTCTCGCTGTTCTCCGGCATTCCCGTCGAGTTGGAGGAGGCGGCCTGGACGCTCGGCTGCACGAGATTGCAGGCATTCCGAAAAGTCATTCTGCCGCTGGCGCTGCCGGGCATCGCGGCGTCCGCGGTGTTTGCCTTCACCATCTCCTGGAACGAGGTGTTTGCCGCCGCCGTGCTCACCATCGAGAACCGGACGCTGACCGCCTTCCTGCTGCAGAGCCTTGGCGAATCGCCGCTCTACCTCAAATTCACCGGCGGTGCTGCCTTGGTTATCCCGGCACTGATCTTCATTTTTGCCGTCCGCAAATATCTGTTCGCCATGTGGGGGATCGCCAATCGATGACGCGCACAAAAGAGAACGCCGATGGCTGAGATCGTCATCAAGCAGGTGGCAAAACGTTTCGGCGGCTTCACCGCGCTGCATTCGATCGACCTGACCATCGCCGACCAGGAATTCATGGTGCTGCTCGGCGCCTCGGGTTGCGGCAAGACCACGCTGCTGAGGATCGTCGCCGGGCTGGAAACGCCAAGCCAGGGCGAGGTCTGGATCGGCGGCCGTCGCGTCGACCATCTGCCGCCGCGCGAACGCGGCATCGCTATGGTGTTCCAGAATTACGCCGTGTTCCCGCACCTGACGGTATTCGAGAATATCGCCTTCGGCCTGCGCATGAAGAAGCTGCCGCAGCAGGAGGTCGACGGGCGCGTCAACCGCACCGCCGAGCTAATGCATATCGAACAGCTTTTGAAGCGCTATTCGGGCCAGCTTTCCGGCGGTCAGCGCCAACGCGTGGCTGTGGCCCGGGCCCTGGCGATGGAGCCTGACGTGATCTTGATGGACGAGCCGCTGTCCAACCTAGACGCGCTGCTGCGGCTCGAAATGCGCGCCGAGCTCAAAGGTGTGCTCGCGGCGTCCAAGACCACCACCATCTACGTTACCCACGACCAGGTCGAGGCGATGAGCCTTGCCGACCGCATCGCCGTCATGCATCAGGGCCGTATCGTCCAGGCCGCCTCGCCGGTAGAGGTCTACCGCAATCCGGCGGCCCGCTTCGTCGGCTCCTTCATCGGCAACCCGCCGATGAATTTCATCCCGGCGACGAAGACGGCCGACGGCAGTTGGACCGTCGCCGGGCTGACGCTGCCCGGCCCCAAATCGGACAAGCAGACGATAGAATTCGCCATTCGCCCCGAGGATGTGGACGCCGGCAACGAAGGTATTAACGCCACCGTGCGCGTTGTCGAGCCGCTCGGACCGCACACGCTGGTCACCTGCGACGTCGAGGGCGGCCTGTTCCGCGCCATCCTCGAATCGAATGCCACGGTCGCCGTCGGCGATCACTTGCGGCTTTCGCCCAAACCCGATCGCATCCGCTGGTTCGATCCCGAAACCACCAACGCCCTTTGATCCCCTTCGATCCTGAAAGTACGAACGCCCGATGATATCTCTTGCTGTCGACGAAACCATCGCCCGCGCCGTCGAGGTGCTCAGGGAAAATGACCAAGGCACCTACACCATACCGACCAAGGGCCTCTACCCGTTTCAGTGGAACTGGGATTCCTGCCTGACCGCGCTCGGCCTTGCCCACTATGACGAGGCGCGCGCCTGGACCGAGATCGACACGCTGTTCGCCCACCAATGGCCAGACGGCATGGTGCCGCACATCGTCTTCCATGTCTGGAGCGACGGCTATTTCCCCGGGCCGGAGGTCTGGCGAACCAATCGCCCGACTGCCACCTCCGGCATCACCCAGCCGGCGGTCGCCGGCTTTGCCGTGCGCCGCTTGTTCGACCAGGCCAAGGACAAGACCCCGGCGGCCGAGCGCGCCCGCGCGCTGTTGCCGAAAATCGATGCCTGGCACCGCTGGTTCTACGAAAATCGCGACCCGGACGGCGAAGGGCTGGTCGCCATAATCCACCCATGGGAGTCCGGTCGCGACAACTCGATCGACTGGGACGAGGCGTTCGAGCGCGTGCCGACCGAAGGCGTCGAGCCCTACACCCGCCGCGACATCCTGCACGCCGATCCGGCGCATCGTCCAACCAAGGCACAGTATGACCGCTATGTCTGGCTGTTGCAGCATTTCCGCGGGCTTGGCTGGGACAATGCCCGGCTGCACGATGCCTCGCCATTCCAGGTCGTCGATCCCGGCTTCAACGCCATCCTGATCCGTTCCGCCGCCGACCTTGCCGATCTCGCCGAGGCACTTGGCGAAACCGAAATCGCAGAAGCCAATCGCGCCCGTGCCGAAAAGGGGCTTTCGGCAATGGAACGGCTGTGGAGCGACGCGCATGGCCAGTACATTTGTTTCGACCGAGTGGCCGGAAAGCATGTTGACAGCGCGTCGGTCGGCGGCATTCTGTCGGTATTTTCGGCCATCCCGGAAAGCCGGGCAGCGACCATCGCTGCAACGATCGAGCGCATCGCCGGCAAAACGCGTTGCATCGTCCCGTCGCACGATCCTGAGGATGGGCGCTTCGACCCAAAGCGCTACTGGCGCGGCCCGGTCTGGCTGGTGGTCAACTACATGATCGCCGACGGCCTTGCCGTCGCCGGCCACAGCCAAATCGCACAACGCATCACGCAATCCAGTCTCGAGCTGATCGCCGAGAGCGGTTTTGCCGAATATTACGATCCCCTCAACGGCGAGCCGCTCGGCGGCAATCGCTTCACCTGGACCGCGGCAATGGTGATCGAGTTCCTGAAGGGCAGAGCCTGAAGGCCGCCGGCTACCAAAGCCCGTTCTGTCCGCCGAATAACAGTCGATACTATTTGCGTCTGAGGCACGTCCTGGGTCCATCAAAACAGGGCCAAGGCATGCCAATCTTCACCATGCCAGAGCTATAATAATTCTTCACAAACCGCTATCTATACTGCGTCGAGGCGGGGAGAAGCGCGGCTCGCGGCACTTGGCATTCCGGTCTTCGCCTGCACCCCGGATCTGTTTCCGGACATGATGGCGGCGGCACGGCGGCGGGAGGATATCGGCGCCTGGGCGGCGGGAGCCGACATCAAGCTCATTTGCGCCGAGGCTGAGGCGCCTGGGACGCGTGAGTGAGCGTTTGCCTCGGTCCAGAATACTGGGCCGCCCGCAGGTAAGCGCTTGCGGTCAAAGGTTTGACAAATAGCCGGCCGCGCCTATGGTCGACCTGTTACAGGAGCGACGCATGGCGAAGACAACCGGCTGTATTCTTGGCGGGTTTTCCGCACATTTGCTGAACAGTAGAAATCAGCCACGGCCGCTTTCACAGCCCTCGCCCTTCCCTCTCCCGGCCGCGTCGATGCGCCCGGGCCGTTCATGTCCTTGAGCCACATGTCGCAGAAAATTACCGAGCTTCTGTCGCGGCTGGAAAAGCGGCTGGACAGGTCAGCGATTGTCTCGTCTGAGGAGGCCGGACCACGCTACCGGGAAGACCCCGACGGCAAGGACGGCGCGCCGCCGGCGATCGTCTTGCGTCCACGCACGACCGGCGAGGTGTCGGACATTCTGCGCCTGTGCAACGAGGTCGGGCAAAGGCTCGTCGTCCAGGGTGGCCGCACCGGTCTTGCGGGCGCGGCGCGCATCCAGCGCGGCGAAGCGGTGCTGTCGCTGGAGCGCATGACTTCCGTTGAGGCTATCGACCGCGAGGCGGCGACCATCATCGCCGAGGCCGGCGCGCCGCTGCAAGCGGTGCAGGAAGCCGCCGATGCGGCCGGCTTGCTGTTCGGCGTCGACATCGGAGCGCGCGGCACGGCCACCGTCGGCGGCAATGTCGCCACCAATGCCGGCGGCATCCGTGTGCTGCGCTACGGCATGTACCGGGCGCAGGTGCTTGGGCTGGAAGCGGTGCTTGCCGACGGCAGTATCCTGACCTCGCTCAAGGGTTTGGCGAAGGACAACTCCGGCTACGACCTCAGCCAATTGTTCATCGGCAGCGAAGGCACGCTCGGCGTGGTCACGCGCGCATGCCTGCGGCTGCATCCGAAGCCGGCCACCGAGATCACCGCCTTCTGCGCGCTTGCTTCGCTGGACGCGGCGATCACGTTGCTTGCGCGGCTCAGGCGGAAGCTCGGGCCCTTGCTATCGGCCTATGAGGTGAATTTCGCACCGCTCTATGGCGCCATGATCGCCGGCATGGAGGCGCCGGCGCCGCTGCCGGTCGGCTCACCCGTCTATGTACTGGCCGAAATACAGGGCAGCGAGCCGGACCGCGACGCCGAACGCTTTGCCGCGGTGCTGATGCAGGCGGTTGAAGATGGCCTGATCGACGACGTGGTCGTCTCGCAATCGCCGCGCGAATTCCGGGCGCTCTGGGCGGTGCGCGAGGAGGCCAACCGTTTCCTGTTTTCGATGGCAGGCCTGATCGGCGTCGATATCAGCATCCCACTGGCGAGAATGGCGACTTTCCTAGGCGAAACAGAAGCCGGCATCAGGGCCGTCGACCCTGGCGCCGACATCTACGTCTTCGGCCATCTCGGCGACGGCAATCTGCATTACCAGGTCCGCACCGCGGATCCGGCGGCCGCATACGGGATCATCTACCAGGGTGTGGCCGCGGCTGGCGGCGGCGTCTCGGCCGAGCATGGCATCGGCCTGGACAAGAAGGAATGGCTGCACCTTGTGCGCCGCGACGCCGAGATCGCGGCCATGCGGCGCCTGAAAGCAGCCTTCGACCCGAACAACATCCTCAATGCCGGGCGCATCTTCGACCTCGCGCCGGGCTGAAATCGAAGGTGCGTAGCGCTGGCCGGGCGCTGTCTCTATCTGGTCGCGCCCTTCAATTCCGCATGCGCAACCGCGATGCGGGCAGCAAGCGCGGCGTTGTTGCGGACCAGCGCGATGTTGGCCTTCAGGCTGCGGCCTTGCGAAAGCTCATTGATGCGTGCGAGCAGAAACGGCGTCAGTTCCTTGCGCCCGATGCCGCGCTTCTCGGCCTCAGCCACGGCCGCTGCGATCGTGCCGTCGATGAACGCCGGATCGAGCGCGTCCGCTTCGGGAATAGGGTTGGCGACGAGAATGCCGGTGCCGGATTCCATCTCGTCATGCAGCAGCATGGCTCGCGCGATCTCGTCGGGCGTGTCGAGGCGATGATCGGCCTTGAGCCCGCTGGAGCGGGTGTAGAAAGCCGGAAAATCATCGCTCCCATAGGCGATCACCGGCACGCGCTGAGTTTCCAGATATTCCAGCGTCTTCGCAATATCGAGGATCGACTTAACTCCGGCGCAGACCACGGTCGTGCCGGTTTGGCCGAGTTCGGTCAGGTCGGCGGAGATATCGAAAGTGGCTTCGGCGCCGCGATGCACGCCGCCCACGCCGCCGGTCGCAAAAATGCCGATCCCGGCTAACGCGGCGATCCGCATCGTCGCCGAGACGGTGGTTCCGGCCGAGCCGCCGCGCACCATGATGGCGGCGAGATCGCGCCCGGAAGCCTTGACCACGCCCTTTGCCGCTGCCAGCTCTTCCAGCTCACGGTCGTCGAGGCCAACCTTGATCTTGCCGGCGACCACTGCGATTGTGGCGGGCACGGCGCCGTTTTCACGCACCACGGTCTCGACACCACGGGCAGTTTCCAGATTGGCCGGATAGGGCATGCCGTGGGTGATGATCGTCGATTCCAATGCCACCACCGCGCGGCCTTCATCAAGCGCAGCAGCGACTTCATCGTTCAGGTGGACAAGGAAAGGTTTCATATCATCTCGCTTTCAGGCAGGAATGCGGTACATGCCGGCGGCAAGGAAGCGCGGCGACAGATCGGGATGGACGCTGGCTTCGCTCTCGGTGGTCAGTGTGGCAAGCAGCGCGCCGGTGCGCACGGCATGAGCGACCGGCTCACCCGAAAGCACCTTGTACAGTGTGCCGGCGATCATCGCGTCACCGGCGCCGGTGATATCGACGGGCTGCGCCGGGACGGAGTGCATGGTCGTCACACCGCTCTCAGTCGCAACGGCAAATCCATGCGCGCCCACGGTCACGATCACCTCGCCGGCGCCGGCCGCGCGCAGCGCTGCCGCTGCTTCCTCCGGCGTCAGCCGCCTGTCGGCATCCGTCATGCCGAGCATCGTATTGGCCTCGTCATGATTGGTGAACAGAAGATCGATGCCGGTCAGATCCTTCGGCAGGCGCGCTGATTTCGGCGCCGATACCGTGTCGACGGCGAGCTTGAAGCGCGCACCCTGCTTGCGCGACATCAGTGCTGCGAGGGTCGCGGCCGGCAGATTGCAGTCGATGAACACCCATGTCGCCGAAGCCAGATGCGGCCAGACGCGGTCGAGATAGGACGACGAAAACAGATCGAAGATCTCCATGTCGGCAATGCCGAGCACGAGGTCGTTGTTGCGGTCGAGGATGGCCGCGTATTCCGCCGTCGGCCGTTCCGTGGTGGTGATGACCTGGCTGACATCGGCGCCGAGGTCGCGCAGATGCCGCACCAGCGAGCGGCCGGTTTCATCGTCGCCGACGATCGAGACGAAGCTTATGTCGACGCCGAGGCGGGCAAGGTTTTCGGCGACGTTGCGGGCAACCCCGCCGAAGCTGCGATAGCCGTCGACCGGGTTCGACGTCTCGAAAATCAGATCCTTCTTGGCGTGGTATTTGCGGTCGAGCACCGCGCCGCCGACGCAGACCATGCGCTTGGACGTCGGCAAGACGTAACCACGGCCGAGAATGTATCCCTTGTTGACAAGTTGCACGATGTGGGCCGCAACCGTCGAGCGGGCGATGCCGAGCACCGTTGCTATGTCCTGCTGGCCGGCGAATGGGTTCGCGGCAATGAGGTCGAGAACCGCTTGTTCCTGTGCTCCAAGGTCGTCCATTGTCTCACCCGGCCGTCGAATTCGAGGCTGAATGTTGATATAACAACAGATGCTGTTGTCAACAGTTGTTTGGACCTGGGCATTTCCGGTCGGGTGCCCACATTTGGTCAGGCCACTTGTGTCGACCTATCGGACGCGCTCGCGCTGAAGGCCCTACGGCGCGGGCATTTCTCCGAGAACAGGGAGCCTTAACGCGAGACTGCGAACACCACTAAGCCTTCAGCACCGAGACGGCCAATTCGCTGTTGTGGACGTATTCGTTGGCGTCAGGCTGCTTCTGCACGAGCAGGATGAACAGCAGGTCGGTCAGCGTCAGTTGTGCATCACGCGCAGTTATCGATGACGAGCGCGCGCGCTCTTCATCGGCGATCGTGTGGAGGCGAATGTCGGCAACCCGGCTCAGCGGATTGTCGCGAAGTCCGGTGACGGCGATCACGGTGGTGCCACGTTTGCGGGCAAGTTCAGCTATCCGCAGGGTTTCGATGCTCGCCCCGGAATAGGAGAGCGCGAACAGCACGTCACCTCTTCCAAGCGTCGAGACATTGGCCATTTGCACATGGCTGTCGCTGTCGTGCAGCACGTTGCGTCCGAGTTTCATCAGCTTGTAGGAAAAATCGCGCGCCACCAGCGAGGATGCGCCGACGCCGGCCAAATGAATGCGGCGCGCACCATTCAATGCTTCGAGGGCCTTGCCGATTTCCTGCTCGGTGTTGGCCGCGACGGTCTGCTGCATCGACAAAAGCTTGCTGCCGATCAGCTTGCGCAGGATGACCAGATAGCTGTCGCCGACCTCGATCGAACCGTGGATCATGCCGGCCGGCACGTGCCATTCCTGCGACTTGGCCTCGCTGACGGCGAGCTTAAGCTCCTGATAGCTGGAATAGCCGAGCTTCTGGCTGAACTTGACGACGCTCGACTGGCTGCGGCCGATCTCGGCGGCAAGCGCCGCCGTCGACAGGCGGAGCATCTGGTCGGGATTATCGACGATATACTGACCGATCTCGCGGTCGCCGGGCGCCATGACTTCGAGCTTGGCCTCGATCTTCTTCAGGACGGACATGCGTTCCCCCATTGCCTGTCATAGACAACGCCAAGCCAAGGAATAAATTATTCCGCCTCTGATTGACAGCCAAGAATGAACCATCAAATCTCGACTGGTGCGGTTGCGGCCCAGCCTTCGGGCATGTCGACGATTCGGACATGAAAAGATCGTAGACTCGCCGACAGCTCGGGATTAGGTCAGAGCCATGGACAAATTGCGGATCGTCGGCGGGCACAGGCTTGAGGGCGCGGTGACGATCTCCGGCGCCAAGAACGCGGCCTTGCCGCAAATAGCGGCGGCGTTGCTCAGCCCCTATCCGCTGCAGCTGACCAACCTGCCTGAGGTGACGGATATCGACAACATGCTTGGCGTCGTCGGCCTTCATGGGGCCGAAGTCACCAGATCGGCGCATGCCGCCACAATCGATACCAGTGCTGCCGCTTCCAGGGAGACAAGCTACGATACCGTCAGGCGCATGCGCGCGACGGTGCTGGTTCTCGGTCCACTGCTTGCCCGCTTCGGCCATGCCCGGGTCTCGCTGCCTGGCGGCTGCGCGATCGGCGCACGGCCGGTCGACATGCATGTCGCCGCACTTGCCGCACTTGGCGCCGATATCGCGATCGAAAACGGACTGATCGTCGCGTCTGCGCCGGGCGGACTGAAAGGCGCGCGCATCGTTTTGAGCTCGCCGTCGGTCGGCGCGACCGAAACGGCGATGATGGCGGCGACGACGGCAAACGGCGAGACCGAGATCCTCAACGCGGCCCGCGAGCCGGAGGTGGCCGATCTTGCCGCCTGCCTGAACGACATGGGCGCGCGGATCGAGGGCGCCGGCACGCACCGCATCCTGATCGGGGGCAGCACAGACTGGCGCGCCGCCACGCACGACATCATCCCGGACCGGATAGAGGCCGGCACCTATGCCGTCGCAGCGGCCATCACCGGCGGTCAGCTCGAGCTGACCCACGCGCGGCTCGAGCACATGGCATCCGTCGTCCAGCTGCTCGAAGCAGCCGGTGTGAAAATATGGCCGGGCGACCGCGGGCTGATCGTATCGAGAGACGGGCCGCTCAAGGCGGTCGACGTGACGACGGAGCCCTATCCGGGCTTTCCGACCGATCTCCAGGCGCAGTTCATGGCGTTGATGTGCTGTGCCGAGGGCGCTTCGCTGTTGCGCGAGACGATCTTCGAGAACCGCTTCATGCATGTGCCTGAACTGATGCGGCTCGGCGCCAATATCAAGCTGCAAGGCACCATGGCGCTGGTGCGCGGAGGCGAGAAGCTGAAGGGCGCGCAACTGATGGCGACCGACTTGCGCGCCTCCGTCTCGCTGGTGCTGGCAGCGCTGGTGTCGGAGGGCGAGACGACGATCAATCGCGTCTATCATCTCGACCGCGGGTACGAGCAGTTGGACCGCAAGCTCCGGCTGTGCGGCGCCCAGATCGAACGAATAAGGCAATGAGTGCCGGTGGGGCGTCTCCGCATTATTTCCTGGGCGTTGATGGCGGCGGAACCGGCTGCCGGGCGCGTATCGAAGACGAGGCAGGAACCGTGCTCGGGCAAGGCCTGTCGGGCCCGGCGACAACGCGACTCGGTATAGAGGTGGCCTGGGCCTCGATTGCCAAAGCCTTTGGCGCGGCGATCGAAGAGGCAGGGTTCGCGGCGGCGGAAATCGCCAGGATCCGCGCGGGTATCGGTGTTGCCGGCATCGGCCGTAAGGGTGCGCTCGAGGCGTTTCATGGCATCGAACAACCCTTTGCGAGCATCGACTTCGTCAGCGACGGCGTCGCGGCTTGCCTTGGCGCGCATTCGGGTCAAGACGGCGCCATCGTCATAGCCGGGACCGGTTCGATCGGGCTCGGCTTTGTCGAAGGGCGCGACCTGCGCGTCGGCGGCTACGGTTTTCCGATTTCCGACGAGGGCAGCGGCGCCGATCTCGGACTGAAGGCAGTGCAGCTTGCCTTGCGAGCCCATGACGGCCGGCATGAGCGGACGGCGCTGCTGGCCGAGGTGATGCAGCGCTTCAAGGACGATCCGTTCGAGGCGGTGGCCTGGATGGACCGCGCCAGTGCGACGGACTATGCCGCCATGGCGCCGATGGTGATCCGCCATGCCGACCAGGGCGATCCGGCCGGTCGGCGGATCGTGCAAGGCGCTGCCGAGCAGATCGACACCTTCGTGCGGGTGCTGTTCGAAAAAGGTGCGCCGCGGGTTACGCTGCTCGGAGGGTTGTCCAGCCCGCTTGAGCCATGGCTCGCTCCCGACGTCCGCCGACGGCTGAAACCGGCCGACGGCGACGCGGTTTCGGGAGCCATAATCCTGGCCAGAAAATCCCTCTGCCGCCAGTGATGCCTTGCTCGCAAGGAATATAATATTCCTACTTTCCGTTGACACAGGGAATATCGAATTCTAAGAAGTTAACGAAACAGAACCGGCGCAGCCGGTACGGAGCCGACGGCCAGGTGCAGGCACTGGACGCCGCTTGCTGCGGGCATCACAGTCCTGCTCGCAGTCGCACTTGAAAGTAAGCGAAGTGGTCGAACAAGGGTTGATGTCGGAGCTGGAGCGGCTGGTTTCCGAGGACCGGAACCCGAAAACCATGGACATCGATCTGTTGCCGACCCTCGAGGTGCTGCGCAAGATCAATGACGAGGACAAAGGCGTTGCGGCAGCCGTCGAGAAGGTCATCCCCGATATTGCTGCGGCTGTGGACCGGATCGTGAGCGCGTTCCAGAACGGTGCACGCCTTGTCTATATGGGGGCTGGCACCAGCGGCCGGCTCGGCGTCCTCGACGCCTCGGAATGTCCGCCGACCTTTGGCGTACCCGAGGACATGGTGGTGGGCCTGATCGCCGGCGGCGTCGACGCGCTGGTGCACTCTGCGGAAGGCGCCGAGGACGATCCGAAACAGGGAATAAAGGCGCTGCAGGACATCAAGCTGACCGCCGACGACGTGGTGGTCGGCATCGCTGTCAGCGGACGCACACCTTATGTCATCGGCGGCCTGACCTATGCCAAGGAAGTGGGAGCCACCACCGTGGCGTTGTCCTGCAATCCTCGATCGACCATTGCCGGCATTGCCGATATTGGCATCTCTCCGGTGGTTGGCCCGGAGGTCCTCACCGGCTCGACCCGGCTGAAATCGGGAACCGCGCAAAAGCTGGTGCTCAATATGCTGTCCACCGCCAGTATGATCCGCATCGGCAAGAGCTATCAGAACCTGATGGTTGACCTCAATCCAAGCAACAAGAAGCTTGTCGCAAGGGCGGTCAGGATCGTGATGCAGACGACCGGCTGCGCGGCACAGCAGGCACGACAGGCACTCGACCAGACCGGCAATGATGTAAAACTGGCAATCCTCGTGACGATCACCGGCATGGGTGTCGAAGAAGCACGTAAGGCGCTTGCCAACGCGGGAGGTTTCCTGCGCAAGGCGATAGGCGAAAAGACGGTGTAAAACCGCATGGATACTGGGCCGATGTTCCGGGGCGTGTGTCCCTTTGAAGCGGTCCGGGGAACTGCAAGGCATCTGGTTTAACAATAATGGGAGACGACAATGGTACGGCACATTGGCAAGAAACTGCTTTCCGGCATGACGCTCGCGGCAATGGTTGGCATCGCCGCGCTACCGGTGCAGGCGAGTGCGGCGACGCTGCATATGGCGTGGTCGCAGGACGCCACCGGTCTTGATCCGCACAAGCAGACGGCATTCTCCTCACTGCGGCTGCTGGAGCTGATCTACGAACCGCTGGTGCGGCTCGACGCAAACCTGCAAATCACGCCCGCGATTGCCGATTCATGGCAGTTCTCGCCGGGCGGCAAGGAGCTGAGCTTCAAGCTCAATCCGAAAGCAAAATTCCAGAACGGCGCCGCCGTGACCTCGGCCGACGTCAAGGCATCGTTCGAGCGTATACTCGACGAGAAGACGGGTGCTGCGGCGCGCGCGAACTTTCTCTCGATCGCCAGCATCGACACGCCCGATCCAGCCACCGTCGTGTTCCACCTCTCGCAGCCGGACGTGCCGATCCTGACGGCGATGAGCGACGTCAACGCGGCGATCGTCCCGGCAAGCGAAATCGCGACTGGCTCGATCGGCACGACAACGATCGGCTCGGGTCCGTTCAAGCTCGAAAAATGGGATCCGAATTCCAAGGAAGTGCTTGTCGCCAACAAGGACTGGGCAGGCGGCGCGACCGGCGTCGACGGCATCGATATCAGCGTGCTGCCGGACGAGACGGCGATCCTGGCGGCGATGCGCACCAAGCAGATCGATTTTGCCCTGCTCAACGATCCGCTTGTCGCCACGCTGGTGCCCAAGGAAGCCAGCCTGCAGTTGAACCGCGTGCCGGTGCTTGCCTATCACGTGCTGCAGCTCAATCCCTCCCGCAAACCGATGACCGAACTCAAGGTGCGTCAGGCGATTTCCTGCGCCATCGACCGGCAGGAAGTGCTGGACACCGCCTCGCTCGGCGAAGGCAAGGTCACCGGCCCGCTGACCATCCCGGCACTGGCGACCGATCCGAAGCAGTTGTTCTGCTATAAGCGCGACATTGAGAAGGCCAAGCAGTTGATGGCCGAAGCCGGGTATGCCGACGGCTTTTCGGCGACCGTGATCGGCGCCACCGGCGAGCCGCCGACGGCAGCGGCGGAAGCCCAGGTGATCCAGTCGCAACTCGCAGAAATCGGCGTCAAGCTCGACATCAAGATGATGGAGCTCAACGTCTATGTCGACGCCTGGCTGAAGGGCGATTTCGACATGGCCGTCGCGCTGAACGGCGGCAGGGCCGATCCCTACACTATGTACAACCGCTACTGGACCAAGACGGGCAATCTGCAGAAGGTGGCGAACTATATCGACGACACGCTGGACAGTCTTATGCAGAAGGGCCGCACCGAGACCGACCCGGCAGCGCGCAAAGCGATCTTCGCCGACTTCGAGAAGCACATCACTGAGATGTCGCCCTGGATCTGGCTCTACACGTCCTACAGCTACACGGCACAGCAGAAGAATATCGCAGGATTCGAACCGGTGCCGACAGGCTCGCTGTTCAGCCTCGCCAAGGTGACGATCCAGTAGCTGCTTTGATGCCGGACGAGAGGATATTCTTCGCGTGAACTATCTGATGCGGCGACTGGCGACCTTCCCTCTCGTCCTGCTTGGCGTGTCCATCGTGGTGTTCCTGGCGATCCGGATGGTTCCGGGCGATTCGATCACGGCAATGCTGGGGACCGAAGCCGGCCTGCTGACGCCGCAGCAGCGCGATGCGCTTGCAGCTTATTTCGGCATCGACCAGCCCTGGTTCATCCAGTACTGGCGCTGGCTGCTTGGTCTTTTCCAAGGCAATCTCGGCCTTTCGTCCACCTATGGCAGGCCGGTGCTCGACGTCATCCTCGAGCGTTTCCCGCTAACGTTGGAACTCGCCCTGCTGTCGATGGTCATCGCCCTGCTTGTCGGCATGCCGGCGGGGATCTTTGCCGCCACCCATAACGAAAAGCTGTCCGACCTCGGCGTGCGCGTTGTCGCAATGATCGGGCAGTCGACGCCGAACTTCGTCCTTGCCCTGCTGATCATCTACACGCTGTCGGCGGGGTTTGGCGTTTTGCCGGCGATGGGCGAGTTTTCGCCGCTGTGGCAGGATCCGCTGCGCAATCTCGGCCAGCTGTTGCTGCCTGCGGTCACGCTTGGATTTGCCTTCGCGGCTTCGGTGACCCGCATATCGCGTTCGGCTATGCTCGATGTGCTCAGCGACGACTATGTCAGGACGGCGCGCAGCAAGGGCGTTTCGGCGCGCGGCGTCATCTGGCGGCATGCCTTGCCCAACGCGCTCATCCCGGTCGTGACACTGAGCGGCATAGAGTTCGGCTACCTCCTGGGCGGAGCTGTCATCGTCGAGCAGATTTATGCGCTGCCCGGTCTCGGCCGCATGGTGCTGGATGCCATCCTGCAGCGCGACTACGCGCTGGTGCAGGGAAGCGTGCTGTTCATCGCCTTCAACTTCATGATCGTCAATCTCCTCGTCGACCTTGCCTATGTCGCGCTCGACCCGCGTATCCGGCTAAGCGAGCACTGATGGCGACATTGCGGGCTATATTTGCGCATCCCAGTGGCCGCATCGGTGGTGCGATCGTTGCGCTTTATCTGCTGCTTGCCGTGCTTGGCATGCTGGGGCTGACGCCGCACAATCCGCTGACGCAGCACCGGGTCGAACGGCTGCATGCGCCTGACGGCACCTACTGGATGGGCACGGACCTGTTCGGCCGCGATGTCGCAAGTCGGCTGATGACCGGGATCGGCCAGTCCTTCATCGTGGCCTTCTTTTCGGTCGCCGTCGCGACACTGGCCGGCACCGTGCTCGGGCTGGCGGCAGCCTGGTTCGGGCGCCGCTGGGACGGCCTAGTGATGCGCATCATGGACGTTGTGCTGGCGTTCCCGGCGATCCTGCTGGCGCTGCTGATCGTCGCGGTTGCGGGACCGGGAACCTCGACCAGCGTCATTGCCATCGCCATCGTCTACACACCGATCTTCACGCGCGTCGTGCGAGGTCCGGCTCTGTCGCTCAAGGCGCGCGAATTCGTCGACGCGGCCCGCACGTTCGGCAGCAGTGCGGGCTATATCGTAACACGGCATCTGCTGCTCAATCTGGTGGCGCCACTGACGGTTCAGGTGACGCTGGCGCTGGCCTGGGCACTGCTGACCGAAGCCGGCTTAAGCTTCCTCGGGCTCGGCACGCAGCCGCCCGCCGCGTCGCTCGGCCTGATGCTGAGCGACAGCCGCAATCTGATGGAGACAGCTCCCTGGCTGATGATCTTCCCGGGCGTGGCGATCATGATCGGCATCCTCGGTTTCAACCTGCTCGGCGATGCGTTGCGCGATGTCCTCGACCCGAAGATGCGGAGATCGATCGCATGATCCCGCTGCTGTCCGTCAGCGGATTGCGCGTCGGCTTCGGCCGCAACCCGCAAGCCAATGAGGTCGTGCGCGGCGTCAGCTTCGATCTCGCCGACGGCGAAACGCTGGCCATCGTCGGCGAAAGCGGCTCGGGCAAATCGGTTACGGCGCTGTCGATCAATCGCCTTGTCGATTATGGCGGCGGCCGCATCACCGGCGGGTCGATCAAGCTGAGGCGGGCCGACGGCAGCACCTTCGACCTGACAGCCGCAGCCGAGCCGCAATTGACGAAGATCCGCGGGGGCGAAATCGGCATGATCTTCCAGGAGCCGATGACCTCGCTCAATCCGGTGCTGACCATTGGCTGGCAGATCGAGGAATCGTTTCGCCTGCATCGCGGCCTGACCGGACGACAAGCAACGGCGGCAGCCAAGGACGCGCTCGACCGCGTCCGTATTCCCGACGCAGCGAGGCGGCTGAAATACACGCCCAACCAGCTGTCGGGCGGCATGCTGCAGCGGGTGATGATCGCCATGGCGATTGCGTGCAACCCGCGCCTGCTCATTGCCGACGAGCCAACGACGGCGCTGGATGTTACGGTGCAGGCGCAGATCATGGCGCTGCTCGCCGAATTAAAGCAGGAAACCGGGATGTCGATGATCTTCATCACCCACGACATCGGTCTGGTTGCAGGCATCGCCGACAAGGTGATGGTGATGCAAGGCGGAGAAGCTGTCGAGCAGGGCGCATTGAACCAGATATTGGACGATCCGCGGCATCCCTATACGCGGCATCTGCTTCATGCGGTGCCGCATTTCGCCGGCGGCAGTGCCGCACGCAAGGACGTGCAACGCAAAACGCAAAAAGCTGCCGAGCCGGCGCTGAAGGTCGATGGCCTCGTAGTGCGGTTTCCGGTCAAGGCTGGGTTTTTCAGCCGCGCCAGCGGTGCCGTGCACGCGGTGGACGGGGTGGATTTCGAGCTAATGCCGGGCGAGACATTGGCGGTCGTCGGCGAGAGCGGTTCCGGAAAGTCCACTACCGCCCGCGCGATTCTGGGGCTGGTGCGCCCGACGCACGGCACAATCTCGGCCAGCACGCGCAAGCCCGTCACCGGGCAGAGCGCCCTTCCCATGCAGATGGTGTTCCAGAATCCCTATGGCTCGCTCAATCCCAGACTCACCATCCAAAGCATCCTCGCAGAGCCTGTGATCGCTACCGGCGGACGGATAACTGCTGAAACGCGGGCGAAAATGGCCGCGCTGCTGAAACGCGTCGGCCTTCCGGAAAACAGCCTGCAGCGCTATCCGCACGAATTCTCCGGCGGCCAGCGGCAACGCCTGTGCATCGCTCGCGCGCTGATGCTCAATCCTTCGGTTGTCGTCCTCGACGAAGCGGTTTCGGCGCTCGATGTGTCGGTGCAGGCCAGGGTGTTGGAGCTTTTGATCGAGCTGCAGCGTGAATTCGGGCTGGCCTATCTGTTCATCTCGCATGACATGGCTGTCGTCGAGCGGATCGCCCATCGCATCGCGGTCATCTATGCCGGCCAGATTGTCGAGATCGGCGATGCCAGATCGGTGCTCTCGGAGCCGAAGCACTCCTATACCAAACAGCTTATCGCGGCCGTTCCTACTATAGACCGGCGGCATGAACGTTTCGAGCTGGACACGCGCCAAGTCCCCTCGCTCGTGCGTCCGCTGGGGTTTGAGCCGGGGCCGGCCAATTGGCAGCAATTCGGGCCGGATCATAGGGCACGGGTGGAAGCGTGATGATTGTCGCTCGAAAGCATGCAGAGTCAGACGGACAGCCCCTCGCTGCCTTCCAAACGGAGGCGTAGTTGATCGACCATGATCTCCTCTCCCGCGCATTCGCCCCGCTCGAAGCGGCCGTAGCCGCATCGCGCATTCCGGGCGGCGTGCTCGGCATAGTTGACGGGGACGGCGAACGCATCGTCCGGGCAATCGGTTGGGCTCAAACCGTGCCCAAGATACGGCCGATGCATGTCGGGACATGGTTCGACCTGGCCTCGCTGACCAAAATCATCTTCACCACGTCGCGTATCCTGGCACTGGCGGAAGAAGGCGTCATCGACCTCGACGCGCCGCTGATTTCCGTCCTGCCCGACCTTCGCCAATATGACGAAAAAGCCTGGGAACGGAACGTAACGTTTCGTCAGTGTCTCGGCCATCAGACACCGTTTCCCGCCGTCGCGCCGATCTACACCTATGGCCACGATCCGGACCTGCTGCGCGCCTTCATCCTGCAGCGCGAATGGCAGGCTGGCGAGCCGGTCTATTCTGATATCAACTTCATCCTGCTCGGCTTCGTCCTGGAGCGCCTGTCTGGCAAGACCATTCGCGACATAGATCCCGGTCCGGGCTTCGCGTTCTCCGCCGAACCGGATCAAGCGGCGGCGACCGAAGACTGCACATGGCGCCATCGCGTGCTCTGCGGCGAAGTCCACGACGACAATTGCTCGGCCTTGCAAGGTGCCGGTCACGCTGGCCTGTTCGGAACGGCGGCTTCGGTCCTCGACTTTGCGCAAGGGCTGCTGGACGGGACCGGCGCGTCGCAGCGTTCGATCGCGCTAATGCGCACGCCCTTGTCGGCAACCCGCACCCATGGCTGGGAGCGACCCTACGAAGGCTGGTCCGGCGGCCGGTTATGCAGCCCCGAAACCATCGGGCATACCGGCTTTACCGGTGTCGGGCTGTGGGTCGACTTCGACAAAGGCAGAGCCTGGACCTTGCTCACCAACCGGATCCATCCGACACGTCATTTCAACAGCGGGATCGCAGCGCTTCGCCAAGCGGTCGGCGATCTCGTCAACGGAGCCTGACAACCATGAATCCGAAAAATGGCGGACCCATGTGGGCCGTCGGCCTGATGACCGGCACCGTGCTGGACGGCAATATCGATGTCGCGCTGATCAAGACCGACGGCGAACGGATTGACGACTTCGGCATCTACACGCTGGCCCCCTACCCGCAGTCGATCCGGACCTTGCTGGAAGAGACGCTGCGGCAGGCAAGGAGCTGGAATTTCACAGGGCCGGAACCGGCAATCTTCCACGAGGCAGAGGAAGCGCTGACGCGCGCCCAGTCCGCGGCAGTCAAGGATCTGGTCGAAAGCCACGGGCTGACGATGGCCGATATAGGGGTCGTCGGCTTCCACGGCCAGACCGTGCTGCACCGTGCCCCGCAAGTGGGCCGACTGGGCCAGACCCGCCAGCTTGGCGACGGCGAGCTGATGCATGCCATCCTTGGCACCAGGGTCGCCTATGACTTCCGCTCGGCCGACATGCGCGCCGGCGGCCAGGGCGCGCCGCTGTCGGCCGCCTATCACGCCGCGCTGCTGCGCGAAGCCGACGCCACCGGCGACACGGCGGTGCTCAATCTCGGCGGCGTCGCCAACATCACCTGGTGGGACGGCACGGACAATGTTGTTGCCTTCGACACCGGGCCCGCCAACGCACCGCTGAACGATTTCATCAAATCGAAGGGGCTCGGCGAAATGGACCGCGACGGCGCCCTTGCCCGCGCCGGCACGGTCGACGAGGCACGGCTGGCCAAGCTCCTGCAGCATCCGTATTTGACCAAACCCTATCCGAAATCGCTGGACCGTTTCGATTTCGGCGCCTCGATGGCGGACGGAATGAACACCGAGGATGGCGCAGCCCTGCTGACGGCCTTCACCGCGGCCGCCGTCGGCAAGGCGCTCGATCTTCTGCCGCGCCGGCCGAAGCGGCTGGTGGTCAGCGGTGGCGGTCGACACAACCCAACGATCATGGCCATGCTTGCCAGCCGCGCTGGCGTGGAAGCGGTTCCGGCCGAGGCGCTTGGCTGGAAGGGCGATGCGGTGGAGGCGGAGTGTTTTGCGTTCCTGGCAGTGCGCGTGCTCAGGGGCTTGCCGATCAGCTTTCCCAGTACGACCGGCGTGCCCCAGCCGATGCGCGGCGGACGCCTTGCCGGCTAACTAAGCCAACAATTTCTTCTGCAGGAAGATACGGCTGCGGCCAATGGGGAAATCGGCAAGCACGCCGAAGGGCAAATAGCCCTGGCGCTCATAGGCCTTGGCGGCCTTGGGATTGAACGTGTCGATCCAGGCGCCGTGACAGTCGCGCGCGATCGCCTCCCTCTCGGCCGCCTGGAGCATCCTGCCGGCCATGCGGTGACCGCGCAGTTTTTCATCGACCCAGAGCCATTGCACATAGAGCCAGCCCCAGGCTGTATATCCCGAGATGCCGGCGACAATAGCGCCGTGCTCATCGCGCACGAACACGGCCAATGCCTTCCTGCAGGAGGCGCCGACATCACTGTCGTTGAACGCCGCAAGCCGCTCTCCGAGAAAAGCCAGCTCGTGCGGCAAGGGGTCGGCGGTTGTCTCAAGCGTTGTATTGTCCATCCACCAAGCATCTATCGAAGGACGGGACCGAGACGCAAGCCTTGCTGTGCTATAGCTTCGGCGAACGCCACGCCGCTGCCGCAGCAGCGATTAGCATGAGCAAGGCTGCAACCACCGCGGATGCCGCAAAGCCGAACGTGGAATAGAGCGGTCCGAACGCCGTGGTGCCGACGAACACCGCGAGATAGGTCACCGCGCTGTTCAAACCCATAATCGTGCCGCGGCGCGCAGGGTCGAGTGCCGAGAGGCGCATCACCAGCACGTTCAGCCCGAAATGATTGGCAAGGCCCCAGACGGCTATCACCGCTATGGTCAGATGAAAACTACTGCTTGCCGCGGCAATCGCGACATAGACGACCGCGACGAGCAGGTAGGCAAACGGCATGACACGCCGCGCACCCAGGCGATCGATAACGCCGTCAAGAAGCGCCGCCGCGCCAAAGCCGACACCATAGGCGAGCGCGGCCAGCCCGTTCGCGCTGACCGGCCGTCCCAAGCCGTTGTGAAGGTGATCGCCAAGATAGCCGTAGATGCCGTAGAACGCGGTCATGAAGGCCGCGCAGGCGACCAGCAGCGGCACTATGCCCGGAACGGCCAACGCACCCAGCGGCGTCGGTGCCGGACCGCTCTTCCTGACATCGCTGAGCGAGGTCAGCGACAGGCTGGCCAAGGCGAGTGCTGAGAGCACCGCGACCGCAGCGAATACCGCGCGCCAATGCACCAGATCGGCAAGCACGGCCGACAGCGAAACCCCGGCGACCATGCTCAGCGTCCAGCCGGTCAGCACGACGCCTATGGTGCCGCTTTCGCGGCCGGGCGGCGCAATCGCGGCGGAGCTGGCATAGATTGCCGGCATGGCGACACCTGCAGCGATGCCGGCGAGAAGCTGGGCCGCGACCAGCGCCGTCACGGTCGGCGCAGCGGCGCTGGCGACGAGCGCTATCGCCAGCAGCAGCAACGCCCCTTGCAGCATGCGGCGGGCGCCAAGCCGATCGATATAGCGCGCCAGGAACAAGGCGCTTGCCGACGTCCCGAGCCCGAACGCGGCCGACGCGATCATAACCGCCGGCACGCTTGTGCCGAAGGACGCGGCCACCGCCGGCGCGATCGGACCGAGCACCAGCGAGTTCGAGCCGATCACGGCAATGCACCCCGTCAGCAGGTAAGCGAGTGCCGGGATTGGCGGCTTGGGCGCCGCTGCGAATGTGGCGACTTGATCAGTGTTCGACATATGGCAATAATGGCCGTATTAAATTCTGCATCAATCGGGAATTTTAATATGGATGAAGAAACAGATGGCATTCCGCAGAACAGGCCCGCCGCCCGCGATATCGATGCAACCGACCGAAAAATATTAGGCGTTCTGGTCGACGACGCCACGATCAGCTATGCCGAGCTCGGCGACCGCGTCGGCCTTTCACCGCCGGCAGCCCATGAACGCGTCAAGCGCCTCCGGCGCAGCGGCGCCATCCGCAACACCGCGGTCATCATCGATCCCAAGGCGGTGCACAAGCCGCTGCTTGCCTTCGTCCATATCGACACAAAGGGGTGGGGAAAGACGCCGGAGCTGATGGCAATCTCCGAACACCCCGAAGTCGAGGAGATCCATTCGGTGGCCGGCGACACATGCATGCTGATCAAGGTCCGCACCGAGGACACGCGGGCGCTCGAGGGCCTGCTGTCGCGCCTCTACGAAACACCCGGCGTCACCTCGACCCGAAGCTATGTGGTCCTGTCGACCTATCTCGAGCGGCCGGTGCAGCCGGGGATAACGACGGAATGGCCGACCCCCCGGCACATGGCCAAGCCGCTTTATTAGCTCAAACGGTCCTCACGCGTATCCAAAGTCGAACCGGAAACGTCTCAGGCAAGCATCCTGTGGTCATCCGTCGGGCCGGTTCGTTTGCGCCGGTTCTTGGATCCGACTGGATGCCTGTTGCGCAACCGGAGACACGCGATGAGAAAATTGATCGTGGGCAGCTTCATTTCGCTGGACGGCGGGCCAGGGCGCGGATCGCGCCATCGAGCGGCTGGTGATCCATCTGCCGCCCAAGGAGCGCGCCTGCGTCCTGCTCAAGGATGTCTTCGACTATTCGCTGGAAGAGATTGCCGATCTCGTCGGCTCGACCGTGGGTGGTGTCAAAGCTGCGTTGAACCGAGGCCGCTCTGGGCTGGTGCGGTGGTCGTTTCCAGGCCGGCCTGACCAGCAACAGGACATGCAAGTGTCCGGCATCAACCTCAATGGAATGGGATCGATGCCGGACAAGACATGGGCGGCTTACTGAAGCTTCGCCTGCAGGGCGTTGACGTCATCCGTCGTCATTTCGCCGTCGGTCGTCACCTTGCCGTCGACGATCTTCCAGAGGCGGAACGGGCCGGTGATGTCGCCGTATTTGTCGAAGGCGACCGGGCCGATGACGCCTTCGTAGCGGATCGGCTTGCCATCCTTGATCAGGCCGAGCGCCTTGGCGAACTCGTCCTTGCCGGCATAGATCGGCGTGCCGGCCGGGTCGACCGCCTTGTACATCGCCTCCTTGATCTTGGCCGGATCCTCGGAGCCCGCAATGGCGATGGCCAGGCCGACGATGGCGCCGGCATCATACGACCGGTCGGCCGCCGGGTTCGACGGTTCGATGCCCGAAAATTCCTTATAGTTCTTGGTGAAATACTCGGTCGATGCGGTCGGGCTGGTGCCGGAGGAAGTGCCGTACGCATCCTTCAGATAATCCGCGCCAACGGATTCGATGAAGTCCGGGCTGTTCATGCCGTCATTGAGCAGGAATTTCTGGACACCGCCCTGCGAAATCCAAGTGCGGGCGATGGTTGCGCCGTCGACAGGCGTGCTGACGAGATAAAGCCCGTCGGGCTCGCCGGCCATCGCCGCCGTCACTTCCGAGGCATAGCTCGACTGCTTTTCATTGTAGGGCGTGTCGGAGACGATGGTGCCGCCGAGTGCCTTATAGGCGCGCGAAAATTCCGCCACCATGTTGACGCCGAAGTCGTTGTTGACGTGGATGACCGCCAGCTTCTTGAAGCCTTTGTCGATGGCATATTTGGCGGCGGCGACGCCCTGCAGCGCATCAGATGTGATGGTGCGGAAGAAGATGCCGTTGGTCTTGCCGTCGCGCCCGAGCGCCGTCAGCGTCGGCGACGAGGAAGCAGGCGACACCTGGACTATCTTGGCCGGAGCGGTGACCGAGGTCAGGATCGGGATCGACACCGAGGAGATGATGCCGCCGATGATCACTGGCACCTTCTTGACCTGCACGAGCTGCGTCGCGGCGTCGACCGCAATGTTGCCCTGGCTCTGGCTGTCGCGCGTGTCGGTTGCGAGATCGCAGCCGCGGACGCCACCCGCATCGTTGATGTCGCGGAAGGCCATCTCGACCGATTTGGCGCCGGCCTGGCCGTACTCGCCGGCCGGGCCTGTCAGTTCCATGACGAGGCCGACGGTGATCTTGCAATCGGCGGCTTGCGCTGCGCCGGCCGCTGTCAGCAGTGCGAGCGCGGTGGTGATCTGAAGTATGGTCTTTTTCATTGTTGTTCCCCTTTCGTTACACGACTCTCATTGATGTCTTGAGCCTGTTCAGCCTTCCGGCATCTGCAGCCAGGTTTCATGCAGATGTCGCCATTCGACGCCGTTGGGCGCCGATGAACTGGTGGTGAAAACGGCACTTGAGCGGCGGCGGCTATGTTTGCCGGCGCGCTGCTGCGCTTCGATGTAGCTGACGACGATCGTGTCGCTTTGTTGCCAGCCGGCCCGGATTTCCTCGATCGAGATGGTGAAATCGCCGTCACAAGTGGCGCGGCTTGCCCTGACATGGTCGAGCACCGCGTCACGATCGAGGACCTGGCCGTCCGGCACAACCATGCGGAAGCCTTCGCCCATGACGCGTTCGAAGCGCCTGAAATCTGAATTGTCCGCACTCGCCGCATTGAACCAGTCGACGAAGAAGCGGTGGAGATCGACCACCTCGGCGCTGGCGCGGGAAAGCAAGGAGGGCTTTTCGTCCATGGCCGCGTTCATTTCCTGCCTGCATTCAAATTGTAATGCATGATCGAGCCGTGGCGGCCGTGACGGTCGCGTTCCAAAGTGTAGACGTCTCCCAGCGGCCCACGGCTTTGCGCGATCACGGCAGCGATCCTCGCCCGGTCGTCGGCATCGAGCGCGACGTCCATGATTCTGGCATTGGCAAGGGCGTGCGCCTGGTTGCGAGCGCCGACGATGATGGCCGCCACTTGCGGCTGCTCCAGCACCCAGGCGCTGGCGATGGTGGCGATATCGACGCCGTGGCGGTCGGCGACGGCCTTCAGTGTGCGAAGCAACTCCTGGAAAAGCTCCCAGCCACCAAAGTCGTCAATGATCAGCTTGTATTTGACCAGCGATCGGTTTTCGAGCGGCGTCTGCGGCTCGGCAGCGCCAAGCCATTTTTCGCTGAGGAAGCCGCCAGCCACCGAACCGTAGCAGAGGAAACTGACGCCGTGCCGGCTGGCGAGCGCTGCAAGGCTGTTGGCTGGCCGCTGGTCGAGCACCGAGTATTGCAATTGCTGGCTGACCAGCGGCACACCGGCGGCCAGGATCTCGGCCAACCGCGGCGTGTCGAAGTTCGTGGTGCCGATGTTGCGCACCTTGCCTTCCCTGCGGATTTCGTTGAGCCAGCCCATCGCTTCGACATAGCCGGGCAGCGCATAGTCCCACCAGTGGAACTGCACGAGATCGAGCCGCTCGGTCTTCAGCCGCCGCAGCGATTGCTCGACGATGCTGCTGATGTAGTCGCGGCTGATCGTGGAAAGCCGTTCGAGGTCAGGCACCAGCTTGGTGTGCACCTTCATCTTGGCGGCAGCATCAAGGCCACGCTCATTGGCAAGGCGCAGGCGTGCCGCGCCGATCAGCTCCTCGACACCGGTATAGATATCGGCGCAATCATAGGTCCTGATGCCGGCGTCGAAGGTGGCGATCAGGTCGGTTACCGCCTGTTGGCGGTCGATCGCGCCGTGCCCGCCGGCAAGCTGCCAGCCGCCGCGAATAACGCGCGAGATCGTATAGCCGGGGCTGAGCTCGAAAGCCTTGGCGGTCATCTCCGGTCATTCTCCTTCGGCAGCGGCACCGCCGTCGTTTCGGCATGGCTGAACCGCCGCTTGCCGGTCCTGACGATCCTCAGCCGGCTGGCACAATTGGGATCCGGACAAGCGATCTCGGCGTCCGACGTCATCCAGTCGTTCCTGTGGGTCGGGCGCTGCTTTGCGGCCAGAAGCGGCAACACTGCCGCAATGGAATAGATCGAGAAACCTTGCCCCGCCGGCATCGACAGCATCTCGCCCTTCAACTCGAAATAGTCGCCGGGCTTGGCGCCGCAATAGATCGGCTTGCCCTCGGGGATAACCGCCTCGACGCGAAGGTCGAAGAGCTCAAAACTGTCGTCGGTCTCAGCCATTCAGATCTCCACCCGGGTGAAGGTGATGTCGCAGGCACCGTTGCGGCGGATCACGCCACAAGCAGCTGCGAATTTGTCGCGATCCTCAGGCACCACCTGCGCGACGACGCTTCCGGCAAGCCAGCCGATCGGGAACAGCAGGCGTGCACCCGCTCCGTAGAACAGGCCGACGTCAAAGATGGCATTCGGGTTGCCGCCCCACATGCGCGGCGGCACGTAGGACAACACGATGTCGCCCGGCTGCGGCGTCAGCGTTGCGTTCTCCGCCGGCAAGGGCCTGGCATAGGTTTGGCCCTCAAGTTCGGCTGATGGAACCGGGCAGGAGATTTCCGGCCCCGTCCACATAGCATGGATGCCGGAAACGACGCGCGGCTGCTCGAGATACGCCAGCAGGAAGGCGGCGTTGTCGGGCGCCTTTTCAGGCAACAGAAGCGCGGTCACGGAAAGCTTCGAGCGTGGCTCGGTGATGCTGATGCCAGGCGCCGTCATGCCCTCAATCCTTCCTTGCTTGTGGATTGGAGCTTGTCGCGCAGAAAGGCGAAGGGCCGGCTGATATCGGCCACCAGCGCCTCGCGCGCCGCTTGCGCATCCTGCCTCGCAAGCGCTGCGACGATGCTGCGGTGGTAGTGGGCCGTATCGACCTCGCCGGCGTCGGAGAAGGCGTAGATGGCAACGCGGATGCAAGGCCCGGATTGCAACCACAGGCTCTCGATCATCGGGATCAGCACGGCGGAACCGCAGCAACGGTAGATCTCGAAGTGGAAGCTCTGGTTGAGCGTGGCCTCGCGGTCGATATCCTTCTTGTGCTTCAGCGCCCGCATCTCGTCCCATTCGCCGAGCATGGCCTCGACCGAAGCAATCTGGCGCGCGTTCATGCGCGTGGCGGCCAGGGCGATCGCTTCGCCCTCGATCAGGGAGCGGGCCCGCAAGAGGTCGTCGATGCGCTCCAGCGTGATCGGCGGCACGCGCACCGAACGGTTGGGAAGCGCCTCCAGCGCCTTCTCGGTGATCAGCCGTCCGAGCGCCTCGCGCACCGGCATGGTGCTTGTGACCAGCGCGTCGGCGAGGCCGCGGATGGTTAGCACCTGGCTCGGCTCGAAAAGGCCGCCGATCAAGGCGCGGCGCAGCTCCGAATAGACGCGATCCTGCACGGTCTCGCGGCCGACCGGCGTAAGCTGGGCTGCGATCACCTCATTGTTCTTTTCGATGGCGGCCTTCTGCATGGGCAATCCCGGTCTTGGCCGTTTTCGGCTTGCGGAAGAAATTAAAGCCGAATAGCGTGATCAAAGCAAGTGTGATCACAAATCAAATCATTGGCGGCGAAGATCGCTTTCGGCCTGAGGGATTCATGGGCGACACGACGGAACGGCAGGAGGAGATCCGCACGCCGGTTCTGACGGCCAGGAACGTCGTCAAGCGCTTCGGCGGCCTCGTCGCGGTCAACAATGTCTCGTTTGACGTCCGGCCGGGTGAAATACTCGGCCTCATCGGCCCGAACGGCGCCGGCAAGACCACGATGTTCGACCTGCTCGCCGGCAGCATTCTGCCGACCAGCGGCGAAATCCTCCTCAATGGCGTATCGGTGTCGGGGGAAGCAGCCCATCGGCGCATCGGCCGCGGCCTTGGCCGCACGTTCCAGATCCCCCGGCCCTTGCCTAACCTGACGCTGATCGAAAACGTCATGCTGGCCGCGCAAGGACAGACTGGAGAAAAACTGCTCGCCAATTTCCTGACGCCCCGGCGGGTCGCTGCCGAAGAAAGGGCTGCCGAGACAAGAGCCGTCGAACTGCTCGAGCTCGTCACGATCGCTCACCTCGCGCACGAACCTGCGCGCGTGCTTTCAGGCGGCCAGCGCAAGCTGCTCGAGTTGGCCCGCGTGATGATGGCCGACCCGGCGATCATCCTGCTCGACGAGCCGGCGGCCGGGGTCAACGCAACCCTGCTCGAGATCATTATCGATCGCATCCGCGACATCAATGCGCGCGGCATCACCTTCCTGCTGATCGAGCACAATATCGACATGGTGACGCGGCTTTGCCACCGCGTCCTGGTCATGGCAAGCGGCCAGCTTCTGTGCGAAGGCACCCCGGAGGAGGTGGCGCGCGACCCGCGCGTCATCGAGGCCTACCTCGGAGGCACGGCATGAGCCAAAAGGTACTCGATGTCCGCGATCTCGAAGCCGGCTACGAGCCTGGCGTTCCGATCGTGCGCGGCGCTTCGATCACCGTCGACCAGGGCGAGATCGTCGTCGTTCTCGGTCCCAACGGCGCCGGCAAGTCGAGCCTTATCAAGGCCATCGCCGGCCTTGTCCCGATCACCGGCGGCACGGTGCTGCTGGACGGCAAGGATATCACGGCGTCGCCCGCTCACATCATGGTCCGCCGTGGCCTTGCTTTCGTGCCACAGACAGAGAACATCTTCCCGCTGATGTCGGTCGAGGACAATCTCAGGGTCGCCTGCGGCATCCTGAGGCCGCGCGAGGTCCCAGCCCGCATCGAGGAGATGTATGCGGCCTTTCCCGATCTCGCCCGTCAGCGCAGAACGGCCGCGGGCAATCTGTCGGGTGGACAGCGGCAGATGCTGGGCGTCGCCCGGGCGTTGATTGTCCATCCCAAGGTGCTGGTGCTCGACGAGCCGTCGGCCGGCCTGTCGCCGAAATTCGTGGCGATGGTGTTCGAGATGCTGGCCGGCATCCGAAAGTCCGGCGTCACCATCCTGCTGGTCGAACAGAACGCCAAGGCAGCGCTTGCCATTGGAGACCGCGCCTATGTGCTGGTCGAGGGCAAGGAGCGGCACCAGGGCGTCGCCTCCGAGCTCTGGAACGACCCGGTCGTCGCTGAACTCTATCTTGGCCAGCGCCGCCTCGACCTTGGACAAGGAAGCGCGGCATGAACCTGCAATTCGTCGTCGACGGACTGCTGGCAGGGTCGATGATCGGCCTCGGCGCCATCGGCGTGACACTCACCTATTCGATCCTGCGCTTCTCGAACTTCGCCCATGGCGACTTCATGGCCTGGGGCGCCTATGCGACGCTCGCCGTGGTTGGCGCCATTGGCGCGATTTTCGGCAAGATCGCGCCGATCGCGCCCCTCTCCTTCGGTTGGCCGTTGATCGTCGCGCTCATCATCGGCATGGCGGCCACCGGCCTGCTGGCGCTGGTGCTCGACATAGTGCTGTTCGCGCGGCTGCGGGCCAAGGGCCAGGCGATCATCGTGGTGATGGCCAGCTTCGGCGCCTCGATGGCGCTGAGAAGCCTGCTCGAATTCATCTTCACCTCGCGTCCGACCTATTTCAGCCGGGCGATCCAGATCGCCATGCCGATAGGTTTCGGCATCCGCATCACCCCGGACCAGATCGCGCTGCTGCTGCTGACCGCCGTGCTGGTGCTCGGCGTGCATCTCCTGATGACGCGGACCCAGACCGGCCGCTCAATGCAGGCATTGAGCCAGAACGCGGCACTTGCCCGCATCGTCGGCATCGACGTCGCCAGGGTGGTGCGCGTCACCTGGATCATCGGCGGCGCGCTGGCCTGCGTCGCCGGCGTCATGATCGGCATTCTCATCCAGGTCCGCCCGTTCATGGGTTTCGAGATGCTGCTGCCGATGTTCGCGGCCGCCATCCTCGGCGGCATCGGCAGCGTGCCTGGCGCCGTTCTCGGCGGCCTGATCATCGGCATGGCCGAAGCGGCTGCCGTGCATTTGATCGGCGCCGAATGGCGGGCAGCCGTCTCGTTCATCATCCTGATGGCGGTGCTGTTCGTGCGGCCCATCGGCCTTTTCGGAGCGAGGGAACGCTGATGGATCTGCTCAGCTACGGCGCCTTCTTCCTGACCACCGCGCTGATCTTTTCGCTCATCACGCTCGGGCTCAATCTGCAATGGGGGCTGACCGGGCTTTTCAATGTCGGGGTCGCTGGTTTCGTTGCCATCGGCGCCTACACCTCGGCGCTGCTGACCACGCCCGACGATGCCGCGCGCCTGGGCGGCTTCGACCTGCCGATCCTTATCGGCTGGCTTGGCGCCATGCTGTTGGGCGGCGTCACCGCCGCCATCACCGGCATTGCCACGCTACGCCTGAGATCGGACTATCTGGCGATCACTACTTTCGGCGTCGCCGTCGTCGTGCAACTGGTAGCGCTCAATGCCCAGAAGCTGACCGGCGGGCCGTTCGGCATCGGCTTTATTCCGCGTCCGTTCGGCGGTCTTGCCGAAACGCCGTTGCTGTTCAACCTTTCGAACCTTGCAATCGTCTCGGTGGTGACGCTGATCGTCTATCTCGCGCTGGAGCATCTGTCGCGCAGCCCGTGGGGGCGCGTGTTGAAGGCGCTTCGCGAGGATGAGCGGGCCGCGATATCCCTAGGCAAAAGCGCACGGTTCTACCGCGTCCAGGCCTTTGCCGTCGGTGGCGCCATCATGGCGCTTGCCGGTGCGCTGCAGGCGCATTTCACCGGCTTCATCGCCCCGGACAATTATTTGCCGGCACTGACTTTCCAGGTCTGGGTGATGCTGATCGTCGGTGGCTCGGGCAGCAACATCGGCGCCGTCATCGGCAGCATCCTGGTCTGGGCGATATGGGCAGGATCGGGAGCCTTGACCAGTATGTTGTTCTCGCCGGAACAGCAGGCCCGCGCCGCTTCGCTGCAGATCGTCGCCATCGGCGTGATGCTGTGCGTCATCCTTCTGGTCAGGCCGAACGGCCTGTTTGGCGACAGGCCGCGGCGTCCAAGGTTCGGCAAGCGTGCACGCGTGGCCCCGAGCGAGAGCGGCTCATGAACGGCGTGACCGGGCCGCACGGCGTTTCCCTTTGGCATGCCGTCAGCCGCAGTCGCCGCGACCGGCCCACCCTCGAAGGCGCACTCGATGTCGATCTGGCAATTGTCGGCGGCGGGTTTTCAGGCCTTTCCACCGCGCTGCACAGTGCCGAGAAAGGCATCTCGGTTGCCGTCATCGAGGCGGAAATCATCGCCTGGGGGGCAACCGGCAGGAATGCCGGCTTCGTCGTCCCGAATTTCGCGAAAAGAGACCCCGACAATATCATTGCCCAACTCGGGCCCGAACGCGGCGAACGCCTTGTCGATTTCGCCGCCGGCAGCGCCGACCTCGTCTTCGACCTGATCAGGCGGCATGCCATCGAATGCGATGCCGTCCAGAGCGGCTGGATACAACCAGCCCATTCACCGGCTGCTTTGCAAAAGACCAGATCGCGCGCCGAACAATGGGCACCGCGCAGAAGGCCGGCTATTGCGCTGGATAGACAGGCGGTCGAAGAGCTGACCGGCGTTCGCGGTTATCTCGGCGGCTGGATCGACAGATCGGGTGGCGTCCTCAATCCGGTCGAATATGCGCGCGGATTGGCCGACGCGGCGGAAAAGGCCGGAGCGCGCATCTTCGAGCATACGCGTGTCGCGTCGATCGATCACATAGGCGATGGTTGGGCTTTGAAGACGGCCTCCGGTTCGGTACGCGCAGGAAAGGTGCTGGTCGCCACCAACGCCTATGGCGGAGCGCTGGATCGGGCGTTGCAGCGAACCTATTTCCCGCTGAAAATCTTCCAGATCGCGACAGCGCCGCTGCCGCGCGAAATACGCACTCGCCTGCTTCCTGGCGGGCAAGGCGTCGGCGACACAAGACGCAATCTCTTCACCTTCCGCTTCGACGGCGAAAACAGGCTGATCACCGGCGGCATGCATGTTTTTGGCCCCGGTGCCGACACGCGGGTGCCGCGGGCGATCTGGCGGCGGCTTGCCAGATATCTCGATCTCCCGGACATCCCGCCGCTTGAATACAGCTGGTCGGGGATGGCTGCCGTCGAGCCCGACTTCCTGCCGCACCTCGTCGATCTCGGCCCCGGGCTGATCGCCGGCTTCGCGTGCAACGGACGCGGCATCGCCATGACCACTGCGATGGGCAAGGTGCTTGCGGATTGGGCTGATGGCACAAAGCCTCAGGATTTGCCGCTGCCGTTTGCGCCGCCGTCGCCGATCCCGTTCCATAGCCTGATGCGGCATGCACCAAACATGGTGCTCCCCTGGAGCATGCTGCGCGACCGGCTGGATGGCTGATCGACGTGCGTCTCTGGCCGCCGTCCTGATACCCGAACTGCTAGACTCGCCCACACCATGTTGTTAACGACAGCGGATGAAGCAGAACTATCTTTATCTCATCATCGGCGCTTTGGCCGTCGCCGTTATTGCGTTGGGGATTTACGTTTATCGCGAGGAGACTAGGCCGAAAGGCGTGGAACTTCGCATCGACGATTCCGGCATTTCAGTTCAGGAAAAATAGACCGCGTAGTCCTGTTGCCCGACTTTGCACTGGAAGTCGGCTTGTACCGCCTCACCCCAACTCCAACGTCGTTATCGCAAAAACTCCGGACTGCACGAGCTGCGGCGCCTTTCCCTTGTACATCCGAGCCGTCTCGAAGCCCGGTTGAAGGCCTGCGGACGACAGCAAGTCTGCAAATTGCCGGCTGGTTTCGGGAACGTCGAGATGGACGTTTCCGGGACCGGACATGTGCGCGAGCGCGGCGAAGAGATGGCTTGCCGCGTCCAGGCTGTCGGCAAAGAGCGGGCCGATCTTGCAGCCGTCCCGGCATTGGCGCGCGACGCCGTATCCCGCAATGGCGCCGTGCTCGAGGATCGCAAGCGCCATATGCGGCGGGCGCAGCCAGTGTTCCAGGAAGGATCGCCTCGGACCGGGAAAGAAGCGGCGGTCATAGTCCAGTATGTCCGGCACGAGTTCCGGCCCTATGGCGCGAATGTCGTTGCCGACGGCTGCCGGCACATTCGGTGCCCCCATGAACCGGATCGTCCGGTAGGCCGGTGCAAAACCCATGCTGCGGTAGTTGGCCTGCTGTTCGACGACACCGTCGAGGCCGATCGTGCGCTTGCCGAGCCGCGCCGTGCCGGCATCCCAAACGACCTTGCCATGGCCTTGGCCACGCTTGTCCGGCCGGCAGATGTAGAGGCCGATGAAGCCGAAACCGTCGCCATAGGCAACGGCCGAAATGCCGGCCGCCATCTCGCCATCGATAAAGGCGCCGATGAAGCCCTGCGGGTCGGCTGCCTGAAACAGCGCGGCATCGTTAAGGCCGGGATTCCAGCCTTCCGTCGCCGCCCAATCGACAAGGGTTTGCACTTCTTCACGTGCGAGCGTTCGGATCGTTCGGGGCATTGCGATCACTCGGCGGCGCCAGGCGCGAAGGATTTTAAGGCGCCATGATAGGGCTTTGCCAGAGGGCTTGCATAGGCGCCGCGCTTGGATGTCGTCAGGCCAAGGGCGATCAATGCCTCGGCCTGTTTCACGGCAGCGCCCACGCCGTCGATGACCGGAAGCCCGAATTCCCGCTGCAGCGCCGCCGCCAGATCGGCCATGCCGGCACAGCCGAGCACGATCGCCTCGGCGCGATCCTCGTCGATGGCGCGCGCAATCTCGCTGCGCAGCCTGAGCAGTGCGTCGGACGCCGGATCTTCGAGGGCAAGAACCGGGATGTCGGCGGCGCGTACGCGTGCCCGCCCCACCATGCCATAGCGCTGCACCAGGCCTTCGACCGGCACGCGCGAACGTCCGGTGGTGGTGACGACGGTGAAGCGCTGGGCGATGAACGAGGCCGTGCTGAGCGATGCCTCGCAAATGCCGATGACCGGAATGTTGGCCATGGCGCGCGCGGCATCGAGGCCGGTGTCGTCGAAACAGGCAATGATCGCGGCTTGCGCGCCCGAGCGTTCGCCGGCGGCGATCTCGACCAGCAGGCCGGGCACGGCAAGTGCTTCATCGTAATAGCCTTCGATCGATACAGGTCCCATCGACGAGGTGACGGCAATGATCTTCGTCGATTGAGCAGCGACCGATCGGGCCGCCGCTGCGATAGTGCCGGTCATGCTGGCCGTGGTGTTTGGATTGACGACGAGGATCTGCACTGTCAGGCACGCTCGCGGCGGCGGCCGACATAGACGATTGCGCCGAGCGTCAGCAGGATCACCAGGAAGGAAAACACGGTCGTCACGGTGCCCAGCGCATAGAGCACCGGCGTCGTGACATTCGTCGTCATGCCGTAGATTTCGAGCGGCAACGTGTTGAACGTGCCCGAGGTCATCAGCGTGCGGGCGAACTCGTCATATGACAGAGTGAAGCCGAACAGGCCGACGCCGATCAGGCTGGGCGCAATCATCGGCAGCACGACATGGGCAAAGGTCTGCCACGACGATGCTCCGAGATCGCGCGCGGCTTCCTCATAGGCTGGCGAGAACCGGTTGAAGACAGCAAACATAATCAGCACGCCGAAAGGCAAGGTCCAGGTCAGATGGGCGCCGAAAGCGGAGGTGTACCAGGCGGGGCGGAAGCCGATCTGCTGGAAGACGACGCCGATGCCGAGACTGATGATGATCGACGGCACGACCAGGCTGGCGACGGCCAGATAGAACAGTGCGGTTGCGCCGCGAAATTTCTGCCGGAAGGCCAGGCCGGCGAGCAGCGACACGGCGACAGTGACGACCATCACCATCAGGCCAAGGACGAGCGAGCGTTTGAAGCTGCCGCCGAAGTCGCCGACCGCCTGGCGCTCGAACAAATTGGCGAACCAGTGCAGCGACACGCCGTTCAGCGGAAATGTCAGACCGCCGTTCTCGCCCTGGAAAGAGAGGATCAGGATCGCCGAAAGCGGGCCGTAGAGGAACAACACGAAAAGACCGAAGAACGCCGCCAACACATAGAATTCGAGGGTGCGCTTGTGCTGGCTCATCGCCTCACAGCTCCTTGCGGATGTCGACGATGCGCAGGATGCCCGCGACCATCAGCAGCACCAGCACCAAGAGCACGACGGCGTTGGCGGCGGCTGCCGGATATTGCAGCAGCGACATCTGGTTCTTCATCATCAGCGCGACGGAGGCGCTCTGCCCGCCGGACATCACCTGCACCGTCGAGAAGTCGGCCATCACCAGGGTGACGACGAAAATGGTGCCGATCGCCATGCCGGGCTTGGCGAGCGGAATGACGACGTTCCACAGAACCTGCCAGCCGGAAGCACCGGCGTCGCGCGCGGCTTCTATCAACGACTTGTCGATGCGCATCAGCGTGTTGAAGATCGGCGTCACCATGAACAGCGTATAGAGATGCACCATGGCCAGCACCACGGCGAATTCGGAATAGAGCAGCCATTCGATCGGCTTCGGGATCAGCCCCATTTGCACCAGCGTCGAGTTGACCAGGCCATTGCGGCCAAGCACCGGAATCCACGAGATCATGCGGATGATGTTAGAGGTCAGGAACGGCACCGTGCAGACAAGGAACAGCACCATCTGCATGGCCGTGGTCCTGATATGGAAGGCAAGGAAATAGGCGACCCAGAAACCGATGAACAGCGTCAGCGCCCAGACGATGGCGGCGTATTTCAGCGTATTCAGGTAGGTTTTCCAGGTGACCCAGGAGCCGAGCGTGTCGGAATAATTGGTGGTCAGGAAATCCGGATACATCGCCGCGAAATCGTAATCCCAGAATGAGACCACGGCGATCATCAGAATTGGCAGCAGGAGGAACGCGCCGAGGATCAGCGCCAGCGGTGCCGCCTGGAGATAGGGGGCGACTCCGGCAAAGGAGCGCCTACGTCTGGCAGGCTTTGCAGACGTAACGTGCGTGGATTGTTCGAGCGCTACTGCCATCTATATCTCGGTCGAAGTCGGCGATGCGACTGAGGGGTGTTCCCTTCTCCCCCTGTGGGAGAAGGTGGCCGAGCGAAGCTCGGTCGGATGAGGGGTGTTCCAGCTTGGCACCAACAGTGCTCCGTCCAGCACCCCTCAACCGTCTTGGCGCTGCGCGCCAATCCACCTTCTCCCACAAGGGGAGAAGGCAGAGGGCATCAAGCAGCGATGAACTCGTTCCAGCGCTTCACCATGTAGCGGTCCTCGTCCATGACCGAGTTCCAGCAGGCGACCTTGCCCATGCGCTCTTCGAACGAGCCGCCGTCACGCACGGCGCCAGCCTTTTCCATGACCTTGCCGTCCGGCGACAGGATATCGCCCTTTGCCGGCTTGCCTTCGATCCAGTAGCCCCACTCGTCCTCGGACATGAACTTCTTGGCCGACACCATGTTGGCCGAGTAATAGCCCTGGCGGTTGAGATAGCCGCCAACCCAGCCGGACGTGTACCAGTTGATGTATTCATAGGCGGCATCGAGTTCGGCGCCGGAGAGATGGGCTGCCAGGCCAAGCCCGCCACCCCAGGACCGGTAGCCTTCCTTGAGCGGCTGGAACCGGCACGCGATGCCCTTGGAGCGGACCGCGGCCACGGCCGGCGACCACATCGACTGGATTACGACTTCGCCTGAAGCCATCAGGTTGACGCTCTCGTCGAAGGATTTCCAGAAGGCGCGGAACTGGCCGGCTTGCTTGGCCTTGATCAGGAAGTCGATCGTCTTGTCGATCTCCTCCTTGGTCATGTTGCCCTTGTCGGCGTATTTGATGTTGCCCGTTGCCTCCATGATCATCGCCGCATCCATGATGCCGATCGACGGGATGTTGAGGATGGCGGTCTTGCCCTTGAAGGCCGGATCCATGATGTCGGCCCAGGTGGTGATATCGCGGCCGACGAGGTCGGGGCGGATGCCGAGCGTATCGGCATTGTAGATCGTCGGCACCATGGTGAACCAGTTGGTCGGCGCCTTGGCGAAGACCTTGCTGTCCTGCGCCTCGACGTAACCGACGGTATGCGGCGCGGTGCCCTGGGCAATGACGCTGTCCGGCGTCAGCTTGCCGGTTTTGAACAGCGGCACCAGCTCGTCGTAATATTTCAGCTTGCTGACATCCATCGGCTGCAGGACGCCTGTCGGGAACACCTTCTTGCAGATCCAGTATTCGATGTCGGCGATGTCGTAGCTGTCGGGCTGCGTCACGGCGCGCTGCGCGGCGGCGTCGGAATCGGTTGCTGTCATCTCCAGCGTGATGCCGAGGTCGGCCTTGCACTTGTCGGCGATGGCATTGAGGTTGGATACGCCGGTGCCGAA
This sequence comes from Mesorhizobium sp. M0898, assembly GCF_040319695.1. Classification (NCBI taxonomy): domain Bacteria; kingdom Pseudomonadati; phylum Pseudomonadota; class Alphaproteobacteria; order Hyphomicrobiales; family Phyllobacteriaceae; genus Mesorhizobium; species Mesorhizobium sp. M0898. The sequence continues at coordinate 116,762 of NZ_JAMYOE010000005.1, read as the reverse complement.
CTGGCGCAGCGTAATGTTCGATTGCGCCCAGATGGTCGGAAAGCCAGATATGGCGCCGGAACCGGCGGCGAAACCGACGGCGGCGGCACCTGTCTTGAGCAGCGAACGTCGCGATATTCCAGTCTTCTTGTCGGTGGTGTTGGTCATGTTCAGTTCCCCTGTTTTGGTTGGTTATGCTGGATTTCAGGAATCGAGACGGCCAAGGACGATCGCGTCCTCGGCGTCCCAGGCGATCGGCACTGCGTCGCCGACGGCAACCGGCCTGGCGAAGAAGCTGGTGTCGTCGACGATCACCGTGAAATCTTCGATGCCGGCGCCATTGACCAAGAGCTTCACGGTCGAACCGCGGTACTCGATGTTTGAAACGATGCCAGTGAAGCCGAGCCCGGCTGCCGGCGGCTCGCCGATGCGCACGTGGTCGGTGCGAATGGCGATGTCGATGGGTTCCCCGGTCTCCCTGCCCTGCCCGCTGGCGGCGAGCGTGACGCCGACGGGCACATCGAAAACGACCATGCCGTCGCGACTGCCGGCGACGCGCCCGGAGATGACATTGTGGTCGCCCATGAAACGAGCGACGAAGGCCGTGGCCGGCCGCTCGAACACCGTGCGAGGGTGCGCCGCCTGCTCGATACGGCCGTCGTTCATCACCACGATCAGGTCGGCCAGCGCCATCGCCTCTTCCTGGCTGTGGGTGACGTGGACGAAAGTGATGCCGAGCGACGTCTGCAGCTTCTTCAGTTCGGCTCGCATGCGGATCTTCAGGAAAGGATCGAGCGCCGAAAGCGGTTCGTCGAGCAACAGCGCCTCGGGATCGGTGATTAAGGCGCGCGCAAGGGCAACGCGCTGCTGCTGCCCGCCGGAAAGCTGCGCCGGGCGGCGGCTGGCATAGGCCTCCATCTGCATCAGCTTCAGCATGTCGAGCGCCTTGGCGCGGCGCTCCTCCTTGCCGACGCCTTTCATCTTCAGGCTGAAGGCGACGTTGTCGATCAGGTCGAGATGCGGAAACAGTGCGTAGGACTGGAACATCATGGCAGTGCCGCGCCTGGCCGGCGGCAGGTCGGTGACCACTGTGTTGCCGAGACGCACGTCGCCACTCGATATGCTCTCGTGCCCGGCGATCATGCGCAGCGTCGAGGTCTTGCCACAGCCGGACGGACCGAGCAGGCAGCAATAGGTTCCCGCAGGGATTTTCAGGCTGATGCCTTCGACGGCAGTCGTCGCGCCATAGACTTTCGAAACGGACACAATGTCGATTTCGGCGGCTTTGGACATCCAGCTTCCCCTTTGGTCGGATTAGCCAAAGCATCATGCGTGCCAGTTGCGCGCCGCCGCACCAACTGACTGAATCCTCGAAGAAATCAGGGCTGCCTCTATGTAGCTGCCGACACGTCGCCCTTGTGCGATGCACAAATTATAGGCGATTGCCGCCGATCTTCGCAAAGATCGTATGCAATCTTTTTCATCTCTGTATTCACTTTGTCTCTCGTCCAAGCGATGCGATTCAGGGTAGAAGAACGCAGGACCACTGCCATGAACATTGCCGACCAGACCTTCCCTGCTATCGAGGCCGCCAACGAGGATCGCGCGCAGGCGATCCGCGACCAGTTGCGCGACGCGATCGTCGATCGCCGGCTGGCGCCGGGAACAAAGCTTTCCGAAGGCGAAGTCGGCACGCTGTTCGATGTCAGCCGCACCGTGGCGCGTGCCGCACTGCAGATGCTTTCCTTCGAGGGATTGGTGCGCACCGAGCGCAATCGCGGCGCCTTCGTCGCCAATCCGTCGCCGGAGGAAGCGCGGCAGGTTTTTGCTTCGCGCCGGCTCATCGAACCAGGCATCGCGATCGCCGCCGCCGGACGGATAACGCCGGCGCATGTCGCCGCGTTCAAGGCCCAGCTCGACGAAGAAGGCCGTTTCATCGCCGAACGCGGACCGAACGCAAGGCGATCGGAGATCAAGGCGTCGGGGGATTTTCACCTGCTTCTGGCGTCGGTCGCGGGAAACGTCATCCTGCAGCGCTTCATGGAGGAATTGGTCGCTCGTTCATCGCTGGTGATCGCACTCTATGGCCGCTCGGGCATCTCGAGCTGCGGCCACAACGAACACACGCAGATCCTCGAGGCGCTGGAAAATGGCAATGCCGAACGCGCCAGCGCGCTGATGCTGCACCACATCGACCATATCGAGGCCGACCTCGATTTGCGCGTCAGGAGCGGCCCGGCACTCAGGCAGGCGCTCGAGTTCTGAAAATTTGCCGTTCGCGGCAACCTCGCCATGCCCATAATCACCTTTGCCCGACAAGCGCTTGCCTTGCGAAGCGCGCGCGGCCGCACGCCTTCCCCCAAAGCGCAAGATACGGCCGGCGGTTGAGGTGCCGTACACGATACGTAAGTGCACCCGCTCAATGATTGCGTCGAGATAAGCGTCACATGCTCGGGGCCGCATGTAGACGCATCGAGGTATCGAGCCGGGGATGTCGCAATGCGCAAGGGCCTTGCCGCGGTGCTTATGGATTTCGTCAAAACTCGTCGGTCGCGAGGAAGCTGCGCCTCGCTGGACCTTTCGTTTGGCCGGATTATCTCCGGAATGACAGCGGTGTCTTTCAGCTTGCTGCCGACGGTGGGCTTCACCAGCGATCACATCTCCGCCTGGCGCCTGGGCGCCCGTATCGTCGCCGTCGGGCTGCCGGGCGTGGCCGGCGTGCGCGAGGTGGGGCGTTTTCATAATGGCGGACCGATACCGGGAAATCCGGAATTCCTGCTGACCACGCGCGAAGGACGTGTGCTCGATCCGCTTAGGGTTCTGGTCGCGGTAGGCAGCAATTTCGGCGCGCCACCAGGCGATCTCGTATTCAAACCTGGCGCGATCCTGTCAATCGATCCGCGCGGCGACAAATCGGGCACGATCCTGGTTCCGCAGGATCTCACCGACCAAGATCTAGCCGACTATGGCGGAGCGAGCCCAGTCCAGCTCTACACGGCGCAGAGCGAGCCATTCCTCAACCGGCGCTACAATGGCCAGGCTCGAACGGCGCGGCTGGCGGCGGCATCCGGACCGCGCTACATCTCGATCAACAACGCCTTTGGAAGGCCCTGGATCGCCAACGCGCCGAACGGATTGGCCGGCGAAGGCAGCGTCACCGTCGTCGACCCCGACGGAGCCCCGCTCGACAATGCGCCAAGCCGCGAGGCCGGCGGCGTGTTCGCCGGCCGGTCTACCGATCGCAAACAAGCGCAGATCGCTCAACCCACTGGATGGCTGGCGAGCGGCTGGCTGGCCAACGGATGGCTGGCGAAGCGGCTGAACTACCGGGCAAGCGGCCAACTGACGCCCGGCGGGCTGCAGACCGGCGCGCTCGGAACGGCGTTTCTCGGCCCGTCACCGGACGGCAGCGGATTTGCCGTGTTCGCTGCGGTCACTGCGGACGGCAGCGTGGTCCAGGTCCATGTCCAGGACGGTGTCGACGGCCTAGCCGGCCCTGGCACGGTGAGCACGGGCCGCAACAGCGGCGACGATCCCGGCGTCATCGGCATTGCCTTCAAGTGGAATCCGGACCGTGTTCTCTACATCGCCGACCCCGGCCGCGACCGGCTGGTGCTGCTGAAACTGCAAGACGACCGGCGGCATTTCACGGTCGCCGGGGCTGGCATGGTCTCGCTGCCGGAATTCGATCGTCCAGTCGACATCGCCGCCGCTGTCCCCGAGATCGCCAATCCGCACTTTTCGAGCCATACGACGCTTGCCGGGGGGTCGGACCTGTTCGTCGCCAATCGCGGCGACGGCTCGCTGCTGCGCATAAGCCAGGACGGCCGGCTTCTCGCACGAGCGACGATCGACATCCCTGGCCTTGGGCCTCTCGGCGGCGATCGCCTGCGAGCCATCGGAACGTCGGCGGACGCGCAGCGGATCTGGATAACGATAGGCGGCGAGCTTCCCGGATTTCCCGGCCGCGACGGAGCGCTGCTCGAGGTTCCTGCTTTTGACGAGCACGGCGTGTCGGCGACGGCCCAGCAGACGCAAAATGCTGCCGCCAACCCCGATCTCGCCGCTCGCGGAAGGGAGCTGTTTCAGACCGATTTCACGCCGCGGACCGGTCTTGGACCATTGTTCAATGCGACGTCCTGCCTGTCCTGTCATCCCGGCCCCGGCGGTGCGAGCGCGGATGAGAACCGTTTCGCGCGCAGGATAGCCCATATGGATCCGGGATCCGGGCGCACGGTCCCGATCGATCATCCCAACAGCCCGGTCGCCCGGCGCTACATGCTGCGCGATGGTGCCGGCATCGCGGCTGAACCGGCTGCACTGCCGCAGCAGGCCAATGTCATCTCGCTGCGCATGCCGCCCAGCCTCTACGGCGTCGCTGGCATAGACGACATACCCGACAGCGTCATCGAGGCGCAGGCAGTCAGCAAAGGCGACGGGATCAAGGGCCGCCCGCACTATGTCCTCGATGCCAACGGCGCGACGCGCGTCGGCCGCTATGGCTGGAAGGCCGACATTGCGGTCCTCGAAGAGATGGTCGCCGACGCTTTCACCAGGGAGCTCGGCATCACCAGCGTCGTCTCCGGCCACAGCGGGACGGACACGCAACCCGTCGAACAAGGGTCCGGAGAGATCGAGGCGGTGGCTGCCTATCTGCGAACGCTCACCCCGGCCGAGGAGGCCAGGCGATGAGCATCGCCCTGACGTTTTCGCATGCGCCGGAACAAGCGCACTCGATCTTGCCCGGTATAGCCGTGGCGGCCGCGCTCGCCCTTGCGGGCGGCTGGATTGCCGGCGGATTGGGCGAGCCGCTGTCGCGCAATCCGGTCCTCGTCGCCATGCTCTTCGGGCTGCTGATCGGCAACAGCTTTGCCTGCCCCGACGTCCTGCGCCCGGGGCTCGACTTCACCAAGCGCTACCTGTTGCGCCTGGCGGTCGTCCTTGTCGGCTTCCGCATCACGACGCGACTGTTCCTCGATCTCGGGCTGATGCCGCTCGCGGTGGCGGCCATCGAACTGATCCTGGTCGCGGCTTTGCTCTACGCCATCGCACGTAGGCTGTTCAGGCTGGAGGCCGAGATCGCGTTGCTGGTCGCGGTCGGAAGCGCCGTCTGCGGCGCAGCCGCCATTCTCTCAGTGGCTGCGCTGATGCGCGCACGCGACCAGAGCGCCGGGGTTGCGATCGCCCTGATCACGCTCAGCGGCACCGCGGCGCTGCTCGTCTATCCCGTGATGTTCCTGGGCGGCTGGCTGCCGCATCTCGACGACCGGCTCTACGGCGTGTTCGTCGGCGCGAGCATCTTCGAACTGGCGCAGGTCTACGGCGCCTCCTTCGCAGTCTCGGACGGGGCGCTGAACACCGCTACCCTCGTCAAGCTCAGCAAGGTGCTGATGCTCATCCCGCTTCTGCTGGCCATCGGCACGTTCTTTCGCGGCCGCAAGAGCGCGCCCGGAGCAACGCCGATCCCGTTCCCGTGGTTCATCGTCGCCTTCATCGGCGTGGTGATGCTCAATTCGCAAATCACGCTCGATCCGCAACTGCGCCGCGGCATTCTCGACGTCGACCAGTTCCTGTTCCTGATGGTGATGGTCGCGCTCGGGGTCACCACACGCATCGGCCGTCTCGGCGAAGCCGGCGGTGCGTGGCGCCTGATCGGCCTCGGCTCCAGCGGAGTGCTTTTGTCGGCAACCCTGGCCTATGGCGCACTGATCCCGTTCTCGGCCGGCTTCCTGGCCTCGCCGTCGGTCTCGAGCGAAAGCGCAATGCTGGCCAGCGATGGCGGAAGGCTCTTCGCTTCGGTCGGCTGCGCCAAATGCCATGTGCCGGCGCTGGCGGGCACAAACGGCGAAGTCAGGCTCTACTCGGACCTTTTGCTGCACGACATGGGATCGGCGCTCGACGACAAGATCATCCAGGGTAACGCCATCGGCGCCGAATGGCGGACAACGCCGCTGGTCGGCATCCGCCTGCGCCAGCGCTTCCTACATGACGGCCGCGCGACCACACTGCGCGATGCAGTGTTCGCGCATGGCGGCACGGCGCAGATCGTCCGCGACCGCTTCTTCGGCCTGGACGAGGCCGACCGCCAGGCGATCCTCGATTTCGTGAGCAGACTATGAACCGGCCGCGTCACGCCAAAACCGGACCGAATCGCCATGCATGAAGGCATCATCGCGGAGCTGAACCATCTCGACGGACCCGAGCTGCTGGCGCCACTCGTCACCGACTTGTTCCGCGGAAAGGTAGCGCTCGTCTCCTCATTTGGCGCGGAATCTGCGGTGTTGCTGCACATGGCCGCATCGATCGACAGGTCGCTCCCCATCGTCACGCTCGATACCGGAAAGCTGTTTGCGGAAACGGTCGCCTATCGTGCGCAATTGACGGCCTTGCTCGGCCTCACCGACGTGCGCATCGTCACGCCCCGGGCAAATGTCCTGCGGGTGCTCGACGGCTCTGGATCGCTGCACCGCAGCGATCCGGACCGGTGCTGCCACATCCGCAAGGTGCTGCCGCTCGAGAAGGCCCTGAGCGGTTTCAAGGCCTGGATTTCCGGCCGCAAGCGCTATCATGGCGGAGTTCGCACGGATGTTGCGACGCTGGAAGAAACTGACGGACGCCTGAAGATCGAGCCGCTCGCCCGCTTCACCCGGCAGCAGATCGAGGTCTATCTCGACCATCATCGCCTCCCCCGGCATCCGCTCATCGAAAAAGGCTATTTCTCGATCGGTTGTGCGCCCTGCACCGTCGCGTGCGGCAGTGCGGACAATCCGCGCGCGGGCCGCTGGAGCGGATTGTCGAAAACAGAGTGCGGGATCCACCGGTCGCCCATCCCCTCGCACAATCCGGTCCCGTCCGCTTCCCGATTTCCGGTTGCGTAAGGCACCGAAGACCCGGGCGCCCAACAAGCCTTGAAAACTAGGCACGCTTGCGAAAACTGGGAGATCAATCGCCGGGAAACTAGGTGACCGTACCGATGTGCGCGGATGCCACTGCGCACAGGATGAGCTCGTGCGTTTGGAAAGGACTGCCAGGCAGCCCATGAGCTTGCCAATCGGAGGGAATAGCCATGATCAGGTCTTCTACCGGATTTGGAGCCGACGGTCGAAGACCGAGTGCGAGGTTCGCCCGCCGTCCATTGCCCAGTTTCAGGTTGCGCAACCATCGAGATCCGCCGTCCCGGGATCAGCCAGTGCCGCTTCATCTACGAAGCCCCCACGAATTGTCGCATGACTGCGCCAGGCTAACGTCAATCGGATCGGCGGGACGGTCATGGCAGCACGACCGTCGCTCGATGATTGGTCGAGCGGGAGCCCCCATGGCCGCCTTAGACGCCTTTGAAGCCGATGCGACGCAACCGCTCTCGGGCACAGGCCGGATCGCCAAGCTGGCGGCGCCGCGCAGCGCCAGGATACTGAGGCGGAACCGCGTTCTCGAAGCGATCGATCGGGTGTCGCGGTCGAGCGTATGCTGGGTGGCGGCGCCGGCCGGCTACGGCAAGACGACCGCGGTCATCGATTATCTCGAAAGCGTCGAGGCGCCGCACATATGGTACCGTGTCGATGAGGGCGACCAGGATATAGCGCGGTTCTTTCAATATCTGGCGCAGTCGCTGGACTCAGTCTCGGCTGGAGACATGCCGGTCTTCGGCGCCGAGTATGCCGAGCAGCCGAAGGAGTTCGCCAGGCGCTTTTCCAGAGCCTATTTCGCTCGGCTAAAGCCTGGCACAATTCTGGTGCTCGATGATTTGCACGACGCCGATACCGCAGAATTTCGGGCGGTGCTTTCCGAGATGTTCCGTGAACTTCCTGACACTGTCCGCTGCATCTGTGTCTCACGCACGCTGCCCCAGGAGGAATTGGGCGACCTCATTCTCAAGGGCAAAATGGCTGTCATCGACCGCCACGCGCTCGAATTCTCGACCGCGGAAGCGCGCGATCTCGTCCACCTGCGTTCGAGGGACGCCGCTCGGGTCGATGTCGAGGCGGCGCGCGGTTGGGCGGTCGGGCTCGTCCTGCTCGCGGACCAAGGCACCAAAGCCGGACTGGACGGCACAACGGAGACGGTCCCCGGCGGGCAGAACGTGCTGCCCGACGTTCTCGGTCGTCATTTCTTCCTTTCCCTTCCCTCCGTCGACCAGGACATGCTGCTGAAACTCAATCTGCTGCCCGAAATCAGCGCCGGGTTGGCTGACGAGATGATCGGGTCGGGCGAAGCAGGAAAGCTGCTCGACAGGCTTTACAGGCGACAGTTTCTGGTCACGCGCTCGGAAAACAACCGCGATATCTTTCACCTTCATGACCTCTTGCGCGACTTCCTCGAGCGTCGTTTCGCACAGCAAATTGCCAGGGAAGAGCAGCAATCGCTCCGGCGAAAGGCGGCGAAGGTCCTTGCGGGGGCGGGCCGTCATGACGAAGCCATACGCCTCGCCTTACAGGCCGACGACTGGGACCAAGCGAGCGACCTGCTGCTGAGCCGCGCAGAGGACTTGCTGGCGCAAGGGAGCCGCGCGACCTTCATCGAGTGGTGCGGCCGATTGCCGGAAACCATCATGAATGGCTGGCATTTCTATTGGCTGGGCGTGGCCCACATGCCCGACGACGCTGCGGCGGAGCGTTGGCTGTCCAAGGCGTGGCAAGCCTTTGGCGAGGCCGACGATCTGCGCGGCCTGTGCCTCACTGTGTCGCGGGCGGTGTTGGTCAAGACTGCCAGCTGGCGCACGTACGAAGGTCTGTCCATGTGGACGCGACGGGCGTTCGAGCTGATCGAACGCGGGCTTCCAGAACTACCTTCCGAGGAAGCGATGCTGGTACGCATTGGCATGATGCGGGCGCTGAACTTCGGCGACGACTGCTATCGCAGCAGCCCCGCCGGACAAGCACTCGAAACCGAACTCCTGGAGCGGTTGACCCGGAATCCCGAGCACGATCCGAGCGGATTGCGGCTGCTTGCCAGCGAAACGCTGATCGATCTTTCGGTATCGACCATGCGCGCCGATCTGTTCGCCAAGGCCGTCGACAGCGTCGTTGACGATTTGAGTGACAAGAGCGTGCTGCCTTGGATTCTCGGCATGTGGCTGGTCGCCTTTGGTGCGGAAAGTGGACGTTATTTTCCCTATAAGAGAAGGGATTTTCCCTATCCGTCGGCCGAAGCGGCGTTGCGGGCGGCGATCGCGATTGGCGAGCGCGAATCGCTGAGGGGCGTGGAGTTCGGGGGGCTCTATCATTTGCAAATGCAGATGAAGGTCCGCAACGATTTTGCCGAGTTCCACCAAGTGGTCGAGCGTTTGGCCGAGATCGCCGACAGCCGTTTCACCACGCAGGTCGCCGTCGTCGCCGATTGCCACGCCGCGCTCCATGCCAGGCAAGGCGATTTCACGGCCGCTTACCAGGATTGCGAGCGCTTCATGACTGCCATCGAGGCGGCCAACGAGCCGATGATCGAGCGCTGGCCGCACTACATCACGCAGTTCCAGGTGCTGCTGGCGGACAGGAAGCCGCGCGAAGCCGCCGTGCTTCTCAGCGATCTGCTGCCGCGGTTGGACGGCGGCGCCCACAAGCGAACCGAGATATGCATTCTGGCAGCGGCCGCATTGGAGAACCTGTGGAGCGACGATCCGCACTATGGCGACCGGCTGCAGGCCTTCCTGGAAGCGCTGCGCGACATCAGCTGGCCAATGGTGCTGCTCAACGTTCCGGAGTTGCTCGCCGAACTGCTTGGCGATGCGCTTGAGCGCGGCATCGAGCCCGAGTTCTGCCGGTCGTTGATCCGCGAACGCCGGCTCGAGCCGCCGCCCCGGCGGCCCGCCGCCTGGCCCTGGCCGCTCAGGGTCCACGTCCTCGGAGGCTTTCGGCTCGAACTCGATGCAAACCCTCTCGCGCTCGGCGCGAAGCCGCCGACGAAGGCCCTCGACATCCTGCGAGTGCTGGGGATCTCAAAGGAAAATACCTGCTCGCTGGAGACCATTCAGGACTGGCTGTGGCCCAACCTCGACGGCGACCAGGCGCGGGCGGCGTGCGACCAGGCGCTTCATCGGCTGCGCAAGCTGTTGGGACGGACCGACCTCATCGTCCAGCGCGAAGGCAAGCTTCGCCTTGCATCGGACAAGGTCTGGGTCGACCTCGCCGACTGGGAAGCACGGCTCAAGACTGTCGCAAAGGTCAATGCGGAGGGATTGCGGCCAGACGCGGAGGCGCTCTTCCATGCATTCCCGGGCCCGTTGTTGTTGCACGAGCGAACCGCTTCCTGGTCGCTCCCGGCTTTCGAGCGCGTGCGTCGCGAACTGATCGATCTTGGGCTGCGGCTCGGCCAGCGGCTGGCGGGGACCGACCAAGCCGACAAAGCACGGGCGATATATCTAGCGGTATTGGACTTCTATCCGGATGCCGGACCGATCTGCAAAGCGCTGATAAAGGAGCAACTGTGCCGCAATGATTTCGAAGGCGCAGTTGACGAATATGGGCGCTACGAGCGCGCATTGCGTGCTGCCGGTGACGTAGCGGCCGCAGACATACGCGCGCTGGTGGCTCCCTATCTCGCGCGACGGGCGTCCCGACACTCGTATTGAAACGACACGTTCTTATGGCCATGGTACTGGCGGAATTTTCACCCGCCAGCGCTCAACGCACGATCCTCACGCACATCGGCGTGCCAATATCGATGGATCGGCCGGTGTCGGTCAGCCGGCCGGTTGCGGCATCACGGGCGAAAATCGAGATGCGGTCGGCATTCTGGTTGGCCGAGAACAGATGGCCGCCCGGGGGCGTCAGTGCCAGATTGCGCGGCGTGGCACCGCCGCAAGGCGTATAGTCGACAAGGGCAATCCTGCCGGTTTGCTGGTCGACCGAAAACACGACGATGCTGTCATGACCGCGGTTGGAGCCATAGAGGAAGCGGCCGTCAGGCGAGATCTGGATGTCGGCGCAGTGATTGCCGTCGCGCGCCTCTGGCGGCACGGCCGGCTTGCTGTCGATCACCGTAAGCTTGCCTGATGCTTCGTCCAGCGCCAGCGAGACAACCGTCGAATCCAGCTCGTTCATGACGAACACGAAGCGACCGCCCGGATGCAGTGCGAGATGGCGCGGACCTGCGCCTGGCGCAAGCGCCGACTCGGCGAGCTTCGTCAGGTTGCCGTCTGAGCCGATGCGATAGGACACCAGCCGGTCGATGCCGAGGTCAGCGACGATCGCCATGCCGCCGGCAACCGTCTCGGTTACGCTATGGGCATGCGGCCGCTCCTGGCGGGCAGGATCTGGTCCGGTCCCGCTATGGACAACGCTCGACAACGGCGCTGTCAGGCCGCCATTCTCACCCAACCCATAGACCACGACCGAGCGATCGGGGCCGCCCTCGCCCATGCCGTAATTGGCGACCAGCAGCTTGGTCCGGTCGCGCGTGATGGTGTTGTGCGCCGTGATGCTGCCCAGCGTCGGCTGCTTGTTGATGTAGGACAGCGTGGCGGTCTGCCTGTCGAAACGGTAGGCCGAGACCACCCCTTCGCGCCAGGTGAACACTTCTGAGTTGGCATAGATGTGGGAGCCGTCCGGCGTCACCGACAGGAAGGTGGGATTGTCGATGTCTCCCGTCTCGGCCAGTTTCTTCGTCTGCAGCGTCCCTTCGTCGAAACTGTAGACACCCAGCCCGATGCCGCGCGCGCCCTGAAAATACGGGGCGTCGCGATTGAGGCTGCCGACGAAAATCAGACAGGCATTCTGCATCACTTCCTCCCTTGTTCCGCCGGCATTGGCCCCAACGGAGCAGGCAAAATTTCGCCTGTTCACGCTTGCAACACAACCCCATATGTGAAAATACTATTCACAAAAGAAGATTGACGGGAGGATCGATCATGCATTTCGCTGGTCTGCGGCGCGCCCTGATGGACGATTCCCGCTCCCAGAGGAAGTCGTCATGAGCGGTTTCGCGCCAACCGTGGGCGTGGCATCGACACACCCCGCCAACATGCCTAGGGATCACGCCGACCTTCCCGTCTGGAACGCGGAGAACTGGTTCTACGAAGACTGGCCGGTCGGCCAGAAGATCCGCTCGCTGCGCCGGACCATTGCCGAGGGCGACAGCCATCTGTTCAACACGCTGGTGCTCGACATCCATCCATACGTGCAGGACCAGATGTTCGCCGAGACGCAAGGCATTTTCGGCAAGCGGCTGGTGGCAGGGGCCTTCGTGTTCTCGGCCGGGCTCGGTCTCGTCGCCACCAATTGCGTCAACGCCTTTTCGTATGGCTACGACAAATTGCGCTTCATCAAGCCGGTGTTCATAGGCGACACGATCTATTCAATCCGCTCCAACCTCGACAAGAAGCCAAAATACAAGGAAATGGGGCTGATCCGCGCCAGCTATGAAGTCTTCAAGGGTGAAGGCGAGCTCGTGCTTTATTGCGAGCACCTGCAGACGGTGAAGTACCGCAATCCGGCCGATTTCGCCGGCAAGACGGAGAAATAGGCAATGGCTGCCATTGCCGAACTGCCGCTGACCGGGCTCGTCGTTGTCGATATGAGCCAGTTCTTGTCCGGGCCTTACTGCTCGCTGCGGCTGCTCGACCTCGGCGCTCGGGTCATCAAGATCGAACGGCCTGACGGCGGCGACCTGTCGCGCCGGCTCTATCTCAGCGACACCGAGATCGGCGGCGATTCCACCATTTTCCATGCCATCAACCGCGCCAAGGAAAGCTTTGCCATCGACTTGAAGGACGAGGCCGACCTTGCGGCGCTGCGCGGCCTGCTGGCCAGGGCCGACGTGCTGATCCAGAATTTCAGGCCCGGCGTCATCGAACGCCTGGGCTTCGATTACGAGGCGGTGCGCAAGATCAATCCGCGCCTGGTCTATGCCTCGATCAGCGGCTATGGCGAGGAAGGCCCGTGGGTCAAGCGGCCGGGGCAGGATCTGCTGGCGCAGGCCCGCTCCGGCGTGATGTGGCTGAACGGCGACGAGGACCAGGGGCCGGTGCCCTTCGGCCTGGCGATCGCCGACATGCTGGCGGGTTCCGCCGCCGCGCAAGGCATCCTCGCCGCACTGGTGCGGCGCGGCGTGACCGGCAAGGGCAGCCATGTCGAGACCAGCCTGCTCGAAGCGCTGGTCGACTTCCAGTTCGAGGTGCTGACCACGCATCTCAATGACGGGCGCCGGCTGCCGCGGCGGTCGAGCTTCCGCAGCGCGCACGCCTATCTCTCGGCGCCCTACGGCGTCTATCCGGCCAAGGACGGCTATCTGGCGATCGCCATGACGCCGATCTCGAAACTCGCCGATCTCCTCGGGCTCGAGGAGCTTGCGCCCTATCGCGACCAGCCGTCGACCTGGTTCACCGCCCGCGACGAGATCAAGGCGATCATCGCGCAAAAGATCGCAACGAAGACGGTCGACGAATGGCTTGCCGTTCTCGAGCCTGCCGACATCTGGTGCGCCAAGGTTTTGACCTGGCCGGAAATGATGGCCAGCGAAGGCTTCCAGGTCCTCGACATGCTGCAGACGGTGACGCGCGAGGATGACGTTTCGATCCTCACCACGCGCTCGCCGCTCAGGGTAGACGGCATCCGCGCGAAGGTCGAGCGGGCCGCGCCGCGCATCGGCGAGCACAGCGCAAAAATCCGCGCGGAGTTCGGGCTGTGAGCGACGTCACGCTCAAAGGCATGACCTGGAGCCATCCGCGCGGCTATGACCCGATGGTCGCCTGTTCGAGACTGTGGAAGCAACAAACAGGCATCGCCGTTGAATGGGACAAGCGCTCGCTGCAGGATTTCGAATCCTTCCCGGTCGAGGAACTGGCCCGTGCCTACGACCTGATCGTCGTCGACCATCCGCATGTCGGCCAGATCACCGCCGAGAATTGCCTGGCGCCGCTCGATGTCGCCGGCCGGGAAGCCGAACGCGCGGCACTTGCGGCGGGCAGTGTCGGCCGATCCTTTCCGAGCTACAACTGGCAAGGCCGGCAGTGGGCGTTTCCGATCGACGCGGCCAGCCAGGTGCAGGCATGGCGGCCCGACATGCTTTCGGCTGCGCCGGCGAGCTGGGCCGATGCCCTCGATCTGGCGCGGCAAGGCCACGTGCTGTTGCCGCTGAGGCCGCCGCATTCGCTGATGGTGTTCTACACGCTTGCCGGCAATCTCGGCCGGCCCGCCGGTGAAGGCCCTGGCGACCACGTGGATCCGGCAGCGGGCAAGCAGGTCTTCGAGATGATGCGCGAGATCGCAGCCCTCGTCGACCCGGCCTGTCTTGGCATGGATCCGATCGCCGTTCTGGAGCAAATGGCCGGATCCGGCTCGCGGATCGCCTGCGCGCCGCTGATCTATGGCTATGTCTCCTATGCCATCGCCGGGTTTCGACCCAACCGCCTGGCTTTCGCGGATATCCCGGCCGCTGGCAATGCCGGCCCCAAAGGCTCGGCGCTCGGCGGGACCGGCATCGCCGTGTCGGCCTTCTCGAAGGCCGGACAGGAAGCAATCGACTTCGCCTACTGGATCGCTAGCGGTGACGTGCAGCGCGGCCCTTACGCCTCGGCCGGCGGCCAGCCCGGCCATGCGGCAGCTTGGGCGGATGCCGCCGTCAACGCCGCCGCCGGCAATTTCTACAAGGACACGCGGGCTACGCTCGAAGGTGCCTGGGTGAGGCCGCGGCACGACGGCTATATGGCGTTCCAGCAGGCGGCGTCCGATCGCATCAATCTCGGCCTGAGCGAAAGGCACAATGCCGCTCACGTCGTTGCCGATCTCAATCGCCTGTTTCGGGAGAGCCTTTCGACGCAGGTGTCCGGCGTTGCCGGCGGAGGAGCCTGAAACAACCGAACGGAGGAGAACATGAACAGCCTGATCCGCGGCCTTATGGCCGCAACCGCACTTGCATCGGTCACGACCATAGCCTGCGCTCAAGACGTTTCGGGCGTGATTGCTGGATTGCCGACCGAACTGAAGGCACAATATGACGGCGCGCCGCAAAAGGTGCTGCCGTCGGCCTGGGATAATTTCACGCCGCCGTCAAAGCCGTGGAAATGGTGCCACTCCGAGTCCTACCAGGGCAATCCGTGGCGCGTCACCGTGACCAAGGAGTTGAAGCGGCTGGTCGACGGCCTGATCGCCGACGGCACCGTGGCGAGCTTCGAGGTGTCGGATTCCAACAACGACGCCAGTCAGCAGATCAACCAGATCCGCGCCTTCATCGACAAGAAATGCTCGATCATCACCTCGATCCCCGGCTCGGCGACGGCGCTGGACGATGCCATCGATGCCGCAGCCAAAGCCGGCATCCCCTTCATCACGGCAGCTGGGTCGGTGACCAGCCCGAATTCGATCAATGTCGATTCCAACTATGCGCGCTGGGGCTACGACATGATGACCGCGATCGGCAAAGCAATGCCGGACGGCGGCAGCGTGCTTCTGGTCGAAGGCATTGCCGGTCACCCGATCGTCGTGCAGGAGCGCCAGGGCGGCGACAAGGCGCTGGCCGAAAATTCAAAGCTCAAGGTCTCGCGCAGCGTCAACGGCAACTGGACGGCCAACGTCACCAAGACAGCGGTGCTGCAGGCAATCGCCACCAATCCGGCGCCGATCGATGCAGTGTGGACGACGGGCAGCGAAAGCCGCGTCGTCGCCGAGGCCTTTGCCGAGGCCGGCCGCCCTGCCCCGCTGATCACCGGCTCGATCACCGGCGATGCGCTCGGCTACTGGAAGGCCAATCCCGACAAATACCGGTTCGAAGGCCATGCGGTTCTGCCGCACTGGACGGCCGAGACGCTGTTTCGTGTCGGGGCGCGCATGCTGGATGGGCGGAAGCCGAAGCTCAACACGCTGCTGATCCCGATTCCGCCGGTGCACAATGCCGACCTCGGCGCCTGGTACAAGGACTGCATGACGCCGGACGCCGTCTCGATCTTCCCGGTCCCGCCGAAGGATCCGATGCCGGAGGAATGGCTCGATGCCTACTTCGCCAATCCGGCACCGACCAAGGGCTGGGATTATTCGAAGGTGCCGGACGCCTGCGCCAAGTAGCATTTATGAGGGCCGGCTCCGCACCAGCGGTGCCGGCTTTCTCGATCAGGATTGCTCATGCTGGAAGTCCAGGCCATCTCGAAACGCTACGGCGAAACGATTGCGCTGGCCAATGCCTCCATCGCATTCCGCGCCGGCACGATCCACACCATCCTGGGCGAGAACGGTTCGGGCAAGAGCACCCTGGTCAAGCTGCTGTCGGGGATCGTCCAGCCGGACAGCGGCGCGATCCTGCTCGACGGAGCGCCCTTTACCGGCCTCTCGCCGGCGGCGTTCCAGACCGCCGGGTTGGCCACCGTGTTCCAGGAAGTGCTGATCGCGCCTGACCGTTCGGTGACCGACAACATCCTGCTCGGCCTCGACGGCTTGCTGACGCGCACCGTGCCGCGCGCCGAGCGGCGGCAGCGCGCACAAGCGGTGCTGAAGCGCTTCGCGGTGACCGAGATCCCGCTCGACCAGTTGGCGGGGCAATTGCCGCTTGCGGTTCAGCAATTGGTAGTGCTCGCCCGCGCCGTGGTGCGCAACCCGCGCATTCTCATCCTTGACGAGGTTACAGCGGCGCTCGACTTTGCCGATCGCGAGGCGGTCTTTGCCATGATGCGCAAGCTTGCCTCCGAAGGCTGCCTGATCCTGTTCATCACCCATCGCATGGACGAGGTGATGTCGCTTTCGGACCGGATTTCCGTGCTGCGCGGCGGCAGCGTGGTGACGACTGAGGAACGCGGCACGTCCACCGCATCCGAACTTCTCAGAGCGATGGCGCCACGCACGGCGGCGGAGCTGGCGCATGGCTGATCGCGCCAGCCTTTCGGTGCGTGGCCTGGTGATCGCGCCGGGCGCAAGCCCCATGACGCAAACCATTGCGCCGGGCGAGATCGTCGGCCTTGCCGGCCTCGACGGCCACGGACAGGAGCGGTTCCTGAAAGTGCTGGCCGGCCTGGAACGCCCGGCCGGCGGCGAGGTGACCGTCGAGGCGCCAACCGGAGCGCGCGCGATCACCAATTTCCGCAAGGCGGTCGCCGGCGGCATCGCCTATTTGCCGCGCGACCGGCGCACCACCGGCATTTTTCCGACCCAATCGGTGCTCGACAATTTTGCCGTCTCGACGCTGTCGCGCGATATGCGTTTCGGCCTGCTCAGCTTCGCCGCGCGGCGGCAGCGCTATGAGAGCTACCGGGACAGACTGTCGATCATCGCGCCACGGCCGGACGCCCCGATCACCACGCTTTCCGGCGGCAATCAGCAGAAGGTGCTGCTGGCCCGCGCATTGGCGCTGGAACCGGCGATCCTGCTCCTCAACGACCCTACCCGCGGCGTCGACGTGGCAACGCGCCACGTCCTTTATGACGTGTTCCGCAGGCTTGCGGCGGACGGCATGGCGCTGGTCATCCTATCGAGCGAGATCGAGGAGATCCTGCTGCTTTGCCATCGCGTGCTGGTGTTCCGCGAACAGCAGGTGGCGGCTGAAATCACCGGAGACGAGATGAAAAGCGATACGGTGATCGCCGCCATGTTCGGGCGCGCGGCATGAGCGGGTTGCGGCGCATGGCGGCGCGATGGCGCGGCGCCGGCTTTGCGGCAGTGCTGTTAGTGATCCTGATCGCGGTCAATCTGCTGCTCAATCCGGCGCGCTTCCATCCTGCCGCCTGGGGCGCGCTGATCGGGCTCGCCGCGCCGCTGATCGGCGCAGCGCTCGCCTCGGCTCCAGTGATCCTCGCCGGGCGCGGTGGCATCGACATTTCCGTCGGGCCATTGATGGGCTTCGTCAATGCGATGGTGATCCAGCTGCTGTTTCTCAGGCTTGGCATGTCTTCGCCGATGTTCATCGTGCCGGCGGCGCTGTTGATCGGCGCGATCGTCGGCGCCGCCAACGGCTTTCTGGCGACCATCGTCCGCATCCAGCCGATCGTTGCGACGCTCGGCACCTATCTGATCCTCACCGGCATGACGCTGACCGTCCTGCCGGCGCCGGTCGGGCCGGCGCCGGGCTGGCTGAAGGCAATGGCCGGACCCTGGTCGGCGCTGCCGCTGGCGCTGATCTTGCTGTTCTGGTGGCTGGTGCGACAGACGCCTTATTACGACCAGCTGATGGCGGTGGGCAGCGACGACCGCGCCGCCTACACGGCCGGCATTCCGGTGACGAAAGTGCGTTTCATCGCCTATGTCATGACCGGCATACTTGCCGCCTGTGCCGGCCTGATGCTGACCGCGCTGATCGGTTCGGCCGACCCTAATATCGGGCCAACCTACACGCTGATCGCGATTGCCGCGGTGGCGCTCGGCGGCGTCAGCCTTGCCGGCGGGCGCGGCGGGCTCGCCGGCGCCGCCATCGGCGCTGTCGACATCTTCCTGCTGCAGAGCGTGCTGACCGCCTTCAACGTCTCCACCTATGTGCTGCAGATCGCCTATGGCGCGATCCTGGTTGTGGCCGTCATCATGACGGCGCTGCAGGAGCGGCTCTCGGGAGGGAAAGGCTGAGAAGCATGCGCCAGACCTGGTTCCAATCCACCAATGCGCGTGTCGCCGGTGCCTTTGCCGTCGCTGTCGCCTTGCATCTCCTTGGCACCTTGCTCATCCCGGGCTACTCCCAGCCGTTCGCCATCCGGGCGCTGCTGGTGATCGCCTCGCTGCTGGCGGTGGCATCGATCGGCCAGACCCTCGTCGTAATCCTGGGCGGTATCGATCTGTCGATCCCCTTCATCATCGGCTTTGCCAATGTCGTTGCCGCACAGCTCTACGGCGTCGGCTGGAATTTTGCCCTTGTCTGCGCAGTCGTCGTCGCGCTCGCCATACTGATCGGGGCGCTGAACGGCCTGATCTCACGTGGGCTCGATATCCACCCGCTGATCGTCACGCTCGGCACTGGCATGATCGTGCAAGGTGCCGTCCTGTTGTGGACCGGTGGCTTTCCATCCGGATCGGCGCCTGCCGCGGTTTCCGCCTTCGTTTCGATCGGCGGTTCGGTCGGACCGCTGCCGGTGCCGGGGCTGGTGCCATGCGTCGCGGTGCTGACCTTGCTGGTGGCGCTGGTGCTGGCGCGCACGCCATACGGCCGCCGTCTCTACGCCCTAGGCAGCAATCCAGGTGCTGCGCCGCTGGCGCTGATCGATCCGGTCCGCATGTGGACCGTGACCTATGCCGCGAGCGCCTTCTTCGCCGCCGCGGCCGGCGTGCTGCTGCTCGGCTTCACCGGCTCTGCCTATGGCGATGTCGGCCAGCCCTATCTGTTCCAGACGATCGCGGCAGTGGTGGTCGGCGGCGCCGCCCTTGTCGGCGGCCGCGGCAGCTATTTCGGCACCATTGCCGGCGTGCTGGTGCTGACGGAGATCAACACACTGCTGATCGGCCTCGGCTTCCGGCCCTCGACCGTGCAGGCGGCACTTGGCCTGGTCATCGTGCTCCTGGTTTCGCTCTACGGTCGCGAGCGGCACGTGTCGGCGACGATCTGAGGCCACCTATTCGTTTTAGCCGCATTTGTGCGACGCCAAGTGATTCCATCACTTGGCTGCAAAATGCTCTACAAACTCCACAGCCGCTTGGCGTTGCCGGACAGCAGTTGTTGCCTTTCATCGGCGCTGGTGCCGGCAAGCAGCGCGTGCGTCGCCGCCACCCAGGTGGCAAGCCCGCCGCCGAGCGTGCAGACCGGCCAGTCGCTGCCCCAGACAACGCGATCCCAGCCGAAGCATTCGATGGTGTGCTCGACATAGGGAAGCAGCGTTTCGACAGTCCAGGATCCGGCATCCGCATAGGCGACCACACCGGAAATTTTGCCGACGACGTTCGGGCGCCGCGCGATCTCCGCCATGTGCTCGCGCCAGGGGTGCTCGGCACCGCCCTTGATGTCGGGCACGCCGCAATGGTCGAGCACGAACTGCACATCCGGCGCGAGGTCGGCGAGTGCCGTCGCCTTGGGGATCTGGTGCGGCAGAACGACAAGGTCGAAGGTCAGGCCGCTGCCGGCAAGCCGCTTGATGTTTTCACGAAACAGCGCGCCCTCCGAAAGCTCGTCCGGCATGACGTGCAGCACGCGGCGAAAGCCTTTGACGAAAGGATCGGCGCGCTGGCGCTCGAGATAGGCGGCAAAGCCGGGCTCTTCCGGACGGCAGGAGGCGATTGCCCCGCGTAGCAAGCTGTTCTTCTGCTGCGACAGCGCTTTGACACGGCTGGTTTCAGCCTCGATATCGGCTGGATCGACATCGACCTCCATATGCAATGCGCCCTCGATGCCGGCACGGCGGGCCTGGACTGCATATTCGACGTAGGAGAAATCGCGGTTGAGCGCCGGCACGCCGGCCAGCCAGGGATAGCGCAGCGCGGACTGGTCGATCAGGTGCAGATGGGTGTCGAAGATCATGGCGGCGCTCCTCCCTGGCGACTTCGAGATCATCTCACGGAGAAATTCTTCATTCAAATAAGAATTCATCGCGATTGCTTGACGGTCGATCCCGCCAGTTGCGACAGCTTTTCGGTCGCTGCCAGCAGCAGCTCTATCGTCCTGGTGATGTCGGGCGCCTTGGGTGCGTTGACCAGGGTTATGTAGGGGATCGACAGTGCGGCGATGGCCTTGCCATCCGAGCCGAGAACGGGCGTCGACAGATTGAACACGCCGGCCGTCTGCATCGACGCCATCATCTCGTAGCCGCGTTCCCTGATCTGGTCGAGGCGGGCGAAGAATTCCGGCGACTGCGGCGGCTTGTCGGTACTGCGCAGATGTTCTGAGATCATCATCTGCCGCTCTTCCGGCGGGCGGAACGCCAGCAATACATGGCCGGACCCGGTGTCGAACAGGCTGATATGCGAGCCGACGCGGATGGAGATGCCCCAGTAATCCGGCGCCTCCTGCTGTGCGATCACCACCGCGGAACCGCGGTCGAAGACGACCAGCTGATTTGCCTGCTGTGTGGTTTCGGCCAGTTCGCGCATCAGCGGCGTCGCGTAGGAAGCCAGCCGGCGCACCGGCGCGTGCAGCTGCGCCAGGCCAAACAGCTTGAGCGTCAGCGAGTAACGGTCGCCATCCGGCCGCGTGACATAGCCGCGCCGCACCAGCCGATCCAGCATGCGATAGAACTCGTTCGGGCTGCGGTCGAGTTTCTTGGCGATTTCCGCCTGCGTCAGGCCGCCGTCGACGCCGGCCAGCAGCTCGAGAATGTCGAGCCCCTTGTCCAACGCCGGGGCTCGATAGCGCTCGTCTTCCTCGTCCTCTGCCATTGGGCTTCTCCAGTGAATTTCATATTTCATATACGCATAACGGTTGCTTCCGGAAGAACTTTCGGCTTGACGATCTTATAAATATTTTGTTTGTATATGAATGAACCTGCCGATCGACCTCACTACGCGATCGACGCAGACTCTTGGGAGGATACCAATGACGAAACTGTTTTGCGGCCTGTCGGCCGGCGTAACGCTGCTCGCACTTGGTGCGAGTGCTGCCCTTGCTGCCGACCTGCCCGGTAAATTCGACGGCGTCACCATCGACGCCAAGCTGATCGGCGGCCAGCAATATGAAGGGCTGTACGCGCGCATCGGCGAATGGGAAAAACTGACCGGCGCCAAGGTCAACGTGATCTCGAAGAAAAACCACTTCGAGCTCGACAAGGAGATCAAGTCGGACATCGCCTCCGGCAGCATCAACTGGTGCGTCGGGTCGAACCACTCGTCCTTCGCGCCGCAATATCCTGATATCTACACCGATCTCAACAAGCTGCTGCCGAAGGAGGAGATCGACGCCTTCGTGCCGTCGACGATCAAGGCCTCCACGCTCGAGGGCAAGCTGGTCATGCTGCCGCGCGCGCAGTTCGACGTCTCGGCGCTCTATTACCAGAAGAGCCTCTACCAGGACGAAGCCAAGAAGGCCGCCTACAAGGCCAAATACGGCAAGGATCTGACACCGCCCGACACCTGGGACGAGGTCGCCCAGCAGGCGGAATTCTTCGCCAGCCCGCCCGATTTCTATGGTACCCAGTTCGCCGGCAAGGAAGAGGCGATCAACGGCCGCTTTTACGAGATGCTCATCGCCGACGGCGGCGAATACCTCGACAAGGATGGCAAGCCGGCCTTCAACTCGGAAGCCGGCGTGCACGCGCTCGACTGGTTCGCCAATCTCTACAAGGCCAAGGCGGTGCCGGCCGGCACCACCAACTATCTGTGGGACGATCTCGGCCAAGGCTTTGCCTCGGGCACCGTCGCAATCAACCTCGACTGGCCGGGCTGGGCAGGCTTCTTCAACGATCCGAAGTCGTCGAAGGTCGCCGGCAATGTCGGCGTGAAGGTGGCGCCGAAGGGATCGGCCGGCATTCGCACCGGCTGGTCGGGGCACCACGGATTTTCGGTCACCGAAAACTGCGCCAGCAAGGAAGCCGCGGCATCGCTGGTCTGGTTCCTGACCAATGAGGACAGCCAGAAGCTCGAGGCGGCAAGCGGCCCACTGCCGACCCGCACGGCGGTGTGGGACTGGGACATCCAGCAGGCGGCCAATGATCCTTACAAGAAGGAAGTGTTGGCGGCTTTCCAGGAAGAGGCAAAGCACGCTTTTGCCGTGCCGCAGACACCTGAATGGATCGAAATCTCCAACGCCGTCTATCCCGAATTGCAGGCCGCCATCCTTGGCGACAAGACCTCCAAGCAGGCGCTGGACGACGCTGCCGCCAAGGCCACGCAAATCCTCGAGGACGCCGGCAAGCTTTGACCATTCTCCCAAGGGGGCGCCGCGCTCATCGAAGAGCGGCGTCCCCGAACTTTTTGCGAACCATGCGCAACACGCTTTGTCTTGATCCCAGCTCGCCGATGGCGGCCTTCGGTGTCCGGGCACCAACCAGAACCGGATCGCCATGAAAGGCTGGAGACCTTCGCCGCCATTGCTGCTCCTGCTGCCGGCGGTGATCGTTCTGGCGGCGGTGGTGGTGGTGCCGCTGCTGCTTTCGCTCTATTCCAGCTTCACGCCGTTCCGGCTGACCAGGCCGGAGACGTTCTGGGTCTTCATCGGCGCGCGCAACTACGTCGCCATCCTGACCAGCCGCGCTTTCTGGGTCGCCTTTGCCCGCACCGTGGTGCTGCTGACCGTGGCGCTCAACCTGGAAATGCTGATCGGGCTCGGGCTGGCGCTGCTGGTGGAGAAGGCATCGCGCGGCCAACGGATCCTGCGCACCATCATGATGTTTCCGATGATGTTTTCGCCGATCCTCGTCGGCTTCCAGTTCAAATTCATGTTCAACGACAATATCGGCCTGGTGAACAATGCCCTGCAGGGGCTCGGCCTGACCGACCGCGCCATCCCGTGGCTGATCGACGGCAATCTCGCCTTCATCGCCATCCTGATCGCCGAGATCTGGTCGTCGACCTCGGTGTTCGCGATCCTGATCCTGGCCGGGCTGCTGGCGATGCCGCGCGAACCGGTCGAGGCGGCCCGCGTCGACGGCTGCACGCCGTGGCAGACATTCCGCTATGTCACCTGGCCGTTCATCATGCCGTTTGCCTTTATCGCCATGACCATCCGCTCACTCGACGTCGCGCGCGCCTATGACATTGTAAAGATCATGACCGACGGCGGTCCCGCCGGCCGCACCGAACTGGTCTGGACGCTGGTCGCCCGCACCGCCTACAGCGACGCCAGGATGGGAATGGCCAATGCCATGGCCTATTTCTCGATCCTGCTGTCGATCCTGTTCACCGTCTATTTCTACCGCAAGCTCGCCGCGGCGCGCACGCAGATCGCGGCGGAGTGGTGAGGATGGACCAGAACAGCCTGCATCGCGTCGGCAACAAAGCGCTCGGAATCGTTCACGGCATCGGACTGTTCCTGGCCATGCTGGTCATCTGCCTGCCCGGCATCTGGATCGTGCTGTCGTCGCTGCGGCCGACCGTCGAAATCATGGCCAAGCCGCCGGTGTGGATCCCGCAGCAACTCTCGCTCGACGCCTACATCGCCATGTTCAGCGGCGTCGGCCAGGGCGGCATTCCGGTGCTCGACTACTTCCGCAATTCGCTGATCATCTCGGTGACCTCGACGGTGATCGCCATCGTCATCGGCATGGCCGGCGGCTACGCCTTTGCGCGCTACCGCTTTCGCGCCAAATCGGCGATGTTCCTCGGCCTGATGCTGACGCGCACGGTGCCCGGCATCGCACTGTCGCTGCCGCTGTTCTTCGTCTTTGCGCGGCTCGGCATCATCGACACGCATTTCGGGCTGATCCTGGTCTATGTCGCGCTTAACGTGCCGTTCACCGTCTGGCTGATCGACGGCTTTTTCCGCCAGGTGCCGAAAGATCTCGCCGAAGCCGCGCAGATCGACGGCTGCACGCGCTGGCAGGCCTTCTGGCAGGTCGAGTTTCCACTCGCCGGGCCCGGCATCGCCTCGGCCGGCATCTTTGCCTTCCTCACTTCATGGAACGAGTTCGCGCTCGCCTCGCAGCTGACGCGCTCGATCAACTCCAAGACCCTGCCGGTCGGCCTGCTCGACTATACAGCCGAATTCACCATCGACTGGCGCGGCATGTGCGCGCTCGCCGTGGTCATGGTCATACCGGCGCTCACGCTTACCTTCATCGTCCAGAAACACCTCGTCGGCGGCCTCACTTCCGGCGCGGTGAAAGGCTGACATGGCAACTGTATCGCTCAAGAACCTCACCAAAAGCTACGGCCCGGTGGCGGTGGTGCACGGCATCGATCTCGAGGTCGCCGACCGCGAGTTCATCGCGCTGGTCGGGCCGTCCGGCTGCGGCAAGTCGACAACCCTGCGCATGATCGCCGGCCTCGAGGCGATCAGCGACGGGATCATCGAGATCGGCGGCCGCATGGTCAACGACCTGCCGCCGCGCTCGCGCAACATCTCGATGGTGTTCCAGTCATACGCGCTCTATCCGCATATGACGGTGCGCGAAAACCTCGGCTTCTCGCTCAAGATAGCGGGCGCCGCGAAAGAAGAAATGGACCGTCGCGTCGCCGAAGCGTCCGGCATTCTCGGCCTCGACCAATTGCTCGACCGCCGGCCGTCGCAGCTGTCCGGCGGACAGCGCCAGCGCGTCGCCATGGGCCGCGCCATCGTGCGCGATCCCGACGTCTTCCTGTTCGACGAGCCGCTTTCCAATCTCGACGCCAAGCTTCGGACGCAGATGCGCACCGAGATCAAGAAACTGCATGCCAAGGTCAAGTCGACGGTGATCTACGTCACCCATGACCAGGTCGAAGCGATGACATTGGCGGACCGTATCGTCATCATGCGTGACGGTTTCATCGAGCAGGTCGGCACACCCGACGAGGTCTTCCGCCGGCCCCAGACACGCTTCGTCGCGGGCTTCATCGGCTCGCCGCCGATGAATCTGCATGAGGCGGTTGTCGACGACGGACAGTTGCTGTTCGCCAGCGGCGAGAGGCTGCCTTTGCCCAGCCAGTTCAAGGCCAATATCGAGGCCGGCGACAAAGTCGTGTTCGGCCTCAGGCCCGACGACATTTATCCGACCGGGCATGGCATCAGCTCCGGCGAAGACGTCGACGTCCACCAGCTGGAGTTGCCGGTGACCGTCACCGAGCCGCTCGGCAACGAGACGCTGGTGTTCGCCGAATTCAACGGCAGCGACTGGGTATCGCGGATGCTCAATCCAAAGCCGCTGAAAGCCGGCGACCGGGTCAAGATGAGCCTGGACCTGTCGCAGGCCCATCTGTTTTCTGCTGAAACGGGCAAGACATTGCGAGGTTAAAACCATGGCAAAGATCGAGAAAATCGAACTGCGGATGGTCGACCTGGTGCCGAAGGTCAAGCGCACCGATGCCATCCAGAGTTTTGTCAGCCAGGAAACACCGATCGTCACCATCACCGACGCCGACGGCGCGGTCGGCACCGGCTACAGCTACACGATCGGCACCGGCGGCTCCTCGGTGATGCGGCTGCTGGCCGACCACCTTGCGCCGCGGCTGATCGGCCGCGACGCCGACATGATCGAGGCGATCTGGCACGAGCTGGAGTTCGCCACCCATGCCACGACGATCGGCGCGATCACGGCAATCGCGCTGGCGGCCATCGACACTGCGCTTTGGGACCTGCGGGCCAAGAAACAGAGGCTGCCGCTGTGGAAGCTGGCCGGCGGCGCCAAGGACCGCTGCCCGCTCTACACGACCGAAGGCGGCTGGCTGCATATCGAAACCGAGGCGCTGGTCGTGGATGCGCTGGCCGCCAAGGGCAAGGGGTTTCGCGGCTCGAAGGTCAAGATCGGCAAGCCGCACGGCTCCGAGGATCTTGTCCGGCTGACGGCGGTGCGCCGGGCGGTTGGAGACTCCTACGAAATCATGACCGACTGCAACCAGGGCTTCTCGGTCGACGAGGCAGTCCGCCGGGCCGAGCGCTTGCGTGAACTCGATCTCGCCTGGATAGAGGAACCGTTGCCGGCCGACGACATAGACGGCCATATCCGCCTGTCGAATGCGACGTCGACGCCGATCGCCGTCGGCGAGTCGCTCTACTCGATCCGGCATTTCCGCGAATATATGCAGAAGGGCGCATGCTCGATCGTGCAGGTCGATGTCGGTCGCATCGGCGGCATCACGCCGTGGCTGAAGGTGGCGCATGCAGCCGAGGCGTTCGACATCCCGGTCTGCCCGCATTTCCTGATGGAACTGCATGTCAGCCTGACGTGCGCCGTTCAGAACGGCAGATATGTCGAGTATATTCCGCAGCTCGACGAGCTGACTGGGAAGAAGATGCGCATCGAGGACGGGCACGCATTGGCGCCGGACGAACCCGGCATTGGTATCGACTGGGACTGGGATGCGATCAAGGCGAAGAGCATCGCGGAATTCACCAC
Source organism: Mesorhizobium sp. M0898 (assembly GCF_040319695.1). Classification (NCBI taxonomy): domain Bacteria; kingdom Pseudomonadati; phylum Pseudomonadota; class Alphaproteobacteria; order Hyphomicrobiales; family Phyllobacteriaceae; genus Mesorhizobium; species Mesorhizobium sp. M0898. The sequence goes on along the minus strand of NZ_JAMYOE010000005.1, from coordinate 89,998 downwards.
GACGATAGAAAAATAGGAGGCGGACATGCAGCGAATGGGAATGGTGCTCGGCCTCAAGCCGGAGAAAGTCGCCGAGTATGTGCGGCTTCACGCTGCCGTGTGGCCGGACGTCCTCAAGATGATTTCCGCCTGCAACATCAAGAATTATTCGATTTATCTGAGGGAGCCGGAGCACCTTTTGTTCAGCACCTTCGAGTACCACGGCACCGACTATGCCGCCGACATGGCGAAGATGGCCGCCGATCCCACGACGCAGGAATGGTGGGCGCTCTGCATGCCATGCCAGGAGCCGCTGCCGACCCGCAAGGACGGCGAGTGGTGGGCGTCGATGGACGAAGTCTTCCATTATGACTGATGACATTTTCGATCCTGCCTCGCTTTCCCAGGCCTGGGCACAGCCGTCAAAGCCCAGGCCGATCGTGATTTTCGGCGCCGGCTCGATCGTCGGCGATGCGCATTTCCCGGCCTATGGGAAAGCCGGCTTCCCGGTTGCCGGGCTGTTCGACCCCGACCTGGCCAAGGCGGAAAAACTGGCGCAGAGATGGGGCGTCACCGCTTACCGGTCGGTCGAGGAAGCTGCGTCAATCAAGGACGCCGTCTTCGATCTGGCGACGCCCCCGGCTCACCACGCCGGCGTGCTCAGGGCGTTGCCCGACAATGCCGTGGCCTTGATCCAGAAGCCGATGGGCAGCAATCTCGCCGAGGCGACCGAGATCCTAGAAATCTGCCGCTCCAAAGACCTGAAGGCGGCGGTGAATTTCCAGCTTCGCTTCGCGCCGATGATGCTGGCACTCAAGGATGCGATCACCAAGGGCTGGCTGGGCGAAGTGGTCGATTTCGATGCATGGCTGGCGCTGGCGACACCCTGGCAGCTCTGGGAATTCCTGTTGCAGGCGCCGCGCGTCGAGATCGCCATGCATTCGATCCATTATCTCGACCTGATCCGACAATTGCTCGGCGACCCCAAGGGGGTTCACGCCAAGACGCTCGGCCATCCCGGCCACAAGGTTGCGCAAACGCGCACCAGCGCGATTCTCGACTATGGCGACACGGTGCGCTGTGCACTGTCGATCAACCACGATCACAAATTCGGTCGAAAACACCAGGCCTGCGAATTCCGCATCTGCGGCACCGAAGGCGCCGCTTACCTCAAACTGGGCGTCAACCTCGACTATCCGCGCGGCGAGCCGGACATTCTCGAAATCTACCCCAAAGGCGGCACGGACTGGATTGCGGTTCCACTCGTCGGCGCATGGTTTCCGGACGCCTTTGCCGGCCGCATGGCCAATGTCCAGCGCTACGCGTCGGGCGAGGACGCCGAGCTTGTCAGTTCCGTCGAGGACGGCTGGAACACCATGGCGCTGGTCGAAGCCGCCTACCGATCGAGCGCGGCGCCGGCAACACCGATAGCGGCGAGGCCCTGACATGGAGCAGACAGTCTATTTCGAGGACTACCGGATCGGGTCGTCGCGCATGACCAGCGGGCGCACCATCACCGAGACCGACTTCGTCGTCCATGCCGGCCATACCGGTGATTTCTTTCCCCACCACATGGACGCCGAGTTCATGAAGGCGACGCCGTTCGGGCAGCGCATCGCCCACGGCACGCTGGTGTTTTCGGTCGGCGTCGGGCTGACGGCCAGCGTCGTCAACCCGGTTGCCTTCTCCTATGGCTACGACCGGCTGCGCTTCATCAAGCCGGTGTTCATCGGCGATACGATCAGGACCCGCACCACCATCTCGGCTAAGGAAGACGACCCGAAGCGACCCGATTCAGGCCGGGTCGTCGAGCGCTGCGAGGTGATCAACCAGCATGGCGACGTGGTGCTGGTCGCCGATCACATCTACATCGTCGAGCGTCGCGACAAGCCGAGCAGAGCCTCGACAGATGACGCTGAAACCTAAAGACAAAAAAACCGCCTTGCGGCGGGTCCTCGGTGAATCATCACCATACGCAAATTAGTAGCATAGCTGCCGGCACAAAGCAAGAACAAAATGTGGCAAACCGGATAAATCGCGACAGGTTGCGCTGCCCCTTATCGCCCTGCGAACCCCGACTTGCAGGACTTGGGTTCCGCGGAGCAGGCGGATAGAGGTGGTGCCGACATCGGGAATTGGTCATATCCGGTTGACCGGATATACAGGCTTGCCGCCGCGCAGGACTGATGCGACATCGGCAAACACCTTGTTGCGAACCTCCGCGTAAGACTGGGTCGAGTAGTGCGCCGCGTGTGGACTGACCAGGACGGTGTCCAGCGCCAGCAGCGGATTGTCGGGCGAAGGCGGCTCCCGCTCGAACGTGTCGATGCCGGCGCCTGCCAGATGGCCGCGCCGGATCGCGTCCGCCAATGCAACCTCGTCGACCAGGCCGCCGCGGGCCACGTTGATGAGTATCGCCCCTTTCTTCATCCGCGACAGGGCTTGCGCCGACATGATGTTTCTGGTCTCCGGTGTCGCTGGAACGTGCAGCGAGACGATGTCGGCCCTGGCCAGCAGCTCGTCCAAGCCGACCGGTTCGGCACCACCGGCCGCGATGTGCTCGGCCGGCATATGCGGGTCGTAGGCGATGATGTGGTAGCCGAAGACCCGCGCCCGCTCGGCAGTCAGTCGCCCGATCTGGCCGAAGCCGATCAGGCCGAGGATCTGCCTGTCGGGCCGTGTGATGCCGGCGCCATCGGTCATTGCAGCCCAGCGGCCGGCGCGCACCGCGCTGTCGAACTGCTTCAGCCTGCGCGTCAAGGCCAGGATCAGGGCCATGGCGTGGGTGCTGACTTCAACCAGATTGGCGTCCGGCACGTAGGTTACCTGAACACCGGCACGGCTGGCAGCCTCGACGTCGATCGAATCGAGCCCTACGCCGAACCGCCCGATGACCTTGAGCCTCTTCAGTTCCGCCAAAACGCGAGCCGTGATCGGCTCCCGCAATACCATCAATGCGTCGGCGTCGCGGCAGTGTTCGATCAGGGCATCTTCCGTGAGCAGCGTCTTCTCGACAAATTCGACGTTCAAGCCGTCGAGGTAGCGCAGCTGCTCCTCCTCGACTGACAGCACACCGTCGGTCTTGATGATCTTCATGGCAAACTCTTGCTATGAGGCGCTGCGCGCCGAGGCGACGCCGGCGGCAAGGCCGGCCCCGAGAAACATCGTGTCGCTGGCCAGCATGTAGAAGCTGATGCCGTGCCGCGACCATTTGCCGACATCATCCGCCGAAGGGCGAAAGATGCCGACGGCCTTGCGGGCCGTGCGCGCCGCGGCCGCGATCCTCATAATCGCTGCATTGAGCTTGTCCTGGCCGGCCGGCCCCATGGCGTCGATCGAAACCGACAGGTCGCCGGGACCGATGAAGATCACGTCGACGCCGTCGACCTGGACGATGTCGTCGATGTTGGCGAGCCCTTCGGCCGTCTCGACCTGGATGGCGACCGTCAGGACATCGTTGGCCGAGTTGAGGTAGTCCGGAATCCTGTAGCCATAACCGGCGGCGCGGCCCGGGCCGACACCGCGGGCGCCGACCGGCGGGTACCGGCAGGCCATGACCGCCACGCGCGCTTGCTCGGCCGTGGAGACGCGGGGTACCAGGACACCCGACGCGCCGGCGTCGAGCGCGGCGGCCATCCACTCCGGCGTGTGGCCGGGAACGCGCACCATCGCGGGAACCTTGTGGACATCGGCGGCGCGGATCAGATCCTCGAGCCGTTCGCGGCCGATCTGCGAATGCTCCCAGTCGATGCACAGGAAATCGACCCCGCTGGCGGCGGCCACTTCGACCGCCACAGGGTGCGGGATGGCGCAGAAGGTGCCGATGAGGCGATCGAGAGAGATACATTTCTTGCGAAAGTCGTACATGAAATCTCCAGAAATTTTCGGCGTCGGCAAAAACCTGTTTGCCTATGTGGCCCTTGACGAAGGATGCACGGCTTCCGTCGACATCGGAAAATGCCGGCTGCCGCCTGAAAACGGCGGGAAGGTCTTGTAGTCGGCGCGCATCTCCAGCCGCGCCGGCGATTGCAGCGCGTGCGTCAATGCAGCGGGACTGTCGAACATGACGCGATTGCGCTGCATATGGTCGATCCGCGGCCAGGGCAGCGAACCGCACCAATCCAGTCGCGACAGAACCTCGATGTGGCGAATGCCGGGGAAGCCCCGCATCAATTGCGGATGATGCGTCACATAGTGGTAGAGCCAGGCATTCATGTCTTCGGCCGGCCCGGGATAGTGGACAAGATAGCTGCAGGGCAGCCCGGACGTCTTGACGCCAGCGTCGTCGACGGGAAACGGACGCACGCACATTGCCTGTTGCGTCGGCCTCGAACCGGCGATGCTCGACAGCATACCAGGTGCGGCAAGCGCCTGCAGATGGCCGGACGGCGCCAGCGCCGCCTCCATGCCCGCCAGTTCGTCGAAATAGAGCTGGAAGCCAAAGACCGGCGGTGGACCATCGTTGTTGAACATGTCCGTCGCCACTTCGGGCAGATAGATGTTTGCAAGCGCAAGGCCCGGCGTCGATGCAATCACACGCCGCACGGCGTCAACGTCTTCACCGGCGATGGCCAAATTTGCCTCGCGGTCATCATGGAAGAAAGCAAGATAGGCAAAGCGCATGTGGACACCTGCTGGATCGAGTTCGACTAGATCAAATTCGGAAGAAAGAGAGCGATCTGCGGAAAGAGGACAATCAGCAGGATCAGCAGAAGCGTCAGCGCGATGTAAGGCGCCGCAGCCATGGCAACCGTCTTGAGCGATGTGCCTTTCGGCGCAACGCCGATCATGATGAACAGCAGCAGACCAAACGGCGGCGTGGTGAAGCCGACCTCGTAGGCGAGCAGCAGGATCAGCCCGAACCATACCGGCTCGTAGCCGAATTGCTGGGCGATCGGCAGGAAGATCGGCAGCGTGATCAGCATCATCGAGACCTGATCCATGAACATGCCGAGCAGCAGGATGACGAGCACCATCATGAGCAGCATGGGATACGGTCCAAGATCGTAGCCGACGATGAACTGGATAAAGCCGTTGGAGGCGCCGGAGAAGGCGAATATCTGCGAGAACGTCGTCGAAGCCGAGATGATCAGGAAGGTCATGCCGGTGACCTTCATCGCATCGTCCAGCGACTTCCAGACAACCGACCAGCTGAACCGTCGGTAGACAACCAACAAGGCGAAGACGGCGGCACAGCCGAGGCCTGCCGACTCGGTCGGGGTCGCTATTCCAAGGATGATCGTGCCGACCACCATGAACACGATGACGCTCATCGGAATGATGTTGACGGCGACCGCCCTCACCTTCTCGGCCGCGGGAACGGCGGGTACCGGATAGTGCGGAGCGGCGTCCGGATCGATCTTTGTCTGCGCGAAGATCAGCGCCGCATACATGACAACGAGCAGCAGTCCAGGCAGAGCCCCCGCGATGAGCAGCGCGCCGACGTCGATCTGGGCCAGCGAGCCGAGCAAGACGGCCAGCGAGGATGGCGGGATGATGACGGCAAGGCTTCCGGCGCCAAGCACCGGGCCGTAGGCCATATGCGGCTTGTAGCCTCGCTTCAGCATCTCGGGCACCATCAGCGAGCCCATCATGCCGGTATTGGCGAGGCTCGAGCCCGACAGCGCGGAAAAGATCGTGCCGGCGGCCAGCACGACATAGGCGAGGCGTCCGCGCAGATTGCCGATGCACAGGTCGAGCGCGTAGATGACCTTCTCGCCGAGGCCGGAGCGGAAGAACAGGCTGCCCATGACGAGAAACATCGGCAGCGGGGCAAGCGCGTAGGTCGAGACAGCGTCGGAGAAGTTGGCGACCATCTGCGTCACGCCGATCGAGCCGCCGAAGAACAGATACAGCCCGATCACATTGGTGACGAAGAACGCGAAGGCGACCGGCAGCCCAAGGCCCATCAACACCAGGATGGTGCCAACGAGCACGGCGAATGGAAACAGCCAGGCCACCGGTCAGAGCCCTTCCATTTCCAGCGGATCGAGCGTGTACAGCGTGTCACGGCCGAGCAGATATCTGAGCCATTCCAGCGCCGAGAGATAGAAGGCGAGCATGATGGGCAGAAAGACCAGCCATTTCGGCATATCGAAGCTGCGCGTTTCATATTCGCCGCCCGCAACGGCACTTGTCAGCGAAGACAGAGCGACGCTGCCGAGGTAGAGGCTGACGCCGATGCAGGCGAGATAGACCAGCTTTTCAAGCACCGCCCGTGCCCGCACCGGCAGCGCCTGGCGCAGGAACTCGACGAAGACATGGCCCTTGCTGTGGACCAGCCATGGCATCGGCAGAAATGCCGCGTAAAGCAGGCCGTATTCCGTCGCCGACACCGCCCAGGCAAGCGGCCTCAGGCCCAGATTGCGGACGCACACATCAGCAACCACCGCGACGATGATGAGGCCAAGCACCACTTTTGCCGCCGCCGCCAACGCAAGGCTCAGCTTCCCAATCGTTGCAAACAATCTGTCCATGCGCGACGACCCTCATGTCCACCTTGATGAAGGGGCGCACCAGCGCCCTCGGCTCGGGCTACTGGAAGAATTTCTTCAACTGATCGATGTTGGTGGGATCGCGTTTGGCCATTCTCGCCCAGCTCGCCTGCGTGGCAGCCGCCAGGAATTTGTCGCGGCCGGCGCCGGTCAAGCTGACAATCTTCTGCCCGCCGGCGATCATCGCCTGTGCCTGTTTTTCGGACTCGGCAAGGTTGGCGTCATAGCTCGCGCGCTCGTATTCGACGGCCGTGTCGGCCAGCAGCTTCTGCGCCTCGGGTGACAGCGTGTCCCATTTCGCCTTGTTGATCGAGATCAGCACATCGGTTTTGAAGAATTGCGGGTCGACACGGTATTTGGTGAATTTGTCCCAGCCGAACGACGCATAACCAAATACCGTGTAGGCGTTGGCATTGACGACGCCGCGCTCGAGCGAGGTGTAGACATCCCCCGGCGCCTGCACGATCACCGTCGCGCCTAGCGATTCGAGGAAATCGCGGTAGAGCGGCGAGGAACGGATTTTCAGGCCGCCCCAGTCGATGCTGCCTTCGCTATTGAGCTTGGGTTCGTCGACGGTGAAGACGTTGAAGCTCGAGCCCGCGTCGACATGCGCCAGCAGATGGGCATTGGCCTTCTTCTCGAAAATCCCGCTGATGAAGTCCCAGCCGCCATTGTCGCGGACCTCCCACGGCGTCTTCGTCGATGCGGAGAAAACCTCGCCTTCGGGCACGAGCTCCAGGAACTGCCCTGCCGGTGTGTCGATCACGTCGATCAGGCCGCTCCTGAGCGCCGCGCCCTGCTGGATCGGCGGAATGACCTCCGGCCCGCCACGCACGTTGATCTGGACCACGCCCTTGCCCTTTTCGTTCACTTTCTGAACGAACTTCAGGAAGCTCTGGGCGTAGCCGTTCTGCGTCGGTGTAAAATGCACGGCGTTGAGGACGACCTCTTCGGCCGCGGCGCTACCCGCCACACCCGACATGAGTGCAGCCAGAACAAGGGATTTCCAAATGCGCATTGCCATACTCCCTTTGATAGTTCGTCCATGATCCGGCCCATGATCGGGTCGATCTAAAATTGCAATCGCCGCGCCGCCGCGTGAACGGCGGTTAGTTGGCATCATCTCCTAATGTCAGGAACCGCCCATGCGCGTAGAAGACCGGCGATCGATGAGCGCGGTCCAGCGCAACGCCCGAGACGATGCCGATGACGATCATGTGCGATGCCCGCACGATGATTTCGGCCACCCGGCATTCGAATATTGCCCGTGCGCCGACGAGCAAGGGCGCGCCGGTTTCGCCACGCACCCATGATCCGGACGAGAACCGCGCGGCGCCCTTGGCTTTGGTCATGCCGCCAAAGGCACGTACAACGTTCTCCTGGTCGCCGGCGGGAAGATTGACCGAAAACGGCGAGCCTTCGCGAATGGCCGAGGCAAAGGTGCTGCCGCGGTTGACGCAGGCCAGCAGGGAAGGCGGCTCGGCGCTGAACGAACAGAGGGCCGTCGCCGTGATACCGCAAAAACCGATCTCGTCATGTTCCGACGCGAGGATGGCGACCGAGCCCGCCACGGCCCGCATAGCCTGCTTGAAGGCGCGCGGATTGATGGCGTCGTGCCCATCCACCCACGGCGTCGGAATGGCGGCCGCCGGCATCAATTTACTCGAAGCCCGGCCTGGCGCATCAGCGGCAGCACGCGGTCGCAGAAGAATGGCAATTCGTAGGTGTAGTTGACGAATGTGAGGGCGGCGCCGGAATAACCCTGGTCCATGATCTCGGTGAGGTCGTCGACGATCTTTTCCGGCGTGCCGATGAGTGGGAAGGTTCCGGCACCGCCGGCGAACCTTTGCCGATATTCGGTGAAAGCCTTCGCATCGTGCGAGTTCGCGAATTCCTTCTTCTTGCGCATGTGCTCGTCGACCGCACCCTCGTCCGCGCATTCCAGCGCGTAGTGCCGGTAGTAATCCTCGGCTTCCTGCTGGGTCTCCCGGCAGACGACGTGACAAACCGTATAGACGCCGACTTCGCGCCCGACTTCGGCCGCGCGGTTGGTGATGTCGACCACATGCGCACGGCCGTCGGCAATTTCGGAAAAGGTCGAAAACAGATAATCGCAGTGGCGCGCTGCGTAGTTGCGCCCCGGCGCGCCGAAGGCGGCGTTCATGGTCACCGGTCGCGGCGCCTGCAGGCTTGGCGGCCGGCTGACGACGCCCTTCAGATCATAGAACTCGCCGCTGAAGTCGAACGGCTCCCTCGATTGATAGGCACGCACGATGATGTTGATCCATTCCTCGGCCTGATCGTAGGTCCGCTCGCCGACCGTCTGCCCGAACATGGCGAACTCATCCGGGTTCCAGCCGCAGACGATGTTCAAGCCGGCACGCCCGTTGGAGATGTGGTCGACCGTCGCCAGCGCTTTTGCAGCCTGCAGCGGATGAACCAGCGGCACATGCACCGTCATGAACAGGCCGATGTTTTCCGTGGCGACAGCAAGGCCCGCCGCCCAGGTGAACGTCTCGAACGACCATTCCCGCACATGCGTCAAACCGCCGAAGCCGCGCCAGCGGGCGATCGGCAGCAGAAACTCGAGGCCGGCGCGATCGGCGATGCAGGCGGAGTTTAGGTTGTCTTCCCAGCGGGCACGCCAGCGCTCGGGAACGGTGGTCATTGCCAGGCCGCCATCGGCATTCATTGAAAAGACGCCGAGCTTGAACCTGTTCGGCCCTTTCAGCGGGTGCTGCTTCCTGATCATGCTTTCCCCTGCCGCGACATGCCCTCACCTTCACCGTTGGAGTTTTGAAACGGTGGGCTAAGCTTCGTGAAACGCTCCTCGGCGTTCTGAATGAAGTGGGTCATGCGGTCGTAAGCGGCGACGGCGTCGCGCTTGACGAATGCCTCATAGATTGCGCGCATGCCGGCAACGATGACGGCCTGCGTCGGCTGGTGCGACAGCGTCCTTAAGCGGACGACGAGCACATGGTCGGCGAACCTTGCAATCGTTTGGGAAAGGCGCTCGTTCTCGACGGCGCCGAGCCAACAATTCCTGAATGCCGAATTGGCCTGGAAAAAGCGGTCGGCATCGCCGGCGGCGGCCGCAGCCTCGGCCTCCCGAAGCGCGGCTGCCAGCGTCTTGAGGCCAGCGGCGTCAAGTGTCCGTGCGGCGTGCGCGGCGGCCCGTGGCTCAAGCAGGCGGCGGACCTCGAAGATGTCGGCGACATCCGTCGCGGTAAGCGTGGGCAGGGTGAAGCCGCGTGTCGTGCCGACGAGATAGCCCTCATGCACCAACTGCATCAAGGCGTCGCGGACAGGCATTCTGGAAATGCCGAGCTGGGCGGCTATATCGACATCGACGAGCTTCTGGCCAGGCGCCAATTCGCCATGCTGTATCGTCAGCCGGATTTGTTGATAGACCTGGGCACGCAGATTGCCATCGCCAACCCGTTTGAGCTCTATCGTTTCCGTCATCCACGCCTTCCCATGCGAAGATTTCGTATATTGTTTGAGGCTGTGTTCTCGCAGTCGTGCCGTTTGAAATGCAGCCGCGTGTCGGCAGAAATCCACCTATCAGCCATGTTCCCGGCTCAAGTGGAGCATAGGCTGGATCACCTGGCAAGATGTTTTAAGTTTATAATGTATACTGTTTGAGTTCGCCGTCCGGAGGGCAAAGGGTCACGCCATCCGTGCGGTCGCGCCGCGCGACGGCGGGGAGAGCCAGCGATCCGCGCGGTTCGGTAAAAAGCGTACAGACGTTTTTCCGTGACACATCGAAGTTGACGGATTTAACTAAAATTACTTGCGATCTGCGCGCGCCGGCACGCCCACCCCGATCCCTCGCCGGTACGCATTACTGGATCGCCCGCCGTATCGAAAGGTGCGGCGGGCTTTTCGTTTCGTTTGGCGGGGAGGCGCTTATGCGAGACTTGCCCAGGAATATCGACGCCGACGTCGTGATCGAAATCAGCAAGCTGCTCGACGACCGGGCGAAGTCCGTGCCGGTGCCGGTGCACAAGCTGGCGGCGATGATCCGGCTGGGCGTCGAGACCCGTCTGACCGATCACTCCATCGAGGAGCTGATCGTGGAAATGGCCGCGACGCGGGGGCTTCCGATGCTGTTCGACTTGCCGGTGGTCGACAACGTCGTGCCGTTTGCCTTGGCGCGCCGTCCCCGCTGACACTTCGCTCGAACCTCACCGATCCTCGCGTCGCCGCCCGACTTCACTTGTCCTGATGCGCGGGCCGAGTGTCGCCTTTCTTTTCGGGGTCGTGGGTATGGTGGCTGTCGCGTTCGCCGCCGCCGCCGGAGACCTTGCTGTGGCTGCGACGGTCGGAGTCGGCCGGCGGCTTTTCGATGCTCAGCGGCTTCTTGGCGTTTTCGTGCGCGGCGCCGGGACCGCCCTGGCGGATGCTGGCAGGAGTCTTCTTCGACGTGGACATGACCTAGCGATCCTGGACGTTGCCTTGATGGGTGGTGTTGACCTTCGTATTGCCTTGCTGGCCCTGCTTGTCGGGATCCGGAACGGCTGATTGCGGTCCCTGTTCGGCTGCTACCGATTTTTTGTCACCGGCGCCCTTTGGGCTCAGATTCTTCGGCGGCACAGGGGGAGGTTTTGTGCTCATGGCGTTTCTCCTTCCGTCACCCAAACAAGCGGCTCGGGAGAAAGGTTCCCGAGGGTCCGACACTAACGGTGATTGCCGCAACGAGCCGGGTCCACAGGCCGTGGCTTGGGGCCGGCGGGATCCAGGATTATTTCTTGATGATGTTTCCGTTGTTCAGATCGAAGGCCTGGGCACCGAACGCCTGCCTGAAGAAATCCTCCTGCAGATCGCCCCATTCGCCAAGATAGGCGCCGCAATTGCTGCAATAGATCGGCGTCGAATCCTTCGGGTTGTCGGGAATTTCCATCAGGATCGTCCCGCACGCCTTGCAATCGAGCTTGTCATCCAAACGGCGGCCCATTGGCCTATAATTGCGCGTTTTCGGCCGCGCGCCAATTGTCGTATTCGTACGAAACTGCGAACGGTACGTTTTCCACCTGCAAGCGGGCAGCAGGCTAGCGGTCCGCCGGATTTCCGAAAGCGGGATCGCGCCGCCTCGAATACCTTCCCACCCGCGGCAGCTCGTCTGGAAAGTCGACCCAGGGAAGCCTCATGTCCCAATATGCGTGGGCCTGCGGCGGAAACCGTTCGGGGTGGTCGAGAAAGCCGATCGACAGATAGAGTTCGTCGGGCAGGCCCTGGTCGACATAGCCGATCGATGTTCCGCAATCCGCACAGAAGGACCGGAGCACGCCGGGCGTTTTCGAAAAGGTCTTCGGCGTGCCGGTGAGCAATGTGAATTCGGAAGGCCGATAGCCGACCCACACCGTTAGCGGGCTTCCTATCGCCTTGCGGCAATCGTCATCGTGATCGGAGCAAACCCAGAACGGCTCGCCGCGCATCTCCGCCGTTATGGCGCCGCAAAAACAGGACCCCGTTTCAGTTCGTGGCATTGCCTGCCTTCATTGCTGACCTCACTCATTGCTGGCCTGGCATTTCGGTATTTTCCTTGGGGTTCTTCTTGATGCCGGCGGCAGGCGAGGTATCGGCCGGAGCATTGCCACCCTGGTTCTGCTCAGGGGCTCTTTTGAGCGGCGAAGTTCGCCAGCCCATATCGCCGTACAAAAAGCCGATGAGAAAGCCGACGATGATGATGGCCGAAATCACCATCGCAATTAACGCGTTACGTCGCTCCATTTCGCGCGGCTCCTTTCTTCGGGCCGAACAAACGATGGCGGAAATGGTTCCGGCGAGACGGTACGGACCCGGCCCGGAACATTCAGCCTTACGGCGGGTTCTTATGCATGCTCTTCTTACAGGGAGTGGCTCGCATGAAACCCGCCGTAACCGATCGCATCGAAACCAAGAAATACGACCACCCGACAGGCGGCTGGGGATCGCTCAAATCCCTGGTCCGCAAGGCGCGCGGCGAAGGCCTGCTGTTGTCCGGGATATGGAGCACGCTGCTCAAGCAGAACAAGGTCGACGGCTATATGTGCGTGTCTTGCTCATGGGCAAAGCCAGCCCAGCCGAGGCCTTTCGAATTCTGTGAAAACGGCGCCAAGGCGACGATGTGGGACCAGACCAAGCTGCGCTGCGAACCGGCTTTCTTCGCCGAGCATTCGGTGACGGAACTGCTCGATTGGCCGGACCACGATCTTGAGAAGCAGGGCAGGCTTACCGAGCCCATGCGCTACAATGCCGCCACCGACCGTTACGAGCCGGTTTCCTGGGACGATGCATTCCGCGACATCGCTGCCGAACTGCGGCGGCTCGATCCCAAATCGGTGGTGTTCTACACGTCCGGCCGGGCCTCGCTCGAGGCCTCGTTCGTGTACCAGCTTTTTGCGCGGATCTATGGCTCTTCGAACCTGCCCGATTCGTCCAACATGTGTCACGAATCGACCTCGGTCGGCTTGCCGGAATCGATCGGTTCGCCGGTCGGGACCGTGCAGCTCGAAGACTTTGCGAAATGCGACATGATGTTCTTCTTCGGGCACAACACCGGGGTGACGGCGCCGCGCCTGCTGCATCCGCTGCAGGAGGCACGTCAACGCAACGTGCCCGTCTTCACTTTCAATCCCTTGCCCGAGCGGGGACTGAAGCGCTTCAAGAATCCGCAAAACCCCCTCGACATGCTGTCGCCCGGACCGGGTACCAAAATGTCCAGCGACTACTTCCAGGTTCGTTCGGGCGGCGATATCGCCGCGATGACGGGTATCGCCAAGGCGTTGCTGGCGCTCGACGACGACGCCCGCGAAAGCGGCAGGACGCGTGTCCTCGACACGGCTTTCATCGCCGAACACACGCATGGCTTCGCCGAATTCGAAGCCTTCCTGCGCAAAACCCAGTGGAGCGATATCGTCGCGCGATCCGGCATTGCGCAGACCGACCTGGAGCATGTCGCCGAGGTCTACAGCCATGCCAACGCGGTGATCGGCAATTACGGCATGGGCTTGACCCAGCATCGGCACGGCACCGAGAACGTCCAGATGCTGTGCAACCTTTTGATGCTGCGCGGCAATATCGGAAAACCCGGCGCCGGCATTTCGCCGCTGCGCGGCCATTCCAATGTCCAGGGGCAGCGCACCGTCGGCATATCGGAAAAACCCGAGCTCGTCCCGCTCGACAAGTTCGCCGAATTCTACGCCTTTGAACCGCCGCGCGAAAAAGGTCTCGATACGGTCGAAACCTGCGAAGGCGTCATCGACGGATCGGTCAAGGGCTTCGTCGGGCTCGGCGGCAATTTCGTGCGGGCCGTGCCGGAAACCGGCCTGGTCGAGAAAGCCTGGCGTGGGCTCGACCTGCATGTCGAGATCGCGACCAAGCTCAACCGCAGTCACCTGATCGCCGGCCGGGCAACCTATTTGCTGCCTTGCCTGTCACGGCTGGAAAGAGACCATCAGGCAAGCGGCGACCAAAGGGTGTCGGTAGAGGATTCCACCGCCTGTATCCACGGCTCGTTCGGATCGCGACCTCCGGCTTCGCCGCATCTGCTTTCAGAGCCCAGGATCGTCGCCGAACTCGCCAAGGCCACGGTGCCGGGCAGGAGTTCGATCCCATGGGATGAGTGGGTTGGGGATTATTCCCGCATCCGCGACGAAATCGAGCGCTGCTACCCCCAACATTTCCGCGACTTCAACGAGCGTTTCCTGACGCCCGGCGGCTTCCATCGCGACATCAAGGCGAGCAAGCGGGTGTGGGAGACGCCGAACAAGAAGGCCAATTTCAAGCTGCCAAGTGGCCTTGAAACCGATCCCGACATCGATGTCGCCGGCGATGATGTGCTGACACTGATCACGGTGCGCTCCAACGACCAGTTCAACACCACCGTCTACGGCTACAACGACCGGCTGCGCGGCATCAGCGGCACACGTATGGTGCTGTTGATGAATGAAAAGGATATCCAGCGCCTCGGTTTGAGCGCGGGACAGGAGGTCGATCTCGAAGCCAACGCGCGGGACGGTGTGGAGCGCCGCGTGCACGGACTGCGCATCACGCCTTACTCGGTGCCGGAGGGAAATTGCGCCGGTTACTACCCCGAGCTCAACCCGCTGGTTCCTTTGTGGCACAGAGCCGAGAGGGCTCATGTTCCGGCGGTCAAATCGGTACCGGTGCGGATATTGCCATAGGCGTTCGTCGTTCGCGGCAGGCACGCACCACGCCGATGTGACCTGGCGCCACTTTCAATCGCGACCTCAGCCGGCTCGCGCGAGTTCATCCACGGCATTCAGGATCGCACTCTGGCTCGCCGGCTTCTGCACCATCCTGCAAGCGCGGAACCCGGCTGGAATTTCGCGTTCGCCAAAGCCTGAGAGGAAGGCGAACGGAACACCGCGCGTCCGTAACGCTTCCGCGATCGGATAGCTGGTCTCGTCGTTCAACTGGATATCCAGCAACGCGGCGTCGATCCCGCCTTCGCCAACGAGCCGGAGTGCCGCCGTTACCGACGAAACAGGTCCAACCACCTGATGGCCGGCTTTGCGCAGGTAAGCCGCCGCGTCGTCGGCGATCAGCCATTCGTCCTCGACGATCAGCACACGCATCTTTCCGGTCACGACGAGCCCTCACGGGTCAGAGGGAATGCGATTTCCGCCTCCAAACCATTTGAGTGGAAAGTTGTTTCAACCTTTCCGCCCAGCCGGTAGCCGATTTCTCCGCGCAGAAGGGTAAGGCCGAAGCCGCTGTCGGTTGGCTCCTTGATGCGGGGGCCGCCCTTCTCGCGCCAAGTGAGCCTGAAGGTTCCGTCCGCCACCGACCATTTCACGACTATCCGCCCGGCAGGTTTCGAAAGTGCGCCATATTTCGCGGCATTCGTCGCAAGTTCATGGATTGCCATGCCGAAGGAAAGCCCTTGTACCGGCTTGAGGCTCACCCGTTTGCCATGGAGTTCGAACCGTTCGGCCCCGAAGGGATCGAGTTCCTGGCGCAGCAGTTCCTCGACGGAAGCTTCGGTCCAGCTTTCTCGCGAGAGCAGACTATATGCTCGTGACATCGCCTGCAGGCGGCCGATCAAGGCGTCGGCGAACTCGTCTTTCGACGCCGAGTTTTCACGGGTCCGGTTGGTGATGCTGGCGACGACCGCCAGCATGTTCTTGACGCGATGGTTCAGCTCCGAGATGAGCACCTGCTGACGCTCTTCCGCCTGCGCCAGCGTCGTCACGTCGATCATGGTCACGACCACGCCTTGGACGCCGCCGCTCTTGTCCCGATAAGGGTTGATGCGAACCAGGTGAAACCGGCCGTTGTCATCGCGCGCAAGGTGATGGTTCAGGGTCTCTCCCGTCTCGAACACCGCCTGGATGTGCCGCTTCAACTCGGGGTAATCGAGTAGGCTCGAAAGATCGGTCAGCGGGCGGCCGACATCGGACGGACGCAAGTTGAAGAACGATGACGCGGCGGGAGTGAAGGTCCGCACCACAAGGTTGCGGTCGAGGAAGATGGTGGCGATTTCCGTGCTTTCGAACAAGTTTCTGAGATCGCTGTTGGCGCGATCGAGTTCCTCTATCTTGCCGGTCAGCTCCGCGTTGATGGTGTTTAGCTCTTCATTGAGCGACTGCATCTCCTCCTTCGAGGCCTCAAGCTCCTCATTGGTCGACTGCGCCTCTTCATTGACGGAGACGAGTTCCTCGTTCGAAGATTTTACTTCCTCCAGCGCGGTTTCGTATTCCTCGATAGTCGATTGCAGCCGCTCGCGTGTGTCGCGCAACTCCCGCTCGAGATCGGCCGCGTCGTCGGTGCCGCGGCTTTCGTGTGCCGGCTCGGAGCGGATCTGGGACTGTCCCACCGGATTGAACAGGACGAGGTAGAGGGGCTCGCCATTACCGCGTTCCGTGTATGGCTCGACCGTCAATGTAATGAACTGAAGCTGTCCGTCGTCTTCCTCGACCGCTATGTTCTCCCGCACGACCGTGCGGCGCGTCGTGGCTGCTTCCCGCAATGCGGCGCGCAGTTCCAGTCTCAGCCCGTGGCGGGCCTGGGTCAGCAACTGCCGGCTCGGGGCGCCTTGCGGCGCTTCCAGATATTTGCCCGTCCGCGCCGAATAGTAGACGATGTCGCCATCGCCATTGACCAGAACGTGAGGCGGGGCGAACCGCTCCAGCACCTGAGCCTCGATCGCCTGGCGCAGTGAATGGCTGGCCGCATCCTTCTTCGAGCCGCCGCGTCCGACCGGAAGGGCACCCGTGCGGCCATTGCCGATCAGGACCGGCGGCCGCGGCGTGGCATGTTCCCGCGCCTGGAATATCCGCTGCTTCTTGTCGACCGTGGCGAACAGGTCACCGTGCTGACCGATGGTTTCCGAGGTCCCGAGGAACAGATAGCCGCCCGGGCGCAGCGCGTAGTGGAAGATCGGGATGACCCGGTTCTGGATCTGCGGGCCGAAATAGATCAGCAGGTTGCGACACGAAATCATGTCGATGCGCGAGAAGGGAGGGTCGCGGATAATGCTGTGCGGCGAAAAGATGCACAGTTCGCGCACCTCCTTGCCGAGCACATAGCTCTCGCCGTCACTGTGGAAAAAGCGTTGCCTGCGCTCGGGCGAAAGCCCGTGCAGCAGCGCTTCTGGATAACGTGCCGCACGCGCCACCGCGAGCGCCGGCTCATCGATGTCGGTCGCGAATATCTGGACGCGCGGCGGCGCCGAAAGCTTCTCCATGCGCTCGCGCATCAGCATGCCGATCGAGAACACCTCCTCGCCGGTGGCGCAGCCGGGCACCCACACACGCACCGCATCGGAGGCGTTCTTGCCTTCGAAAATCTGCGGTATGATCTTGTCCTCCAGCAATTTGAACGCGTCGGCGTCGCGAAAAAAGCTGGTGACGTTGATGAGGAGGTCGCGAAACAGCTTCGCCACCTCGTCCGGATCCCTTTTCAGCCGTTCTGTGTAGGTGGTGATCGACTGCAGCTGCGTTATCTGCATGCGCCGCTTTACGCGACGCAGGAACGTCTTGGCCTTGTAGCCGGAAAAGTCGTGACCGGAATGGCTGCGCAAAATGGCGTAGATTTCATCGCGGGCTCGATCCATCTCGGCCTTGTGTTCGTCGTCTGCTTCGGTCAGGCCGTTCAGCACGTCGAAACCGCGGACAAACGCCTGAAGCTTTGCACCGATCTGCTCGGCGGGCGCCGCTATGTCGATCAGGCCGCTCGAAATCGCGCTCTGCGGCATGGCTGGATTGCGCGGGCCGGAACCGTTGGAGGCCTGGGCAATGGTCAGCCCGCCATGCTCCTTGATTGCCCTGGCGCCGAGCGTGCCGTCCGAATCGCCACCCGACAAGATAATGCCGACGGCATACTCGCCCTGGTCCTCGGCCAATGCGCTGAAGAAGATGTCGATCGGCTTGCGCTCGCGGCTGAACGTGTTCGGCCGGCGCAGCGAAAGCGCGCCCTTACGGATGGTGAGGACGACGTTTTGCGGCATCACATAGACCTGGTCGGGTTGGACCGCTGCCCCCTCCTCGGCCACCAAGACCGGCATTTCGGTATAACGTCGGATGACCTCGTGCAGCAGGCTTTCCCGCTCCGGGCTGAGGTGCGTGACGACGACGAACGCCATGCCGGTGCCGCCGGTCATTCCCTTGAACAGGCCCTCCATCGCCGGAATGCCGCCGGCCGATGCACCGACGCCGACTATGGGAAACCTTCCATTCTGGGATGCCACGCCAAGCCCCTGGTAACAGCCGCGAACACAAAGCCGTCAAATCGGGCCTCAGACCCTAATCACGCCTCAGACTAAGACCGGGCCGAGCCTGAGGCCAGTAAATAGTCCAGTAACGGAACAAAGCACCGCGGCTGGGCATTAACATTTGACTTCGGAGGCGGTTCCAATGGCAAGACGACCACCTGAAATAAAGCCGGCCAAGCGAATCCTGTTGCCCTCGCCGGATCTGACCAAGTTCCCGGTATCTGAAAACATCCCGCCTCGCCTGCTCGCGCTCGCGGAACGATTGCAAGAGGTCCTGGCCCGCCATTTTGCGGAAGTCCGCGCCGACAGCCCTAAATCCCGCAGGAAGAAGGAACAATGAGGTGCGCGACCTGCAAGGCTTGCATATCCTGATCGTCGAGGACGAATGGATGCTGGCGGGCGATCTTGCACGTTACTTCAGCAAGATGGGCGCCGTGGTGCTTGGCCCGGTGGCGACGGTCGAACAGGCATCAAAACATACGGACGAGGCGGAGGCCGCGATCCTGGACGTCAATCTCAACGGACGACGGGTATTCCCGATCGCCGACGAGTTGATGCGCCGTGGCGTGCCGTTCGTGTTTTTCAGCGGCGACGAAGACATCGTTATTCCTGAGCGCCTTCGCTATGCCAGCAGCCTCCGAAAATCCTCGAACGGCCAGGCTGTCTTCGATGCTCTCTTCCCAGCCGAGACGTCGGCATCGAAAGGAGGCCGATTGTCGGAGCCCTCGGACGACGTATTTTCGCTGCTGCCCAAGCTCAGGCTCGCGGCGCGCCTGCTGCTGGGAGATGTGGAGGCCTCCGACCGGCTGGTCGAGCGAACGCTCGAACAGGCCATCGGCGAAATCGACAAGAGACGATCCGGCTCCTCCACGGAGGACTGGCTCAACGGCATCATGCGAAACATCGTCAGGGCACGCGGGCCAAACCTGCTGCACTGACCGTGGCCGCTGTTTGCCGCGATCCTACTTCCGGCTGCGTTCGACGAATTTGTTGAAGCGGCTGGTCTTTCCGCCGCTGGTCTCATCCTGGTAGAGGAAGGCCAGTTCGTTCTCATCGAAGATCCTGAAGAACTCGTCCCATTCGACAGGCTCGAACGTCTCTTCAGGCTCGCCGAAGTCGATGCGCAGTATGCCTCCCTCGCCCTTGGTGCGCACCACCGCCGGTCGCCCGTCGCGGTTCTCGGCCCAACGGCGGATTTCGTCGTGATCGGTGGTCGTCTTGGATTCAGACATCGCAATCTCCCTTCGATTCCACCGCAGGCCGCGAGATCTCACGCGTTGCTCCGGTCTGCCCTCACACAACCAGCAGATGCATTGCTGCCCGGCATGTGCGCGCGGTTGGTTGATTATGGCTCCTAACACCAAGCGCGCTTCGATGTTCCCGTGCCCAGCCCAAGGCGGGGTCGCTTTCGGAGCGCAGCGTTCCGGGAACTTTGTTGAAGCAAGGGAACAAACCTTTCGCCCGGAAGTTTGGGGCGGCAAAGCCATTCGTATGAGGAGTTGTCGTGAAACGTATACTGGTCACGGGAGGCTGCGGTTTTATCGGCCGCCACGTCGCCCAGGAACTCGTTGAACATGGCTATGGGGTTTCAATTCTCGATGCGCTGCTGGACCAGGTGCATGGTGGCGAGGCAATCAGCCTGCCGCCAGGCGCCAAGCTGATCAAAGGCGACGTTCGCGATCGCGACGCCATCTCAGAGGCGGTCGACGATGTCGACGCGATCATTCACCTGGCGGCTGAAGTGGGCGTCGGCCAGTCCATGTACGAGATCGCCCGCTATGTCGGCGCCAACGACCTCGGCACCGCCACGTTGCTGGAAGCGCTGATCAAACGCCCGATCGAACGGATCGTCGTTGCTTCGTCGATGAGCGTCTATGGCGAGGGTCTCTATGCGACGCCGGACGGCCGGCGCATCGACAATGCAAGACGGCAGCCGGACGATATCCGCAGCGGCCAATGGAATCCCCTGTCCCCGGAAGGTGAAGTCCTGTCGCCGCTGCCGACCGACGAACAGAAACCGGTCGATCTCGCCTCAATTTACGCGCTGACGAAATACGCCCAGGAACGCGCCGTACTGATCTTCGGCGAAGCCTATGGGGTCGATGCGGTGGCGCTGCGCCTGTTCAATGTCTTCGGCGCCGGACAGGCGCTCTCGAACCCGTATACCGGCGTCCTGGCGAACTTCGCCGCGCGCATCGCCAACGGCCAGCGGCCGCTGATCTTCGAGGACGGCGAACAGCAGCGCGATTTCGTGCATGTACGCGACGTCGCCCGCGCCTTCCGGCTGGCGCTGGAACAGCCGCAGGCACGCAGCCACGTCATCAACATCGGCAGCGGGCGAGCCTACGCGGTCAGCGACGTCGCCCGGCTGCTCGCCGAAGCGATGGGCGTGCCTGGCCGCCAGCCGGAAATCCTCGGCAAGGCACGCTCCGGCGATATCCGCAATTGCTTTGCCGACATCTCCAAGGCGCGCGAACTGCTCGGCTTCCAGCCGCAGTACCGGCTGGAGCATTCGCTCGGCGATTTCGTCGCCTGGGTGCGCAACACGGTCGCCATCGATCGCAGCGCCGAGATGAAGCGGGAACTCGAAGCGCGAGGGCTGGTATCATGAGACCGGAGTCACCCGATTTTCGCGAAATGCCCATCGCCATTATCGGCGGCAGCGGCTTCATCGGCTCCAACCTCGCCGACAGCCTGTTGTCGGATGGCGAGCCGGTGCTGGTCATCGACAACCTGAGCCGTCCCGGCGTCGAGCAGAACCTGGAATGGCTGACGCAAAAGCACGGCAGCCGCCTGACCATCGAAATCGCCGATATCCGCGACGCCGAGGCGCTCGCGCCGCTGGTGGCGCGTTCAAAGGCGGTTTTCCACTTTGCAGCGCAGACCGCCGTCACCACGAGCCTGGTTCGACCGGACGAGGATTTCGACGTCAACCTGCGCGGGACGTTCAACGTCCTGGAAGCCGCTCGCCGCAGCGGCAAGCGCACCCCCGTCGTTTTCGCCAGCACCAACAAGGTCTATGGCCGCCTCGCCGATCTCGCCATGCGCGAAGAGGACGGCAGATACGCGCCTCGCGACGCGGCCATCCATGCGCACGGCATCGACGAGACGCGCGGCCTCGATTTCTGCACGCCCTATGGCTGCTCCAAGGGCGCGGCGGACCAGTATGTCCTCGACTACGCCAAGTCATACGACCTGCCGACGGCGGTGCTGCGCATGAGCTGCATCTATGGACCGCGCCAGTTCGGGACGGAGGATCAGGGCTGGGTCGCCCACTTCCTGCTTAGCGCCTTCTCCGACCGGCCGATCACCATCTATGGCGACGGCAAGCAGGTGCGCGACATCCTACACGTTGCCGATGCGGTCGCGGCCTATCGCGCCGTGCTCGACCGGATCAAGGAAGTCAGCGGCCAGGCATTCAATCTCGGCGGCGGACCACAAAACGCCGTCAGCCTGCGCATGCTGCTGAAGGAGATTCGCGACATAACGAAACGGGACGTTTCGATACGTTACGACCGCGAACGCACCGGCGACCAACCGTTCTTCGTCGCCGACACACGCGCGATCGAGGCGCTGGGATGGAAAGCGCACGTCCCGTGGCAAAATGGCATCCGCGACCTCGCCGACTGGCTGCAGCGTCATCGCCTCGACCCGCATCCCGAACCGGCGAGGTACGTGGCATGAAGGTCGCCCTGGTCAATCCGTCCTGGACGTACCAGGACAGCATCTATTTCGGCTGCCGCCAGCCGCATCTGCCGCTCGAACTCGGCTATTCGAAAGCGCTGCTCGAAGCCACCGGCCACGAGGTGCTGATACTGGACGGGCAGATCCAGAAGCTCGACAACGCCGCGCTCGCCGATCGCGTCGCCGCATTCGAGCCTGGCATGACCGTCGTCAGCACCGCGCCGACCTACCTGTTCTGGCGCTGCGCACCGCCCGAGTTGCGCGTGCCGGCCGATTTCCTCAATCATCTTGCCGGGCGCGGCGGTCGCACCGTCGCCGTCGGGCCGCATGGCTCGGCGACGCCGACGCCGACTTTGCGCAAGCTTGGCGTCGACATCGTCGTGCGCGGCGAATGCGAGGAAGTGGTCGCGGAACTTGCCCGGCGCGACGACTGGACTGCGGTGCCGTCCACCGCCCATTTCGAGGATGGAGAACTGGTCTCGAACGGCGGCGTGCATGCGAGCTCGTTCATCGATCACCCGCCGCTCGAATGGCCATCGGACTGGATTGCCGCGCATTCGCACCACCATCACCGCTTCGACGACAACCAGGTCGGCTTTGGCGCGGAGGTCGAGGCGTCACGCGGCTGCCCGTATAATTGCAGCTTCTGCGCCAAGATCGATTTCCGCGATGCCTATCGCCGCCGGAACCACGAAGCAGTGATCGCCGAGATCGACCGGCTGATCGCACAGGGTGTCGGCTACATCTACTTCATCGACGAGATCTTCCTGCCGCAAAAGGCATTGCTGGAGGCGCTGGTCGATCGCGATGTGAAGTTCGGCGTGCAGACCCGTATCGACCTCTGGAAGCCGGAATTGCTGAAGCTGCTCGGTGCCGCCGGCTGCGTCTCGATCG
Source organism: Mesorhizobium sp. M0898 (assembly GCF_040319695.1). Taxonomy (NCBI): domain Bacteria; kingdom Pseudomonadati; phylum Pseudomonadota; class Alphaproteobacteria; order Hyphomicrobiales; family Phyllobacteriaceae; genus Mesorhizobium; species Mesorhizobium sp. M0898. Next base: position 67,228 of record NZ_JAMYOE010000005.1, on the reverse strand, counting down.
AGGCGGGCCTGGAAAGCCTGACTGTGGAAGGCCGCGCCATGCTGGCAAAACGCTGCCGTTTGGGCACCGAGGAGCTGGCCGCGTTGCTGGTCGACGCAAGGCGCCACGTGCCGTTCGTCCAAGCCAATCTGATCGGCGTGGTCGAGGACGATCCCGCGCTCGTCGATTATTGGCGAAAGCACCTGATCGACAACGGCGTTTGGGCCAACGAACCGGTGCCGCTCTACCCTTATCCGAGTTCGCCCAGCTATCGCGAACTTTGGGGCGAGCCGGACGATCTCGCCTGGGAGCGCGCGCATGAACATTACCTCGCATCCTTCCGAACGTTCAGCGACATCCAGGAGAAGCGTCCGCGTCCGCTGGCTGAATTGGAGGCCACATGTTGCGGACACTGAGCCCGCCGCGTCGCATACTGATGACCGTCGATGCCGTCGGTGGCGTCTGGCGCTATGCGCTCGATCTGGCCAGGCAACTGGTCGCCGGCGGCGACAGCGTCGTGCTTGCCGGGCTTGGTCCGGAACCGTCCAGGCAGCAGGCGGAGGAGGCCCGGTCATTCGCGGCGCTGACATGGCTCAACACGCCGCCCGACTGGATGACCCGCAACGAGCACGACCTCGACACATTACAGCAGGAGCTGCACCCGCTCATACGTGACTACGCCGTCGAAATCGTCCATCTCAACGCGCCGACGCAGGCCGCGGGGCTCGATGTGCCCTGCCCGGTCGTGACGGTGTCGCATTCCTGCGTGGTGACATGGTTCCACGCCGTCAAAGGACAGGCGGCGGATGGCGAATGGGCCTGGCAGAAGGACCGCAACCGGCGCGGTTTCGACAAAGCAGGCATTGTTGTTGCACCCAGCCGCAGCCATGCCGACATGCTCGAAACCTGCTACGGGCCGATCGCGCGCCTGAGCGTCGTCGGCAACGGGGCGCGGCCCGGCGCGAAGAGCGAAAGACGGGAATCGGTGGTTTTCGCCGCCGCGCGCTGGTGGGACGAAGGAAAGAATGCGGCGGTGCTGGACCAGGCCGCCTCCCTGACGCAATGGCCGGTCTTCGTCGCCGGCTCCTTGCAAGGCCCGGACGGCCAGCATGTTGGCTTCAGTCACGCCGTTCCCGTCGGACCGGTGCCACATGAGGAAGTGCGCTCGCTGATGGCGCGGGCAGGCATTTTCGTATCGCCGTCGCTCTACGAACCGTTCGGCCTGGCCACGCTGGAAGCCGCGATGTCGAAGACGCCTTTGGTGCTCGCGGATATCTCGACCTATCGCGAATTGTGGGACGGGGCGGCCATGTTCTTCGACGCGCGCGATCCGGGCGATCTCGCCAGATGCGTCAACAGCCTTTGCAGCGACGCGCAGCGCCGGCGAGAGCTCGGTGAAGCAGCGGCTCGCCGAAGCCGCAGATTTTCATTGGCAAGACAGGCGACCGCCATGCGCGGCGTCTACGACAAGGCGGCCCTGGCCACCATGGCGGATAATTGATTATGCGATTTTTATTCTACACCCATTCGATCGTGTCCGACTGGAACCACGGCAACGCACATTTCCTGCGCGGCATCATGCGTGAGCTGGTCGCGCGCGGGCACCAGGCTATCGCGCTGGAGCCCGCCGACGGCTGGAGCCGGTCGAACCTGCTGGCCGAGAAAGGGTCCTTCGCAATCGAGCGATTCCGGAAGGACTTTCCCGAGTTGATGCCGGTGACCTACGATGCCGCTTTCGACCACGAAGCCTGGATCTCCGACGCCGATGTGGTGATCGTGCATGAGTGGACCGAGCCGGACCTTGTTGCGCGGCTGGGCAGGGCGAAAGCAACTGGCGGGCGTTTCACGCTGCTGTTCCACGACACGCACCATCGCGCTATCTCGGCTACGCAAGCGATTTCCGCCTTGCGGCTTGAACATTACGACGGCGTGCTCGCCTTCGGCGAGGCGCTGCGGGAAAGCTATCTTCGCGCCGGATGGGGCAAGCGGGTCTTCACCTGGCATGAAGCAGCCGATGACCACCTGTTCCAGCCGCATCCTGAAATCGAGCGTAGTTCCGACCTTATCTGGATCGGCAATTGGGGCGACGACGAGCGCAGTGGCGAAATCAGGGAGTTCCTGGTCGGCCCGGTGCGTGAACTCGGCCTGAGCGGAACCGTCCACGGCGTTCGCTATCCGCGGGAGGCGCTCGCCGACCTTGCGGCCGCCGGCCTGCGCTGCGAAGGCTGGATCGCCAATGCCGACGTGCCGAAGGCGTTCGCGGCGAACCGCATCACGGTTCACATCCCGCGGCGTCCATACCGCGAAAGCCTGCCCGGCATCCCGACCATCCGCATGTTCGAGGCGCTCGCCTGCGGCATCCCGCTGGTTTCGGCGCCGTGGTCCGATGTCGAACGCCTGTTCAGGCCAGGCGTAGATTTTCTGTTTGCAAACAACGGTTCCGAGATGCGGCGTCATCTTCGCGCCGTGCTGCACGACGCGGATCTCGCCGCCTCTCTGGCGACGTCGGGCCTCGAGACCATCGGCTTGCGGCACACATGCCGGCACCGGGCGGATGAGCTGTTCGGCGTGCTCGCCGAATGCGGGCACCGCCAAGCCGCCGACACGATCCTTGCAAAGGAGGCCGCCGAATGAAGATCGCATTTTACGGGTCGAGCCTGCTGTCGTCCTATTGGAACGGCGCGGCCACCTATTACCGCGGACTGCTCAAGGCCCTGGCAAGGCTCGGCTACGACATCACCTTCTACGAGCCGGACGTCTACGATCGCCAGAAGAACCGCGATATCGAGGCGCCGGACTGGTGTGCCGTCGTCGTCTACGAGGCCACTCCGCATGCCATGATGCAGGTGGCGGCGCGAGCGGCGGAGGCAGATATCGTCGTCAAGGCGAGCGGCGTCGGTTTCGCCGACGACGCGCTGTTGCGGGCGGTGCTCGGTCACGCCCGTGCCGATGCGCTCACCGTATTCTGGGATGTCGATGCGCCGGCGACGCTTGGCCAGTTGCGCGACGAGCCCGACCATCCGCTGCATCGCGCGCTGCAGGAAATCGACCTCGTGCTGACCTATGGCGGCGGCGACCCGGTGGTCTGGGCCTATCGGGCAATGGGGGCGGCCGAATGCGTGCCGATCTACAACGCGCTCGATCCGGAAACGCATCATCCGGTCGGCAAGGATATGCGCTTTGCCTGCGATCTCGCCTTTCTCGGCAACCGGCTGCCGGACCGCGAGGCGCGCGTCGAGGCCTTCTTCCTCGACCCGGCCGGCCGCTCCGCCGATCAGCACTTCCTGCTCGGCGGATCGGGCTGGGGCGACAAGCAGATGCCCGCCAATGTCCGATGGCTCGGCCATGTCGGCACGCGTGACCACAATGCATTGAACGTCACGGCCAAGGCGGTGCTGAACATCAGCCGCGACAGCATGGCGGCCAATGGCTTTTCACCTGCGACGCGCGTTTTCGAGGCGGCGGGCGCCGGCGCATGCCTCATCACCGACGCCTGGCTCGGCGTGGACCTGTTCCTGAAACCCGGAGAGGAAATCCTGGTCGCGCGCGATGGCGAGGACGTCGCCGAGATCATGCAAAGCCTTAGTGCCGGACGGGCCAAGGCGATCGGGACATCGGCGCTTCGGCGCGTGCTTGGCGACCATACCTATACGACACGTGCCGTTTTGGCCGACGCCATCTTCAGGCGCCATTTCGAGCGTCCGACCGTGGAGGCGGCCGAATGACAAAGCCGCTCGACATCGTCTTTCTTGGCCTGTCGCTCTCCTCATCCTGGGGAAACGGCCACGCCACCACTTTTCGGGGGCTGCTTAAAGGTCTCCACGAACTCGGCCACCGCGTCACTTTTCTCGAACGCGACGTGCCGTGGTACGCAAATCACCGGGATCTGCGCGATCCCGATTTCTGCGCCTTGCGCTATTATGAAACGATCGATGATCTTCGCCGCAATTTTGCGCGCTGCCTGCGCGATGCCGATATCGTGGTCGTCGGCTCCTTCGTTCCCGAAGGCCCTGAAATCATCGACGTCGTGGCATCGCTGTGCACGGGTCAGTTCTGTTTCTACGACATCGACACGCCGATCACGCTGGCAAAGCTTTCGACCGATGATTGCGAGTACATTGCCAGGCGGCAGGTCCCGTATTTCGACGTCTATTTCTCCTTCACCGGCGGGCCGACGCTTGCCCGTCTGACGGCGGAATTCGGCGCGAGGCGGGCCGAGCCGCTCTACTGCTCCGTCGACCCTGAACGGCATCACGGAACCGGTGATCCAATCCGCTGGGATCTCGGCTATCTCGGCACCTACAGCCCCGACCGCCAGGCGACGCTGGAGACGCTGCTGTTCGAACCGGCGCGTCGCATGCCGGAGCGCCGCTTCGTCGTGGCAGGCTCGCAATATCCGCGCGAAATCGCCTGGCCGGACAATGTGGATCGCATCGAACACCTGCCGCCGGCAGATCACGCCGCCTTTTACAGCCGCCAACGCTACACGTTGAACGTCACGCGCAGTTCCATGATCGCGGCCGGATGGTCGCCCAGCGTGCGCCTCTTCGAGGCAGCCGCCTGCGGTACGGCGATCATCAGCGATAGCTGGGCCGGACTGGACAGCCTGTTTCCAGAGCGGACGATCCACACGGCTCGCAGGACCGAGGACGTAGTCGGTATCCTGTCCGGGGAATCCAACGGCGCCCGGCTTGCCATGGCCAGGCAGGCGCGCGTGCTCATCCTCGCAGCTCACACAAGCATCGCAAGAGCCCGCGAATTCGTTTCGCTGCTGGCGCAGGCCAAATCGCCACGTTCTGTTCTCGATCTGGACGTCGAGAGCGCAGCATGATCCGCAGACGGGAGAAGATAGAGATGCAGCTATCAAGAAAGGCGCAACGGACCAAAACCGTGCTTGTCGCCGGCGGCGCAGGTTTCCTCGGTTCGCATCTTTGCGAGACAATGTTCCAGGCCGGCTGGCGCGTGATCTGCGTCGACAATTTCCTTACCGGCCGCATGGAGAACATAGCATCGATCGCCGATCGTCCGGATTTTCGGCTGATCAAGCAAGACATTTGCCGACCGTTAGAGCTTGGCGAACCGGTTGACCGCATCTTCAACATGGCGTGCGCGGCCTCGCCGCCGCGTTACCAGGCCGACCCCGTCCATACGACGCGGACTTGCGTCATCGGAACGCTCAATCTGCTGGAGCTCGCTGCCCGCAATGGCGCCCGGTTCCTGCAGGCGTCCACCAGCGAAATTTACGGCGATCCCGAACAGCATCCGCAGAAGGAAGACTATGTCGGCCACGTGAACTGCATCGGGCCCCGCGCCTGCTATGACGAAGGCAAGCGCACCGCCGAAACCTTATGCTTCGATTATTTGAGAATGGGAAAGGCCGATATCCGTGTCGCGCGCATCTTCAACACCTATGGTCCCAGGATGGACCCTGCGGACGGACGGATCGTTTCCAATCTGATCATGCAGGCACTCGAGAGACGGCCGCTGACGATATTCGGCGACGGGCTGCAGACCAGGTCGTTCTGCTACGTTTCCGATCTGGTCGACGGCTTGATCCGGCTGATGGAGGTCGATCCCAATCCACGCCAGCCGGTTAATCTGGGCAATCCGGGGGAGTTCACCATCCTGCAACTGGCGAGCCTGGTGAGAGGCATGACCGCAACCAAATCGGGCCTGAAATTCCTGCCGCTGCCGCAAGACGATCCTCGTCGTCGGCAACCCGACATTTCCCGCGCAAGAAAGCTTCTCGGCTGGTCGCCAAAAGTGCCGCTCAGGCAGGGTTTGATGCACACGATCGGCTATTTTGCCGAGCTTGAGACGGCGCAGATGATCGACAGAAGACGTCGAATTGCCGCCACCGTGCGTTCTGCATCAGGCCGGCTGCAAAACCTGCCGGCCTGAGGCGAGGAGCGTCTGGCCGCTGTATGATCGCGCGGTCGTTTCGGATTTGGTCACTTTTTTCTCGTCGCGGGAACAACCCGTCCAGCTTCTGGTTCTGCCAAGGTACCGGCATGGAGACGACTGTGCATCCGAAGCGATCCGCCAAAGACATCGAACAAATGGCCGCAAAGGAGACGGCTGCCTTCCTGCGGCGCGCCTCTATCACCTATCTGGAATGTTGTGTGAGCCTGATGATGACGCATCTTCAGCGCGAGGAGGTAGCCGCCATCCTCGAAAAGGAAGCGGATATGCTGCGCCGGCTGGATTGATCGGGCTCGAAGGGCGGCAGGTCGCCTTGGCTTTCCAGGAAACGAAGCAGCGCGGCAGCGTAACGTCTTGCCGCGGCCGCCAGCCGGATCTGTTCCCGATCATCGCCCGATCGCTCAGCCATGCTCCACAAGCCAAGCTGGAAGGCGAGATAGCAGGGCTCGTAGTAGTGGACCAGTTTGGCATCGACGGGACGAGACGTAGTCGCCTCGACAGCTTTGTACAGTGCCGCAGTCGCCGCGTCGGAGAGGCTGTACTCGACACGGGCGCCGGCAATGTCCCAGGCGATGTCCTGGCAGCCGATCAGATCGTGCGATCGGCAATGGTCGAGGGCGTCCGTCTTGATCAGCGTTCCGCCGCGCGAAAGGATGAACTCCCACGGATGAAGCCGCCCGTCGATTTCGACCCGCTGCATGGTCTTTGGTGGAGCCTGTTTCGAGAACCAGTTCCGCAGCTCCGCCGCGCGGCTTTCGCCCAAAGCCTCGCTTGTATTCCGCACGGCCATGTCGGCAAGCGCCTTCAGCGAGGCGCCCGGTTCGGAGGCGGGCAGATTGGCTGCGCGCCAGGACAGATAGCGCGCGAGATGAGCGACCATTTTTTGTTTCGAATGCCTTGCCCGCTCCAGCGTTGCACCGTCGCTCCAGCGTTCGACGAGAAAGCCATGGCACAGCCCGGCAATTTCCGGGCCAAAGCCTGCGTCATGCAGCCTCCTGGCAGTCTCGGCCTTGTGCATTCCGATTTCACCGAGGCCGACGAATTTGACCGACCATTTTTCCCGGCCCGCAGAAGCAAGAAACTTTCGCCGCTCGAAGCGGCGGTGGACGGGTGGCCAATGATCCTGCGAGCCATAATGCAAGCGACGCCACTCTCCGGCGGATATTTCCATCAGGCTGACCGCTGTGCGGCCGATCGTCCTGGCCACCCAATCCCGCAGCGCCGGCAGAGCGGATCCCGCGGGGAAAGTCCGTTCGAAATCCGCTGTGTGTTGTTGGCAAACCGTCCATGCCTCACGGATGTCCGCCGATGCCTCGGCCCCCGGCCCACCCGAATGGCTGGGGAACAGATGGATGCGCCCGGCATCGATATCCAGCGCTTGCAGCCATGCGACGACGGCGTGAAACGAGCTGCCGGACAGGCCCGGGCCCTCATCGACGATGGCAAAGCGGGCCGACGGCTTCGCCATCCAGCTACCGATCAACTCCGGATCGGCGGCAAGGCGCCTGCGAAACGGATGACCGGTCGGACGGACGCTGACGGGTGCCGGTGCGCCGATGGCTGCAGCCACCATCGCTGCAAGCCCCAGGCCGATGCTGCGGATGCCGATTACGCATGTGTTCGCATCGAGACCCGACTGCCGCGCGGCGACCAAATAGCTTTCCGGATAGAGCGCGTAATGCGCGTAGCCCTCGGCCGTGCCGATGAGGATTTCGCCGTCGCAATCGAGTTCGGCCAGCATTCGCGGCACGTCGGCATCGATCGGGCCGTCGACGGCGAATCCGGCCCTCCACGATCTGCCCACGTCCCGGGCCAAGCCGACCAGGAGATTTGCGCCCACGATCCGCTGTCGAGAATACCTGTCGATGCCGTTGGCCTCGAATTCAGCATCGGCAAGGCCCTGGACCAATTCCGAGGTCTTGATGAACAGGCCGACCAGGGCTGCGTGGCGTTCGATCCCGCTGGGCATGTCCGCAATGTGCCCGGCCGCTTCGCAGGCCGAGCTGCGAACATGTCGCGCGCTCTCAATTCGCTTGTGGTCGCCATAGACGATCATTGTCCCGTCCCGGTTGGCCTCACTGCACAACTCGGCGAGCGCTACTTTGATCCACCATCGGTTGCACGATTTTTGCAGCCGGCAAGGAACAATCAGCGAGGCAGGCGGTTTGGCACGAAGAACTTACCTTCAACAGCATAGGCAGCGGTTTCGTGGGATCGAAGAAAGTTCGGATCGGAATAGTCGGCGTCGGCAACTGCGCCTCCTCCCTTGTTCAGGGCATCACCTATTACCGCGACGCAAGAAGCAATGAGCCCATACCCGGGCTGATGCATGCCGATCTTGGCGGCTATCATGTCAAGGACATCGAGGTGGTCTGCGCTTTCGACGTCGCCAAGGGCAAGGTCGGACGCGATGTGGCCGACGCGATCTACAGCGCGCCGAACAATACTTTCCGCTTTGCCAATGTAGCGCCTACCGGCGCCCGCGTCGAACGCGGACCGACGCTGGATGGCATCGGCAAATATCTGCGTGACGAGATCGTGGAGGCCGACGAACCCGTCGCCAACATCAGCAAGATCCTCGCCGAAAGCGGCGCCGAAGTCCTGGTGTCATATCTGCCTGTCGGTTCGGAGGAGGCAACGCGCTTTTATGCCGAGTGCGCGCTCGAGGCGGGCTGTGCCTTCGTCAACTGCATACCCGTCTTCATCGCCTCGCGGCCGGAGTGGCGCCGGCGCTTCGAGCAGCACGGCCTGCCGCTGATCGGCGACGACATCAAGAGCCAGGTCGGTGCGACGATCGTCCACCGGCTGCTCGCCAACCTGTTCCGCGAGCGCGGCGTGCGCATCGATCGCACCTACCAGCTCAATTTCGGCGGCAACACCGACTTCCTCAACATGCTTGAGCGCGAGCGGCTGGAATCGAAGAAGATCTCAAAGACGCAATCCGTCACCAGCCAGATCGACGTTCCCCTGGAGCCCGGCAACATTCACGTCGGGCCGAGCGACCATGTCCCGTGGCTGACCGACCGCAAGTGGGCCTATATCCGGGTCGAAGGCACGACCTTTGGCGGCGTACCGCTCAATGCCGAGCTCAAGCTGGAAGTGTGGGATTCGCCCAATTCGGCCGGCGTCGTCATCGATGCGGTGCGTTGCGCCAAGCTGGCGCTCGACCGCGGTATCGCGGGCGCGCTGACCGGTCCCTGCAGCTATTTCATGAAATCGCCGCCCGAGCAGTTCACCGACGCGGAAGCGCGCCAGCGCACGCTCTCTTTTATCGCTGGCAAGGACGAGCCGATGCTCGATGCCGCGGAATGACGACGACGTTTTTTCTGGTGCGCCACGCCGCGCACGACAATGTCGGCTGTTATCTTGCCGGAAGGATGGCCGGCGTTTGCCTCGGCGAAGCCGGCAAGGCACAGGCCTCGCATCTGGCAGACCGCATGGCACGTGAGGCGATAGCGGCAATCTTCTGCAGCCCGCGCGAACGCACGCAGGAAACGGCCAATCCGATCGCGCTCGCCTGCAATGCCGGTGAAATCGCGATCCGCGAGGAGATCGATGAGATCGACTTCGGCACCTGGTCGGGAAAGACCTTCGAGGAGCTGAACCAGGATGCCAACTGGCGGGTGTGGAACGACCAGCGTCAGCAGGCGAGAACACCGAGCGGCGACACCATGCTGGACGTGCAGCAACGCGTCGTCTCATTGATCGAGCAGGTCCGCGGCACCTACCAGAACCAGGGCGTCGCGCTGGTCAGCCATGCCGACGTCATCAAGGCCGCCGTGTGCAAGGTGCTCGGCCTGTCGCTGGGAAACTGCTTTCGCTTCGATATCGACCCAGCCTCGATCACCACGGTTGTTTGGGGGGACTGGGGGTCGAAGCTGATCAGACTCAACGAAGCTGCCTGACGAGGAATTGCCGGATGCGCATGGCTATTTTCGGTCTTACCGTGACATCGTCGTGGGGCAATGGGCACGCCACGCTGTGGCGCGGATTGATCCGGGCGATGGCCGGGCTGGGCTGGTCCATCACCTTCTTCGAACGCAACACTCCCTATTATGCCGGGACACGCGACCTCGATCAGTTGGATGGCGGCAGCATTGTCCTTTATCCGGACTGGCAGGACATCCAGAGCGTTGCCGAGCAGGCGATGAGTGAGGCCGATGTCGTCATCGTCACCTCCTATTGCCCCGATGCCGTGAGCGCGTCGCGCCTTGCCCACCAGGCCTGCCGCGGACTGAAGGTGTTCTACGATCTGGACACGCCGGTGACGCTGGCGCGGATCGAACAAGGTGAGCCTCCGGCCTATTTCGGGCCGGAAGGGCTTCGCGATTTCGATCTCGTGCTGAGCTACACGGGAGGAACCGCGATCGACGCATTGAGGTCGATGCTGGGTGCGCGCCGCGTCATGCCGCTCTACGGCCATGTCGATCCAGAGCGACACCGGCCCGCCCCGCCCAGGCCGGAGTTTGCCGGCGACCTTTCCTATCTCGGGACCTATGCGGCAGACCGCCAGGCCGGGGTCGAGAGGCTGCTGGTCAGTCCGGCTGCGCGCCTGCCGGAGCGCCGTTTCATCATTGGCGGCGCACAATATCCGCAGGAATTCCCGTGGAGCGACAATATTTTCTTCGTCCGTCACCTGCCGCCCGCCGACCACCCCGCCTTCTTTTCATCATCACGGCTGACTCTGAATGTGACCCGCGAGGCGATGGCAGAAAGGGGCTGGTGCCCATCCGGCCGGCTGTTCGAAGCCGCCGCTTGCGGTGCCGCGATGGTGAGCGACACATGGCCGGGACTGGAGGCCTTTTTCCGGCCCGGCGAAGAGATCGTCGTGGCGAACAGCACCGACGACGTGGTCGCCGCGCTCGACCTGTCCGACGCCGAGCTTGACGCCATCCGCCGCCGAGCGCGCGAGCGGGTGCTGGAGGAACACACCTCGGCACGGCGCGCGAAGGAATTCGACCGCATCCTGTCCGATGCACTGCACGGCTCCACGCATGGCGAGCCGTTGAAGGAGGCAGTTTGATGTTGGGCATCGTGCCCGCAGCCGGACGGGGAAGCCGCATCCAGCCGCTCGGCTTTTCGAAGGAGCTTCTGCCGGTCGGCAGCCGCATCGACGGCAACACCGAGCGGCCTTGCGCGGTCAGCGAATACCTGGTGCGCCGCATGGTGCGCGCGGGGGCCGACAAGATCTGCTTCGTCATCGGCTCGGGTAAGTCGGATATCCTCGAATATTATTCTGCCGGCTATGCCGACGCGACTGCGCTGTTTGTGGTGCAGCCCTCTCCGGTCGGCCTTTGCGACGCCATCTTCCGTGCCGCACCGCTCGTCACAGCCGATGAGACCGTTCTGGTCGGGTTGCCCGATACGATCTGGTTTCCCGAAGACGGCTTCCTGGCCCTCCCGGACGACGGCCTGTCCTTCCTGCTGTTTCCGGTGGACCAGCCGGAGTTCTTCGACGCCGTCGTTGTCGACCAGGACAGCCGGGTGAAGCAAATCCAGGTCAAACAGCAGAATGCCGCGTCGAACTGGATCTGGGGTGCGTTCAAGATGCCCGGCCGCACCCTTCACCAGCTCGCCGCGCTGTGGCGGGAACGGGACCGGTGCGACGAATATATCGGCACGCTGGTCAATGCCTATCTCGCCGCCGGAGGCGATGCCTGCGGCATCAAGGCTGGCACCGCCTATGTCGACGTCGGCACCTTCAACGGCTACCGCACCGCACTTCGCCTGCTTGAAAGCGCCGCCGGTACCAGGGACGATCAAGTCGACATTACGCTGGCCAGCCACCAGCACGTCCCTGTCCTCGCAGGCGAAAGAGGCTAGCCATGCTGCATTCCGATGCCGAAATCCGCCGCCGTATCGATGCGCTCGGCCCATGGTTCCACAATATGGAACTGGCCGGCATCGAAACCGCTCCCGACCATTTCCTTGGCAACTACCCGCTGATCAAATGGCGCAAATTCGCCGACGCGATTCCCGCCGATCTTTCCGGCAAGGCGGTGCTCGACATAGGCTGCAATGCGGGTTTCTATTCGATCGAGATGAAACGCCGCGGCGCCGGCCGCGTGCTTGGCATCGATTTCGATGAGGCTTACCTGGCGCAGGCGCGCTTTGCCGCCGAGGTAGCAGACTGCGACATCGAATTCCGGCAGCTCTCGGTCTACGACGTTGGCGCCCTGCATGAGCGGTTCGACATCGTACTGTTCATGGGCGTGCTCTACCATTTGCGCCATCCCTTGCTCGCACTCGATCTGATCCGGGAGCACGTCGCCCGGGACCTGATGATCTTCCAGTCGATGCAGCGCGGCAGCACCAACGTGCCGGCGCTCGAGCAGAATTATCATTTCTGGACCCACGACCTATTCGACCGGCCGGAGTTCCCAAAGCTGCATTTCATCGAGCATCGCTATGCCGACGACCCGACCAACTGGTGGATTCCCAATCGCGCCTGCACCGAAGCCATGCTGCGCAGCGCCGGCTTCGAGATCGTGCTGCAACCGGAGCAGGAGGTCTATTTCTGCCGCACCGGCGACGTGCCGGCCGGCGGCGCCGCCGTCTACCCGTCGAAAGGACAGATAAATGATTGAAGCCGCCATGATCTGGAACGAGCCCAACAACAAATCCCACTGGGATCCCGAGCTCGACCCCGACTGGAGTCGCTTCGCCGCTACGGCAATCCTGGCCGCCGACGCGATCGCGTTGGAGAATCCGGCCTTGACCAAGGTCCTTGGCGGCATCTCGCCGATCGATGCCGGCTTCATGACACGGATGAAGGAATTCGGCGTGCTCAATCATGTCGACGCGGTCGCCGTGCACGGCTTTCCGCTCGACTGGAACCTCTGGCAGATCCACGAATGGCCGCAAAAGATCGGCGAGATTTCGGCTGTCACCGATCTTCCGGTATGGGTCAGCGAGGTCGGCGTGTCGACCTTCGGCGCCGAGGAGGTACAGGTCTGGGGCCTGCGCCGGACCGCGGAATTGCTGATCGGCAAGGCACCGCGCATCCAATGGTACAGCCTCTACGACCTGCCGCGCGAGTGGGAAGCGACGACGCGCCATCGCGAGGCGGAAGGCTCGTCTTACTACCGCCATTTCTACATGGGCTTGCTCCGCCAGGACGGCACGCCAAAGCCCGCGCTCGAGGAGTTCCTGCACCACACGCCGGCAATGGGACTGGTGCAGTGGTTCCATTTCGAAGATCACCGGCTGGACGATGCCGTTGCCTGGATGAAACGCCTCGGCGTCACCAATCTGCGCACCGGGCTTTCCTGGGCCGACAGCTTCAGGCCGAACGCACTTGACTGGTTCGACCGGCAGATGGAAGCTTTGGCCGACTTCGACGTGACGGTTACTTTCTGCTTCACGCCGGAACACCGCGGAATGATGCCGCACCACAGCAGTCCGCCGCTGGTGCCGGAGGAATTCGCCGACTTCTGCGCGGCAATGACGCGCCGATATGCCGGCAGCATCGCTGCCCCTTCGGTCGGCAGGCTGCGCGCCTCCGCAGCGTGAGGAGCTTCGGCTCTCCAGCCATGACGCTCACCGTCCTCAACGTCGCCTATCCCCTCGCCCCGGTCGGGCCGGATGCGGTCGGTGGTGCCGAGCAGGTGCTGTCGATGCTCGACCAGGCGCTCGTACAGGCCGGACACCGCTCGATCGTGATCGGCTGCCAGGGCTCGAGCGCTGCGGGTGTCCTCATCGAGACGCCGGCCGAACCGGGCGTGCTCGATGAAGCGGCCAAGCGCCGGGCGCAGCGTGCTCATTGCGCCGCAATTGCTACCGCACGGGCTCGCTGGCGAATCGACGTGGTCCATTTGCACGGTATCGATTTCGATGCCTATCTGCCGGGCGACGGGCCGACATTGGTGACCCTGCATTTGCCGCTCGACTGGTATCCGGCCGACGCCCTCAATCCGGCGCGGGAGGATCTGTGGCTGCATGCGGTATCGGCGGCTCAGCAAAGAACCGCACCGCCGGGAGCCAGGCTGATTGGGCCGATTCCCAACGGAGTGGACGTCGACGCGCTGAGCGAGCCGCAGGCCAAACACGACTTTGCGCTCGTGCTCAGCCGCGTCTGCCCGGAAAAGGGCATCCATCTGGCGCTCGAGGCAGCCAAGAAGGCCAGCGTGCCGCTGGTCATCGGTGGCAAGGTCTACCCCTATGAAACTCACACAACGTATTTTCGCGACGAGGTCGAACGCCGGCTGGACGACCGGCGCCGCTTCCTTGGTCCGCTCGGCTTTGTCGCCAAGCGGCGCCTGCTGAATACAGCCCGCTGCCTAGTCATCCCGAGCCTTGCCGCGGAGACCAGTTCGCTCGTCGCAATGGAGGCGCTCGCCTGCGGCACCCCCGTGGTGGCCTTCCCGAATGGCGCACTGCCGGATGTGGTCGAGCACGGCAAGACCGGGTATCTGGTCGGGGATGTCGACGAGATGGCCGAAGCCATCGCTGCCGCACCCAGCCTGGACCCCGAGACCTGCCGAGCCGAGGCGCGGCGGCGCTTTTCACTCGACCGCATGGTTTCCTCCTACATGGACGCCTATCGGGCGCTGGCACGGCTCGGCACAGACAGCGGGCAGCTCGCGACGGCGAGGTGAGCAGGACATGCTCCGCAGTGAGATCATCGACGATCCGGCGGACCTCGAAGCCCTCGAGCCGCACTGGTGGGAACTTTGGTCGCGCAGTCCCTCGGCGACGCCGTTCCAGTCTCCCGCATGGTTGCTGCCATGGTGGCGGACATTTGCTCCCGGCGAGCTAGCGACGGTCGCCGTCTGGCGTGGCGACGATCTGGTCGGCCTGGCGCCACTCTATCTGGAACGCCACGACGCCGGCGCGCGATTGCTTCCGCTCGGCATTTCGTTGAGCGACTATCTGGATGTCCTTTGTCTTCCCGAGATGGCCGAACCGGTCGGCGCAGTCATCGGTGGCGCCGTTCTTTCCGTCGGCTGGTCACAGTGGATCTTGCAGGATCTGCCTCGCGGCGGCGCCGGCCTTGCCATCAGGCATGCCGCGCTCGAATCGTGCCAACCCGTCGGTCACGCCGCTTGCCCGGTGCTCGCCCTCGCCGGCGACCAGACGCTTCAAGGCTGCGTTCCGGCACGGCGGAGGCGACAATTGCGGCGCGCCCACAGGGCCGCGTCGAGACGCGGCAGTGTCTCCATCGAACCCGCTCTGTCCGATCCGCAGACATTCTTGGACCACCTGATCCGCCTTCACCGCGCGCGCTGGGCCGGACACGGCGACGGGGTTCTGTCCGATTCCCGCGTTGAAGCATTCCACCGTCAGGCGCTGCCGCAGCTGGTCGCACAGGTGCTTGCCCGATGCTGGCTTATCACGATCGGTAACGCGATCGTGGGCGCCTATTACGGGTTCCATCATCGTGGCCGCGCTTGCGCTTATCTCGGTGGCTTCGATCCGGCCTATGCCGAGGAAAGTCCCGGCGCGCTGCTCATCGGCCAGGCGATAAGGCAGGCGATCTGCGAAGGCGCGGAAGAGTTCGATTTTCTGCGCGGACAAGAGGCCTACAAGTACAGCTGGGGCGCCGTAGACCGGTGGACGATGCGCAAGATCTGGACGCGGAGCAAAGGGCGATGAGCGCGACGCAGCCGGAATCTCGGCGGTCGATATCAGCAAGGCGGGTGCTGGAGGATTGCATGGCAGACGGTACCGGCGTCGAAGCCGTCATCGCCAGGCTGGCTCTCCGTCTCGAGACAGGAATCGATGCTGCAGAATTGGCGAAGATTGCGCAAAACACGCACTCGGCTGACCCGCGAAACACGGCAAAACTGCAACGGATTGCCGACCTGCTTCGGCGCAGGCCCGAGATCTTCGCCACGCTGCGCAAAACAGGTGGTGCCGTTCGGCACGAGCGTGGCGAGGACGAGACCGACGATGCGGTCGTCAAGCGGCTGGCGGCCGGGTTTGACGCGGCGGCGGCGATCTCCCCGGCGGCGAGCGTCCAGCTGTCATCGCTGGGCAATGAGGAAAAGCTCTCTGCCGCTACGGCTGAGATCGTTGCATGGCTGGAGAGGCGAGGCTTTACCGGTACCGACTACGACATACTGGATATCGGCTGTGGTATCGGTCGCTTCGAAAGCGCGCTCTCCGCTCTATCGCACCGGCTCGTCGGCAGCGATATATCCCCAGCGATGATCTCGATCGCCCGCCGGCGATGCGCCGGGCTCGGCAATGTAGAATTCCGCCCTGCGCGCGGTTTCGATCTTGCCGATTTTTGCGATGCCAGCTTCGACCGCGTGCTGGCCGTCGACAGCTTTCCCTATCTGGTGCTGGCCGGCCTTGCGGAGCGACATTTCGTGGAAATCGCGCGCGTGCTGAAGAGGCCGGGGATGGCCGCGCTTTTGAATTATTCATATCGCGGCTCGCCGGCGCTGGATCGCGCCGATGTCCATAACTTCGCCAACGCAAATGGCATGCAAGTCCTCGTCGACGGCGAAAAGCCGTTCCGGCACTGGGACGGCGATGCCTTCCTGCTTACCATTTCCGGCGGAACATTGCGGCCCAACGATGGTTCGGATGCCGAACGGGAAAAGCCGCTATTCGACGGTATGAAGGAGGACAAGATGGCGTCCGGAAGCAAGAAGCACATCGGTCGCGGCAGTCACGGCAAAGGCACTGGCGCTGGCGCGATGACCGATCTTCCCAAGGACAAGATCGGAGAGAACGCCGTTCTGTCCAACAGAGACAAGAAGCAGCACACCAAGGAGCGTGGGCTCGACGGCAATCGGGTCAAGTCCGAGCAGTACCAGGATCATTCGGCGGATCGGCGGCCTGAAGACTGATCGTTGCGGCGGCATATGGCTTGCAGCCGGCGAGCAATTGAAACGCAGCGAGAGGCCAACCGCTGACGAAGCTGTGCAAGGACCGAAGCCGGTCGCATGGATGGCCTGCAAATTCTTGCAAACTCGCACTGTTGCCACCAGAGTGAGGTGAAGGGACCAACATTTGCCAAGAGAACGCGATGTCTCGCTCAAGGGAAGATTCTGTCAGCACGCGTGCCGATCTGACGATAGACCGGGAAATCGCTTCCTTGCTTGCGGCCATCGAACAGGAAAGGGTTCCTGACCGGCTGACCAAACTTGCGATCGAGTTGCAGCATGCGCTTGTCGAAAGGCGCTTGCGCGAGACCAGCAACTAACGTGACGTGTATTAGCGGCGCCTCTCGGCTTCGAAGTCCAGTTGTCCTTCGGACAGATAGCTGCGCCTTTCCATCAGGGTTTGCGAGGAACTTTCGCCAAGGTATTCCAGCACGCCGGCGCGTGCCCTGTTGAGCCGGCTCTTCACGGTTCCCACCGCGCAACCGCATATTTCGGCCGTTTCCTCATAGCTGACGCCCAGAACGCCTATCAACATCAGAACCTCGCGCTGGTGCTCAGGAAGGCTCTGGATGGCCTGGTGGACCTCCTTGCCCTGTACGGACCATTCCTGCGTCGCTTCCGAGATCGGCCGCAGCGAAGCGCAGTCGAGCAGGCCGGGCGCTTCCCTCACCGCGGCCCTGACACGCGTGTAGTAGGTGTTGCGCATGATCGTGAAGAGCCATGACTTCATGCGCGTTCCAGCTTCGAACTTGTCAATGTTGGCCAAGCCCTTGGTCAGCGTCTCCTGGACCAGGTCGTCGGCATCATCGGGGGTGCGGCAGAAGGTGCGGGCGAAAGCCCTCAAAGCGGGTATGAGGTCGACGATGGAAACTTCTTCGGTTTCGCGAGTCGCCAAGGCGTAGGCTGCAGGTGGCAATGGTCCAGCTCCCGTCCAGAATGAGTTCGTGAGCGCAGACCAGTTAAATGCATTGGGCGAAAGATCGTTCCGGTTGGCGAAAGCACCCGGCTCCAGAAACCGGAGAGGACTTGGCTGAGCAATCCCGGCCGACGGCGATATTTTTGACGGAACAACCATCGGGATCGCGGAGTTCAAAATCAAGGTCGTCCGACAAATTCGGGCGCCGACATTTGGCGCGTCGAAATGCGATCTCGCAGCGAGCCTTGGCTGCGACCTCAAGGGCGGCCCGCCACCTCAAGAAACAGGAGGAGTCCATGACAGGAAACAAGCACGCCAAAGGCAAAACGCCGGCCGATAGCGATCTTGCCAACGATCCCGGCATCGGCAGTTCCAGGGGCACGATCAAGGAGGGCGACCGGCTCGATCAGGGCAACAATACGTTCGAAGGCGATGTCGAGAACGACACCACGCCGCAAGGCGGTATCAATCCCCGGCAGAAGATGCGGACCAACAAGTGACCGGCTGCGCACGATCGAACAAACCTGCTGCAACCCGTGCAGCAATCCCGCGTTAAAGAGCATGAGCCTCGTGTCCGCCCCGGACGTTGATGCGACAGGCTCTTTCGCGGAGACACAGATGACAAAAAAATCGTTTGGCCGCCCCGTTCCAATTCTCGTCGGCCTTGGTTTCCCTCGCCATGTCGAGAATATCTGGCAGGCCTATGACGTCTTAAACGAATGGCCGAGCCGCGGTCCGGCGCACAAGGCGGCGTTCGACGCCTGTCGCGCCGGGCTGGCTGACGAGGTCGACGTCGAGGCGGTGCGCGCGGCGTTCGATACATTCGCCCGCAAGGCGGGCATTCTGGCCTACGATATCGCAGCCGAAACACCAGCACGCCCCACAACAGCTGCGAAGGCCCACGACGCTTGGCTGAAACGCCCATCGGACGGCCGTGTAGACCCTGAAGACGCCCAGCTTGCTTGAAGCGACCACCTTGGTTGAACCGGGAGGAATACGGTGCTGAGAACAGAGTTCGATACCCCTGTTTGCATCTATTTCGGCAAGCCTGGGCGATCGCGATTGGTCAGTTCCGTTTTCGAAGCAGTACATTGCCTGAAAAGCGAGAAATGGCCGGCGCGCAATGCTCCGCTGGCGCAGGCGGCCGCTGATGTATTGAATCGCGCCCGGACCGGTGAAATTACGGCCGCCAAAGCGCGGCAAGCATTTGTCGACGCCGCTTGGGAGGCGAACATTCTTGCCGAAGGCGAGCCGCATGACGCGCGTGGCCTGACAGCCTTCATGTCGGACAGCGGGTGCACGCTGCTTCCCGGCAGTTCCGTCCAAAGCTTGGTTTATCGCGAATGATTGGCGTTCTCGGCCTTTTTCTCCCGCTGCTGCCTGAGGACCTCGTCGGTTCCGACCAGCTTCTTCGATCCGCCGGGAATCGCGGTGGACACAACAGCCGGTGGGTCGCTTGCCGGGAAAGAATCCTCCAGACCCGCCTGCAACTGGTCTTCCAGCGTTTGCGGCTCTTCCGAGCGGCCAGGGGTCCTTCGGGTGTCTACATTCTCCAGCGGCTGTGTCATGTCCGGTGAAGACCTGACTTCTCGAATCCAGCCATAGAGCTGTTCGATGGCAAATTCCTTCATTGTGTCGAAATCGGCCTTTTCGTCACGCGATGCCTCGATTTGGTCAACCATGGTCTTCTCGAACCGTTCGAGGCTCTCGCTTCCACACGCTCGGCAGAGACGCACCAGCGCCTCGCGCAGTATGAGGGGCGCAAAGTGCGCTGTCGCCTCGAGCCTGAGCTGCTGCAAACGCTCCGGGGTAGCGGCTTGGAACTTCGACATGCTCGACCTCTCGCCTTGTGGAGCATGTCAACGAAAATTGTCGGCGGATGTTCCATCGGCGGCCGCTGCATCGCTCGATCCTCAGCGGTGCGCGCCACCACCGACTGCCATGCGGATACCGAGACAGACGACGAAGCAGCCTGCCACGCGCTGCTGCCAGAGCCTTACCTTCGGTCGTCTCATGATCCAGGCCCCGAGCGTACCGGAAGCGAGCGCATATGTGCCCAGCACGAGCACACCGGTTATTTTTTGGCTGCCGCCGAGCAGCAGCAATTGCAGTGTGACCGATCCGCGCGCGGGATCGACGAACTGTGGAAGGAATGCCACCATGAAGGTTATCGGCCAGGGATTTATCAGATTGGCGATCATTCCTTCGCGTGCGGCCACAAGCGGCCCGACACTGCGGGGCTCCTCGACGGCGACGCCGGCCGACGGCAGCAGCACCAGACGCGATCCAAGCCAAACGAGATAGGCTGCGCCCATCCATCGAAGCATGGCAAAGGCAAGGGGCGATGCCTGGAGCAGCGACGATATGCCGAGGGCAAGGAGCGGCAGCTGGACCATACCGGCGCCGAGGGTCATTCCCAGGACGGTGAACAGGGCAACATCACGGCCCTGCCCGATGCCGCGCGAAATCACCAGCAGACTGTCGGGCCCCGGCGGCATCGGCATCAGGATGACCGTTCCGAGAAAAGCCAACCACGAAGCGGGATCCACGCCGCTACTTCGCCCCGGTTTCGTAAGATGCCTTCGCGCTGTCCTTCAACCGGCCGGCATCTCGCATCATCTTGAGTGCTTCGCCCCTCGTCAGGCCGCACCTGCGGGCAAAAAAATCGATCTCATAGGCCAACTCGGCCGACAGGCCCTCTTTGGCATGCACTCTGCGCTTGTGTTTGCCTCCGCTCATACAGGCTTGATCCCGTGAGACTTAGCCTCCCCAACTCACATTGGGCCAACCGGTTCCCCACTGCTTCGTCGCTGCGCAGGCTTTTCAGGCGCCGTCGGGCCGGCCCACCCTATCCTTGAGTTCGTTCAGGAACGCGAGCAGCGCGTCCTCAGGATCGTCGGCCTCTTCGGTCAGCATATCGATGCCCCAGCGGCCGAGGACAGCCTCCTGGACGATGCTCGGCTGCGACATGAAGATGAAGGATTTCGGGCGATTCTTGTCATAGCCGGAGCGGCGCCAGGTCTGCCAAAGCCGGTGCAGCAGCAGACGGATGTTCATGTCGGACATGCTGTAGCCGATGAACAGGATGGTGCGCCCCAGCGCGTCGGCCCGAAATTTCACGTCGAGCGGCGAATCGAACGAAAGCCGGTCGAAATAGTCGGTCTCCGCCAGGACCAAAGATTTGTCGTCGTCGAAATCGCCGTGGAATTTGATGATCTGCGTCACCTCGCCAGTGGCCTTGGGCAAATCCTTCGCATTGGCCACTTTCACAAAGGGCCGGCTATGGATCTCGAAGGCAACTTCGAGGTTGCGATCATAATTGGTGGTGTAGATGATCGGAAAATCGAGCGATACGATGAGCTTGTGGATTGCCGACCGCTGCACTTCTTCCCGCGAGACGCTCCACTCACGATCCATCCAACTGCGCAAAGGGCCGAGGCTCCCCTGCTTGAGCCGGTAGTATTCGGCAAGCGCCTGATAGCTGGCCTCCGGCGCACCGATCGTATCCTCGTCCAGACCGAGCTCTTTTTGCATGTGTTCGATGAGCTTTTGCCAGGACGGCAAGCCGACGCTCATCGACACCCCGGCTCCAACGAACAAGATCGCTCGCCGCTCTTTTACCGATTGAGCCAGTTGCTCGACTGCAGACAGCATTCGACACAACTGCGAAAAGCGCCGCTCCGTTCCAGCCGAACCCGGACCACCGGGAATAGATTTACTTCCGACTTGAGCGCTAACATTCGGATCGGCTGTCCCAAGCGCCCGGCCGCCGACTTTGGCCAACCGAATCCGACATTTATTTCGTTGCATTTGGCACTTCTGCGCCGCTCACGCGTTGGAGAGTGTTCAACAAACACGGCGCAGCGGCAGCTAATGGAGCTCTGCGCCAATGTCGGCAAACTCGACAGCCAATGAGGCAAGCGCGACTGGTGGCGGCGAAAAATAGGGTGCTTGGCAAAAGGGGAAAGAGGCCATTGGCTGCGATGCTGGGATGGACGCTGCTGGCAGGCTTCGCGCTGACTACCGCGGCGGTTGCTCAGTCAACGTCAAGCTTTGCGATAAATCCGCCGGCCGCAGCTGCTCCGCCCGACGACGGCCAATGGGCGATGCCGGCAAAGAACTACGCCTCGACCCGCTACAGCGAACTTGCGGAGATCACCGAGGACAATGTCAAGAACCTGCAGGTGGCCTTCACCTTCTCGACCGGCGTCAACAAGGGCCAGGAGGCCGCGCCCCTGGTGGTCGGCAACACGATGTACATCGTGACACCGTTTCCCAACATCCTCTACGCGCTTGACCTTACCAAGCCCGGCGCGCCGATGAAGTGGAAGTTCGAGCCCAATCCCGAGCCCGCCGCGCAGGGCGTTGCCTGTTGCGACGTGGTCAACCGCGGTGCAGCCTTCTTCGAAGGGCGCATCTATTTCAACACGCTCGATGGCCACACGATCGCCGTCGATGCGGCCACCGGCAAACCGGTCTGGAACACCCACATCGGCAACGTCAATATCGGCGAGACCATCACCATGGCGCCGCTGGTGGTGAAGGGGAAGGTACTGGTCGGCAATTCCGGCGGCGAAATGGGCGTACGCGGCTGGATCAAGGCGCTCGACGCCGGCGACGGGCACGTCGTCTGGACGGCCTACAATACCGGCCCGGACGCCGAGGTGCTGATCGGCCCGGATTTCAAGCCGCATTACGACATGGACAAGGGCAAGGATCTCGGCGTGACGTCGTGGCCGCCCGACGCCTGGAAGATCGGCGGCGGCAATGTGTGGGGCTGGATCTCCTATGACCCGGACCTAAACCTGATATTCCATGGCACCGGAAATCCCGGTCCGTGGAATCCGGATCTGCGGCCCGGCGACAACAAATGGACCGCCGGAATCTTTGCACGCGATCCCGACACCGGCGCAGCCAAATGGTTCTATCAATGGACCCCGCACGATCTGCACGACTACGACGGCATCAACGAACAGGTGCTGCTCGACATGACCTGGCAGGGCAAGCCCCGCAAGGTGCTGGTCCGACCGGAACGCAACGGCTACGTCTATCTGTTGGATCGCACCACAGGCGAGGTCCTGTCGGCAGTCCCCTTCGGGGCCGTCAATTCCAGCACGGGCGTCGACCTCAAGACCGGCCGGCTGATTGTAAATCCGGACAAGAAGACCGGCACCGGCAAGGTTGTGCGCGACATCTGCCCGACCGCATCGGGCCTCAAGGACTGGCAGCCTTCGGCATTCTCGCCCAAGACCGGTCTGCTCTACATCCCGCACAACAATCTCTGCATGGACGAAGAAGGCGTCGAGGTGAATTACATCGCCGGCACGCCCTATGTCGGCATGAACGTGCGCATGATCCCCGGGCCGGGCGGCAATCGCGGTGCTTTCACCGCCTGGGATGTCGCCGCCGCCAAGCCGGCGTGGAGCCTGAAGGAGAACTTTCCGGTGTGGAGCGGCGCCGTCGCCACCGCCGGCAACGTCGTGTTCTATGGCACTATGGAAGGCTGGTTCAAGGCGGTCAGCGCCAGGACCGGCGAACTGCTGTGGCAGTTCAAGACGTCGTCCGGCATCATCGGCCAGCCGATCACCTATCGCGGCCCGGACGGGCACCAATATGTTGCGGTTCTTTCGGGCGTCGGCGGCTGGGCCGGTGCGATCGTATCCGGCGATCTCGATCCGCGCGACGCCACCGCCGCGCTCGGCTTTGTCAACGTCATGAAGGATCTGAAGGATGTAACCACGCCCGGAGGTACGCTGTATGTGTTCCGGCTCCCTTGAGACGACCGGCCGAGTTGCGCGCGCACGGAGAAAATCTTCCCGGCGGTTTGGCGCCGCGGTCGGCGCACTGGCGCTCTCGCTCGTCGCCGCCGTTGCCGATGCGCGCGAATTGAGGATCTGCGCCGATCCCAACAACATGCCGTTCTCCAATGCCGCCAGGCAGGGCTTTGAAAACAAGATCGCCGAACTCGTCGCGACGGAGCTTGGCGCGACTGTTTCCTACACGTGGTGGGCACAGCGGCGCGGCTTCGTCCGCAACACGCTGAAAGCCGGCTTGTGCGATCTGGTGCCCGGCACGCCCGCCAATCTCGAGATGCTGCGCACCACCGCGCCCTACTACCGGTCTTCCTATGTGTTCGTGACACGCAAGGATGCGCCGGAAATCACGTCCTTCAACGATCCTCGCCTGCGCGATCTGCACATCGGCGTCCAGCTGATCGGCGACGATGGCGCCAACTCGCCCCCCGTCCAGGCGCTTGGCCGTCGTGGCATCGTCGGCCATCTCATCGGTTTCCCCGTCTATGGGGACTATTCGGCGCCGAACCCGCCAGCGCGCATCATTGAGGCGGTCGCGAATGGCGACATCGATATGGCCGTCGTCTGGGGGCCGTTGGCCGGCTACTTTGCATCCAGGCAGAAGGTGGCGCTGCGGATCACGCCGGTTTCGCCGCGCGTGGACGGCCCGCAACTGCCGATGATCTACGACATCTCGATGGGCGTGCGCCGTGGCGACGATACGCTGCGCAACGAGGTGAACGCCGCCCTGACCAGACACCGCGCCGAGATCGACGCGATCCTGGCGACCTACCAGGTGCCCCGCCTCGATCCTGTCGGAGCGCCTTGAAATGAAGCGCGGTCTTCCCTTGCTGGTGTTCGCGATCCTCGCGGTTTCCGGGTGCCAGCGTGAGGAACGCGACACGCGTCCACAGTCGGCGTTCGGCTCGGGCGATCAACCGGCAGCCGTGACTGCCCTCGAGCCGGGCGGCCAACGGCCGACCTCGTCCGACAGCAAGGCCGGCGTGTTCGAGGCCAACGCCTTCCACCTCAGCGAGGGCAAGCGTCTGTTCAACTGGTTCAACTGTTCCGGCTGCCATGCCAATGGCGGCGGCGGCATGGGCCCGGCGCTCATGGACCAGAAGTGGCTCTATGGCAGCTCGATCGAAAGCATCCACGCCACGATCAGGGACGGCCGGCCCAACGGCATGCCGAGCTTCCGCGACACGATCCCGGATGACCAGATCTGGGAGCTTGCTGCCTTCGTCCGGGCACTGAGCGGCAACGCACCGTCCTCCGCCGCGCCTGGCCGCGACGACGACATGATGCCCCATCCATCCGAGAATCGCCTGCCGGACGCCACGACGCTGGGGAAGTCGCCGTGAGCCGCGGTGTCTGGACGGTGTGCGGGTGCACGGCCTGCATCCTGCTCCTTGCAGGGTGCAGCGGCTGGCAATCCGCGCTCGACCCAAAGGGCCCGGCCGCGAACGAGCTCGCATGGCTGATCTGGTTCTTCACAGCGCTCTGCACGGTGGTCTGGCTTCTGGTGATGGCCGTGCTGATCGTGCCATTGGCCCGGCGCCCGCTGCCGGTCGGCGATCCGCTTGTCCTCGACGCTGCCGCCGAGCGCAGCAAGATGCGAATTGTCGTCGCCGCACTCGCCGCTACCGCCCTGATCCTGGTCGGCCTGACGCTGCTGAGCTACTTCGCTAACCGGACGCTCGCCGCCATTGGCTCGGATGCGGCGCTGACGATCCGGGTGACCGGGCATCAATGGTGGTGGGAGGTGCGCTACGAAAACGATCAGCCAAAGCGCATCCTGACGACCGCCAATGAAATCCACATTCCAGCGGGCGAGCCGGTGCGGCTTGTAGTGACCTCGACCGACGTCATCCATTCCTTCTGGGTGCCGAACCTCTCGGGCAAGCTGGACCTCATTCCAGGCCACGAGAACGTTCTCGATCTGAAGGCTGACAAGCCCGGCGTCTATCGCGGCCAGTGCGCCGAGTTCTGCGGCGCGCAGCATGCCAATATGAGCACCTTCATCATCGCCGAACCTCGGCCCGTCTTCGATGCCTGGCTGAACGATCAGCTGCGGCCGGCGGCCGCCCCCGTGTCGGCCGAGGCCAAAACCGGCCACGACCTGTTCCTCAAACGGCCCTGCGTGATGTGCCACAAGATCGGCGGCACCATCGCCGGCGGCACGGTCGCCCCAAACCTCACGCATATCGCAAGCCGGCAAACGCTCGCTGCCGGCACGCTGACAATGAGCCGCGGCAATCTCGCAGCCTGGATAGCCAATCCGCAGGGGATCAAGCCAGGCGCCCACATGCCGGTGGTGCGACTGGACGGGGACGAACTGAATGCGATCGTCGCCTATCTCGAGGGCCTGAAATGAGCAGCGCCGACGTGGCCCGTGAGCGTCGGCTCGCCGGCGAGCGAGCAGCGGCCGGCAAAGGAGACCTGGCCCCCGAGCGCGACGGTCCTCGCGACACCGGCCTCGACGACTCCAGCCTTGACCGCTGGCTGGCGCGGACATGGCAGACGGCGCCGGGCATCATCGGTGCGCTCTCGAGCGTCGACCACAAGATTGTCGCGCGGCGCTACCTGATTACCGCTTTCGCCTTCCTGTGCTTCGGTGGCCTCAGCGCCGTTGCCATGCGCATCCAACTGTCGGGGCCGGAGCGCGGGCTGATCGGGCCGGACCGCTACAACCAGCTGTTCACCATGCATGGCGTGTCGATGATGTTCCTGTTTGCGGTGCCGATCGTCCAGGCGACCGGCATCTACCTCGTGCCGCTGATGGTCGGCACCCGCAACATCGCCTTTCCGCGCCTCAATGCATTCAGCTTCTGGATTTATCTCTCCGGTGGCCTCTTCGCCTGGGTGTCGTTTGCACTCGACATGGCGCCCGACGTCGGCTGGTTCTCCTACGTGCCGCTGTCCGGTCCTGAATTCGGGCCAGGCAAGCGTTCCGACGTGTGGGCGCAGATGATCACCTATACCGAGGTGTCATCATTGGCGGTCGCGGTTGCCACCATCGTCACCGTGCTGAAGCAACGCGCGCCGGGCATGTCGCTGGACAAGATTCCGCTCTATGTCTGGGCGATGCTGGTCACCTCCTTCGTCATCGTGTTCGCCATGCCGGCGGTCATGATCACGTCGACGTTCCTGATCCTCGACCGGCTGGTCGGCACCCATATCTTCAATCCCGCCGAGGGCGGCGACGTATTGCTGTTCCAGCACCTGTTCTGGTTCTTCGGCCACCCCGAAGTCTACATCATATTCCTGCCGGCTACCGGCATGGTGTCCTCGATCATCGCCGCTTTCGCCCGGCGTCCGGTATTCGGCTATCTGGGCATGGCACTGGCCTTGATCGCAGTCGGCTTTCTGTCGTTCGGCCTGTGGGTTCACCACATGTTCGCAACCGGTCTGCCCAAGCTCGGCGCGAGCTTCTTCACCGCCTCGAGCATGCTGATCGCCATCCCGAACGGGCTGCAGATCTTCTGCTGGCTGGCGACATTGTGGGACGGACGCCCGATAATCAGAACGCCGCTGCTGTTCATGTTCGGCTTCTTCTTCACGTTCGTCGCGGGCGGCCTGACCGGGGTGATGCTGGCGTCGGTGCCATTGGACCTGCAAGTGCACGACACCTATTTCGTGGTCGCGCATTTCCATTACGTGCTGATCGGCGGGTCGGTGTTCCCGCTGCTCGGCGCGACCTATTTCTGGTTCCCCAAGATCACCGGCCGGATGATGAGCGAACGTCTCGGACGCTGGCACTTCTGGCTTGCCTTCCTAGGCTTCAATGCGGCGTTCTTTCCGATGCACATTGTCGGCCTGTGGGGTATGCCGCGGCGGGTCTATACCTATCCGGTGGAACTCGGCTGGGGCAACATCAACCTGTTCATCACAGCCGGCGCGGTCATCCTGTTCCTAAGCTTCGTTCTGTTCACTATAAACCTAGTGTACAGCGCCTCGAGGGGCGCCCCGGCCGGGGACAATCCCTGGAATGCCGGCACGCTGGAATGGGCGACGAGCTCTCCACCGCCGAGCTATAATTTCGCTCGGATCCCGGTGGTTACCCACGCCGAGCCGCTCTGGGCCGAACGTGACACGCTGCCTGTCGCGACCGGGCTTCGCGTCGACGCGCGCGAACTTGTCATTTCGACCGTGGCAGAGGCGCATCCAGATGTGCGCGAGAAGTCGGCGACGCCGTCGATCTGGCCATTGTTCGCCGCGCTCGCCGTCGGCGCCACCTTTCTCTATTCGATCTTCAGCCCGTGGGCGGTGGTCTGGGGAGCCGGGCCGATCGCCATCACTTTGATCGGTTGGTTCTGGCCGAAAGGCGATCCGGAGGATGAGGAATGAAACAGCATCCTGTCGCCGATCTTTCCAAACTCCCGACCTTCGGGATCGGACCGCGCAGCCCGACCTGGTGGGGCACTCTCGCCTTCATGGCACTGGAGGGCACCGGCTTCGCGCTCGCCGCAGGCACCTATCTTTACCTCGCCTATCTGTCGCCCAAATGGCCATTGGGCGTGCCGCCGCCCAACCATTGGCCGGGCACCATCGTCACGCTGTTGCTGCTCGCCAGCGTGGTGCCCAATCACATACTGAACCGCTACGCCGAAGCCTGTGCCATGGTGCCCGTGCGCATCGGCCTGATCGTCATGTCGCTGCTCGGTATCGCACCGCTTGTCGTGCGTTGGTTCGAATTTCCGGCCCTCAACATTTATTGGGATACCAATGCGTACGGCTCGATGCTGTGGGTCCTGCTCGGCCTTCACACAACGCACCTGATTACCGACGTCGGCGACACGCTGGTGCTGACGGTCCTGATGTTCACGCGCCATGGCTATAGCGGCCGGCGTTTCGGGGACGTTGGCGACAACGTCTTCTACTGGGATTTCGTGGTCGCGACCTGGATCCCGATCTATCTGTTGATCTACTGGATGCCGAGGCTTGACTGAGATGCGTGCGCTTCGCTTGGGCACATCATGGGGCGGGCTGTTGTCCGGGCCTTTGGCCTGGGCGGTGTCGACGCAGCTGAATTATGCATTCGTGGAGTGGCAGTGCGCCCACGGTATTCCCGTCATTCCGGTCATTGCGCTGGTGCTGACAGTGCTGGCCTTGCTCGGCGGCGTGCTTTCGTGGCGGGCGCGACAGCAAGGTGGCGCCGCCTTTAAACCGGATCGTACGCGCGGCACCGAGCATTTCGTCGCCAATATCGGCATTCTCAGCGCGGTGCTGTTTGCGCTGGTAATCGTGATGCAAGGCGCCGCGTCGCTCATTGTTGACGGCTGCCTACGATGAGCTTCGACGCGCTCTTCTCGACCTCGATCTGCTACGGTGCCGGCGCCCCGCGGGCCGGCTGGACGCTGGCGTTGCCGATCACGCTGCCGCTAACCATGGTCGCACTGCTTTATGCGGCAGGCGCCTTTCGGCTGTGGCGGCGGAGTGCCCGCAGCCGC
Source organism: Mesorhizobium sp. M0898 (assembly GCF_040319695.1). Lineage (NCBI taxonomy): Bacteria > Pseudomonadati > Pseudomonadota > Alphaproteobacteria > Hyphomicrobiales > Phyllobacteriaceae > Mesorhizobium > Mesorhizobium sp. M0898. The sequence goes on along the minus strand of NZ_JAMYOE010000005.1, from coordinate 38,331 downwards.
CCGTTGCGGTTGCGGCAAGCCCTGCTGTTTGCGACTGGCTGGGCCATTTTGGCGGCAGCACTGGTCAGCCCGCTCCACGCATTGGGTGAGCGCGTTTTCACCGCCCACATGATCGAGCACGAGCTGTTGATGGCGGTGGGGGCACCCCTGCTGGTCGCCTCCCGTCCAGCGGCGGCGATGATGTGGGCATTGCCGATCAAGCTGCGGCTGGCATTTGGCGCAGCCGGGCAGGCGAAGGTGCTTCGAGCCGTTTGGGCCGCTGTCAGCCGTCCTCTAGCCGCGACCTTCCTGCACGGCGTCGCGATATGGGCGTGGCACGTTCCGGCGCTGTTCGAGGCGGCGCTTGCACAGGGTGTCCTGCATTATGCGCAACATGCCAGCTTCTTCGGTACGGGGCTGCTGTTCTGGTGGGTGCTGCTGCCGCGTTCAGGCGGCGAACAAGCCTACGGCAGCGCAGTCATGCACCTCTTTTTCACCTCGCTGCACACCGGCCTGCTCGGGGTGCTGCTGCTGGTCTCGCCAAGGCTGTGGTACCCGGTAAACGCAGCCGGCGCGGAATTGTGGGGCCTTAGCCCGCTCGAGGACCAGCAGCTCGCCGGCTTGGTGATGTGGGTTCCGGCCGGCCTGATTTATGGCGGAGCCGCGTTGCTGCTGGCCGGTCTGTGGATTCGCTCAAGTGGACAGAGAAGATGGGAGGCGTTGCATGCGCTCCAGGCTGTCTAAGCTGGTCATTGGTGCCGGGACGGCAATTGCCGTGCTGGCCGCAGCTTGGGCGGCGCTGACGTTGTGGCCGGAGCGCCTCACCAGGGTCGCGCATAAGACGGACAATGCCCCTGGCAGCATCGGCGTGCGCGCAACATCGCGCTTCACTCCGTCCGGACCCATCCTCGGCGCCGCGGCAATTGTCGTGCTTGTTGCAGCCCTGGCCGGGATCGCGTTGTACTTCGAGCAAAGCCGTCGAGTGGAGCAGAAGGCCGACAATGCAACCGGCGGTGTTGGCGCCCGCGCCATACCAATCATCATGGCCAATGGCTGTGCCGGATGCCACACGATCACCGGCGTTCCCAGCGCACAAGGGTTGGTTGGTCCACGCCTCGACGCCAGCGTGGCCACCCGGATCTATATCGGCGGCGTATTGTCCAACAACCCGCGAAATATGGTCCGTTGGATACGCGCCGCAAGGGAGGTCAATCCGCACACGGCAATGCCTTCGACCAGAATTTCCGAGCAGGAGGCGCGGGATATCGCGGCCTATCTCTATTCGCTGAAATGAATGTCATCGCTCATCCCGGCAGCTGCACGCGGCCTGTCTTCACCAGTCGATCGCAGGCCGAGAGATCATTAGCCAGAAAATCCCGAGTACCGCAGCGAAGGCGGGGAAGCCGAAGGCGAACCACAGCCGGAAGAGCCGATGATAGCGCGGCGGCAACGGCGCGCCTGCAGCGGCGGCTTGCGATGCCAGCTTGCGCATCTCCATTTGCATCCAGACGACCGGGAGCCAGAACGTTCCGGTGAAGATATAGAGCGCGATCGAAAGTACGATCCAGCCCTCCGACAGCGAGTAGCCTGCCTGCCAGGCGAGCGCGGCTCCGGTCAAAGGCTGCGCGACCACGGCCGTCGCGGTGAAAAGGAAGTCGGCGACGACGACGATACGCGCCACCGCCGCAACCGTCGCGGCATTGCCGGTCCTGTGGGCGAGCAACATGAAGAAAGCGATACCGGCGCCGGTACCAAGCAGCACGGATGCGCCGATGACATGCAGAAATTTCAGCAGGAAATAGAGCATCAACGCTCCTCCAGCACTGCCAAGGCCACAAAGTGCAGCACCAGGATCGGCAACACCTTGAGGAACGGCCCAAGCGGGTCGTTCCACAGCTCGGGGCTCAGGAAGCTTCCGACGACCAGGTAGAAGAGCGAGAGCGCGATGCCGCCATAGAGGCCTTTTCGCGCCGCCGGCCGCCAGGCTAGGAACGCGCCGACGGCGATGTCGGCAAGAGCACCGGCTATCACGGTCGGCACCGACAATATGCCACCCCCCGTGCTTTGCATCAGCTCGACGCCACCGTTATAGCCGGTGGTCAGCGACACAATACCCGTCACGATCCAGAAGAAGGGCAGGACGACGAAGATCGCAGGCTTGATGAAATACAGCCGGGCAAACCATTTTTCCTGCACCGTTGCCGGATTGAGCGCGAGGAAGCCCGCCAGGGTTTGCGGGCGTATGCCGGTCGTGGCGGTCCAGTCCGAGGGATCTCCAACCGCTCCTCGGGCAATCTCTCTGGCCGCGTTGGTGCGCATCGGTGGACGCCAGCCGAACATCGCGGCAAGGTCGCCGAGGCGGTAGAGAAGCCTTGCAACAGCCGCCGGCAAGACAAACCTGGCTGCAGGAGCCCAGCCGAGCCATCGGCGATAGCTGCCGACGACCTCGTCCATGCTCAGCTGTTCGGGACCGACAAGTTCCAGCACGATGCGAGACGGACTGGCGGGATCGAGAAGGAAGACGACGGTTGAGACCACGTCGTCGAGCTGCACCACTTGGAGCCGGCCGGTGCCGGGCATGGACGGCAGCACCGGCAGCGAGGCGAGACCCCTAAACAATGCGCTGGCCCCAAACACCGGCCGGCCGAGCACCACGGACGGGCGCAGGATCACCCAATCCAGATCAAGCGCCATAAGCGCTTGGTCGCCAGCCAGCTTCGTCGCCGAGAATGCCGAAGGCTGCGCCCGATCGACGCCGATTGCCGAGAAGTGGATCACCCGGGTAACCCCTGCCCGCGCACAGGCGAGGAAGAGTGCTGCCGCCGCCTCGCGATGGACTTCGCGCGTCTTTTCACGAGGGCTATCCTGCAGAACGCCGGCACAATTGACGACGGCGTCTATGCCCCTGAGATGCGGTAGCCAGTCTTCGGGCTGCAGCGCCACCGCCATGTCCAGCATCAGCAATTGATAATTGCCGGTCCGGTTTGCGCCGGGGCTGCGGACCAATCCGATCACCTCATGTCCTTCGGAAAGAAGGCGTGCCACAACGGAGGCACCGATTAGGCCGGTGGCGCCGGTAACCAGGACTTTCACTGGACCCCATTCTCCGACGGCGGGAAAATATCGTTCATTCCGGTTTATCGCGCTCGATACTCCCCTTCATACCGGAAAGTTCTTCCGTCGTGCATAACAACCGCGGCCGCGCCGGATCGGAGATGTCGAGCTTGTCCCAAGGGATGCGGTACATGCTGTCGCGACTGCGCAGTCGAAAGACATTGAGGACCGCAATGCCGATGGCCGAAGCGGACAGACGCTCGAAGGCCGCGTAGATGCCGACATAGTACTCAGCAATCACCAGGTCGTCGCCATCCGATTCTGCGCGTATCTCCTCGATATGACCGATGCTTTTGCCGCGCTGCGAAAGCACATTCCTGCCAGCCAATTGCTCGAGATTGATAGTAGCCATCATCCAGCTCCCGGGATACGCCCAATGACATGATCGCGCAGCCAGTCCTGCCAGTCGAAAATCGCCGTTTCGCGGACGTCGATATCGAACTCGATGTCGACGCCGATGTCGCGCACCTTGTTCCAGGCGATGCGGTGCGGCTCGGCATGGCGCTTGCCGCCGAGCCTTGCCGCAAGCCGCGCCATCCAGCGCCCCGGCCGCTGGCCAAGCCGGCGCGCCAGCGTGATCGAGCCGAGCTCGACCGCAATGATTTTTGGCGGCTTGCCTGGCCTGAGTTCGGCCACCAGCCCGTCAACCTTGCCGATCTTGACCTGCTTGCGGTCGACCACTTGCTTGTCCAGGATGTCGCGCAGCAAATCCATCACGTGCCTCCGAATATCTGCAAAGGAATGGTCACGATCGCGAGCACGAAACCGAGCGCGATGATGAAGATGACCGCGGCATTCGCGATGATGCCATTGCGGTGCTCGCCGACATAACGCTCGTCGTTCAGCAGGAAGAGGAACGGCACCACGGTCAGCGGCAGGCTGGCGGCCGTCAGCGCCATGGAAAAGATGGTGAGCTTCAGCGGATCGAGACCCAGTGCGATCGGAATGGCGGCGAGAAACAGCGAGACCGTATACACGGTGCTGAAACCCGGGTCGTCGCGCGGTTTCAGGTTCTCGCCCCAGGTCCAGCCGAAACCCTGCGCCACAAGGTAGGCTTGCTGCAGGCCGATTTCGAGCGCGGCGCCGAAGCAGGCAATGCCTAGTGACGCAACGAACAGGACGAACCCCCAGAAACCGAAGATCTGGATCAGCATCAGCGGCAGTTGGTGGTAGTCCTCGACCTGCACTATGCCGTGTGCTGCCAGAACGAGCGCCGCCACAATCAGCACACCCATAGCGATTGTGCCGCCAAAACTCATGCCCAGGCCGGCAATCGCCCGATTGGCTCCGAGATAGCTCTTGTCCCACTCGTCCTCGATCGCTCCCGACGAATAGAACATGAACAGATAGGGCGAGATCGACGCACCAAGAATGCTGACCGCCATGAACCAGTAGTTGGCCGCGTCGTGATCCGGCAGTGTTGGCACGGCCCCGGCCGCGACCTGCCCCCAATCGGGCTTCAGCATGACGGCGCCAACCACGAAGCACAGCGTGACCAGCCCGAGGATCGCGACGCCTTTTTCGATGAGTCCGAACGTGCCTTTCCAAAGGAACAGCCATGCCAGAAAAGCGACCGGCAGCGCCCACCACTGAAAGCCGATGCCGGTGGCGAGCTCGAGCGCAATGGCAACACCGCCGATTTCGGCTGCCATGACCAAGAAGTTAACCAGCAAAGTGGCGAGCAACGGCCACAGAAAGGCGTTGAAGCCAAACCGTTCCCGGATCCCGTCGGCGATGGTGTGATGACTAACTGCGGCGAAGCGTCCGGCCATTTCGACCAGGAAGATGATGCAGATCGTGCCCAGGACGACGGCCCATATCAGCTGAAACCTGAAGGCGGCGCCGGCCTGAGCGGCGGTCGCCATTGATCCGACCTCAAGAAAGCCGCCAACGCTGGTGACGACGCCGAGCGATATTTCGAGCAGCTTCTTCATGATTTCGGCGCGAAATATTTCGCGTAGGACGTGCTCAGGTCGGCGGCGGCGGCCCGCAGATCCTGCTGCGCGTGTTCCACTTCCGAGCGGTTGCCGTACTGCACGGCCGTCGCCGCGCGAATTGCCGCTGCCGAAAGCCGTCCAACTGCCATCGTCAGACCGGCTTGCCCGCCGGGCTCAGGCGACTTGGCGGACTGGATTTGCGCACCGGCATCGGCGAGCGCCTTGCCGGCCGATTGCAAAGTGCGCGACGTGTATTCCGACGGGGCTCCCCCAGCGATCCAGCTCTCCAGGACCAGCGATGCGGTCTGTGTGGCGGAAGCCGCGGTTTTCGACTGCTGCTCGACCTGGCCGGAAGGCGAGCATGCCGTCACTACAAATATTATCAGCAGCAAGCACAGGCGGTCTGGTCGAGGACCGACGGCTGTAACGGCATTTACAATAGGTGCTTGTAGTGTTGCTGCCACACGATTGTTCTCCCCGCACCAAGCGACTTCGGCGCGAAGTTTGATCTAGAGCGCTGGGTGATCAGGTCAACTGAACCGCGATGAACGGCGCTGGCACCGCGGAACAAACCAGCGATCGCCGGATTAGGGGATGAGGAGGCAAAGCCATGGACAGGGAAGAGCGTATCAGGCAGCGAGCCCACGAGATCTGGGAGCGCGAAGGCCGTCCGCAAGGACGCGAGCGCGAGCACTGGGATCAGGCCGTGCAGGAGATCGAAGCTGAGGGTTCCGAGGCCGAACGCGGCCCGGTCGTGCCCGATCCAACGGTCGAGGCCGGCTCCGATCCGGAGGCACGCGGCAGCAAGCGGCGGCGAGGGACATGAGGCCGATGCCTCGTTTCGTCGCCTGGATCGTGGTCGTACTGGTCGTGCTGTTCGCCGCCTGGCTGATGATCGGGCGCGACAGAACCGGCGGCGGAGGTCAGCCCACGCCGCACGCAATTGATCAAAATGGATAGGAGCCGACATGACGGGAACCGATACTCATCCTGAACAAGACCCGGCGGAAGGATCGCGATCGATAGTGGAAAAGCAGCTCCGCAACGAGCAAGGCGGCGAGGGTCAAGATCGCAAAGCCGAGCCAGCTCCCGACAAATCCGGCAGCAAGACCAAGACACCTTCGGAAGCGCGCAAGAAAGGCTCAGGCTTGGATTGAGCCGGCCGAAAGCGGGCTCACACTGCCGTTTGCCTCGAAATAATAGGGATAGCGCTCCTGGACGATTTCGAGCACCTCGAAGATGCGGCGAAGATGCGTTCGCATCGCCTCTTCCGCCGCAAACGCGTCGGCCTGCTCAAGCGCATCGACAATCCGCCGATGCTGGCCGAGGACCACCGACATGCTGTCGAGGCGCGGAAAAGACAGGAAGCGGAAGCGGTCCATGTGCAGCTTCGCCGCGCTGATGTCGGCCCAGATTCCGGGAAACCCGGCATGACTGGCGATATGCTGGTGAAACAGCTCGTCCGACTTGAAGAAGCGCCTGTCGTCCGCGATGGAGGCGAACGTCTCCTGGACGGCCAGTTCGCCTTTGAGCACGGCAAGCAGGTCGGCACGGCGCGGGCTCTCGACCGCGCGCTTGATCAGGCCGACTTCGAGCGCTTCGCGCAGAAACTGCGATTTCTCGAGATCGGCAATCCGGAGCGGCGCCACCATGCTGCCGCGCTGCGGATAAATGTCGATCAAGCCAAGACCGGCCAGCCGGGCGAGCGCCTCCCTGACCGGCGTGCGGCTCACGCCAAGGGCTTCCGACATCGCCTTTTCCGAGATCACTTCATGCGGCTTCAGACGGAAGGTCAGGATCTGGTCGAGCAGAACCTCGAACGTCCTCGCCGCGACCGATACGCCGGGGCCGGTTTCGCCCAACCGCACCTCGGTGATGGTCCGCGTTCCCAAAAGCCGTGCCATCGGCGACCCCTTATAGGCTCTGCAGCTTCAAGCCGTTCATGAAATGCCTGCGCAAGCAGCAGCGCCGACGTTATTCCTTGCGCGGAGAACCGCCGATGCGCGCCAGCAGGCCGCCATCGACGCGTACGACCTCGCCGGTGACGAAGGAGGCATCGTCGGACAGCAGGAAGGCGACGACTGCGGCAATCTCTTGCGGCTGGGCGGTACGGCCGAGCGGATGCATGTTGTCGAGGATGCGCAGGATCTCGTCGGGCTTATCGTTGAGCTTGACCGCATCCCGCAGCATCGGCGTGTCGACCGCGCCCGGAGCGACGGCATTGACGCGCACACCGAGCGGCGCATAATCGACGGCCATCGATTTGACCAGCCCGATCAGGCCGTGCTTGGCCGTGCTGTAGGCCAGAACCGCTTCCTGGCTGGCCAGACCCTGCACCGAGCTCATATGGACGATGGCGCCGCGGCTTTGCCGCAGCAGCGGCATCGCCGCGCGGGAGAGCAGGTAGGCAGCCTTGAGGTTGACGTTCATCACCTCGTCCCAAAGCGCCTCGTCCGTGGTCTCCACCGTTCCGTAACGCTGGATGCCGGCATTGTGGGAGAGCATGTCGAGCCCGCCGAACGCGGACCGGGCAAGCTCGACGGCGCGGCCACAGGCTTCAGTGTCGGCGGTCGAGCCAAGCACGGTGTGCACGGTCGCGCCGCGCGCCGAAAGCTGCGCCGCGACCTCATCCAGCTGATCGCCCGCCCGGTCGAACAGAATCAGGTCGACGCCTTGCCCGGCCAGTCTTTCGGCGACAGCACGGCCGATGCCCATGGCCGCTCCCGTGACCAGTGCGCGTTTTTTGAACTCAACCATTTATTCTCCCTCGAACAGTTGCGCAGTGACTACCATGGTAGTCGATCGGCGCCACTTGACGTGCCTTCTTTGCCGAACCGGCCCAAGCGTGTTCGGCGTCATGTCGATCCTTGCATGAAAGCCAGCGTTTCCGCGCGCGTCGGTGCGCCGAGCCGTCCGCCAAAGCGCAGGCACTTTAGCGCGGCGGCGGCGCTGGCCACTGCTATCGCCCGCTCTTCGTCCCAACCTTCGGCCAGGCCGAGAGCGAAGGTGCCGTGAAACACGTCGCCCGCCGCCAGGGTGTCGACGGCTTCGACCCGCGGCGACGGCAGATGACGGACATCATTGCCGCCCGGGTGCTGGAACACGGTGCCGTTCGCGCCATCGGTGACCGCCACGAAGGCGCCGGTCCGTTCGCCGAGAATGGCGACGGCGGAACCGGCGGATATCTCCGGACCGCAAAGGATGCGTGCCGCCGGCAGCGAAGCAACGACATGCGAGGCGAGCGGCAGCAGCCGGTCGAGCACCGGTCGCGACGCGACATCGGCGTCAAGGATCGCCGGGATGCCGCACTCGCGAGCCTTCGCCAGCGCCAGGGCCGCGGCTCCAGGCCAGCGGACATCAACCAGCACGGCGTCGAAGCGGGAAAAATCCGCGGGCGGAAGACGGTCAGGATCGGCTTGCGTGACGGCATCGTAGAAGGGCACGATCATGCGTTCGCCGGCGGCATCGACCAGGATCGTGGCAATGGCCGAGCGGCCACCTTCAACCCTGCGCACCAGCGAACAGTCGACCCGCTCCGCCGCCATCTGGCCGATGACATCGCGGCCGACAGCATCGTCGCCGACGCTTGCCCATAGCCAGACCTGCCCGCCCTGGCGGCTGGCTGACGCGGCGGCGCTTGCCGCCATCCCGGCCGCGATCTGTATAGCCTCGCTCGGCAGGAACTTGCCGGCGCCGGAGGGCAGGACATCGAGGCGCAAGATCGTGTCGTAGGTGAGCGCGCCGACGCAGAGCAGGCGGGGCGCCGTCATTGCAGCCGGTAGCCGCGCTGATGGGCAATCGCCGTCATTACGCCTCTCAGTTCGGCGAGGCCGCGAAGACGGCCGACCACGGGGTAGCCGGGATGGGTGTGCCGCGCGGCGTCATCAATCAGCTCGTGGCCATGATCCGGGCGAAACGATAGCAGCGCCGACGGTTCGCCGGCGTCGCGGCGGCGTTGCTGCTCGTCGAGCAAGATCGAGACCACCGAGACCATGTCGACATCGCCGCTCAGATGCTCGGATTCCATGAACGAGCCGTCCGGGTCCTTGCTGACGTTGCGCAGATGCACGAAGTTTATCTTGTGCGCAAAGCGCCTGGCGATTGCGGGCACGTCATTGGCCGGGTTGGCGCCCAGCGACCCGGTGCACAAGGTGAGGCCGCTATGGGCCGATGGCACGGCGTCCAGGATAAGGGCGATGTCGTCGGCGTTCTTGACGATCCGGCACAGGCCGACGAGATCGCGCGGCGGATCGTCCGGGTGGATCGCCAACGTGACGCCCGCCTCTTCGGCCGCCGGCAGCACGTTTTCGAGAAAACGGACGAGGTTCTCGCGCAGCCGGTCGTGCGACAGGCCCGACTGCTCGGCCACCACTTCGCGCAATTCTGCTATGTCGTAGCGCTTGAAGGCGCCCGGCAGGCCGGCCATGATGTTGGCGAGCAGACGCTCTTTTGACGTATCCGGCGTCGTCTCGAACCATTCGCTCGCCCGCTGGAGAACATCGGACGCATAGTCGCGCTCCGATCCCTTGCGCTGCAGCATGTAGCAATCGAACGCGGCAAGCTCGTGCATGTTCATGCGGAGCGCCCGTCCGCCGCCCGGCAGCGGCGCAGCCAGGTCGGTCCGGGTCCAGTCGAGGATCAGCATGAAGTTGTAGCAGACCGTGCGCACACCGCAGGCGCCGAGATTGCGTAAGGTCTGCCTGAAATTGTCGTAGAGCCGGTCGAGATCGCCGCGGCCGAGCTTGATGTCCTCGTGCACGGGCACACTCTCGACGACGCTCCATTTCAGGCCCATCGCCGGATCCGCTTCGATAAGCGCCTGGCGCTGCCTGATGGCGTCGATCGGCCAGACTTCGCCGTAAGGGATGTCGTGCAGTGCCGTCACGATGCCGGTCGCGCCGGCCTGCCTGGCATGGGCAAGCGTTGCTGCGTCGCTCGGGCCAAACCATCGCCACGTCTGCTCCATTCGACCTCCAGCTGCGGAATTTCTCGATGAGAACCGCTGGTGTATTGGATACTACCATGGCAGTCAATTGCTTGCCGCAGCCCGGTCCTGTGTACGCGTTCGGGCGGCCGCCCTATGAGAGATTACAACGGTACGTGGCGTTCAGATTGAACGGCTATGCAAGGTCCGAGTTTCGGCTGGCCCAAATCGCGCCGCGTTCGAACATCGTGCGCATTTGCGGCACGGCGAACTCGTCGGCGGTGTGGCCGAGCGCGCTGTAGAAGACGCGGCCCTTGCCGTAGCGGCGCTTCCAGACGACCGGCATGACGACGCCGGCGATGAAATCGAGATGCTCGCCGGTGAAAGTAGTCGTCGCCAGCACCTCGTTGGTCGGATCGACATGCATGTAATACTGCTCTGAACGGTAGGCGAAGCCGTCGATGCCCTGCATGACCGGATCGTCTGGCCTGGTGATATCGACGTGATAGTCGATGATGTTGCCGGGATGGGCGACCCACTGGCCGCCGGTCATGAACTGGTATTCCGGCTCGTTGCGGAAGCTGTCGCACATCGTGCCGTGAAAGCCCGCAAGGCCGGTGCCGGCCCCGACGGCGCTGGTCAGGTTTTGCAGTTCCGGCTTTTCGATCGTCGACATGGTGATCACCGGGACGATGAGATCGAGCTTGCTCAGTTGCGGATCGGCAAGCGCCGAAGTCCCCTGCTCCAGCTGCACGTCGAAGCCGTTGCCGGCCAGCATCTCCTTGACGATTTCGGCGCTTCGAGCCGGGGTGTGACCTTCCCAGCCGCCCCAGAAAATCAGTGCCGTCTTGCTCATCGCATTGTTCCCTATTCCAGAATTCCGAAAGGCAGATCGGCGCGCATCGGCGCCGGCCGGGCGCAGCCATATCTGAGATCGATACGCTGCCCTACGTCTGCTGAAGAGATGATCGATTCCATGATTTCCAGGACATGGAGGGAAAGGTCGAGACTGGCGCGGTGTTGCCTGCCCGAGACGATCGCCTGCGCCATGTCGGCAAGGCCGAGGCCCCGGTAATTGCCGTCGCCATAGGAATGGATCTGATCGGCCACCGTCCAGTCGCCCTTGCGCTGGCTGGTCCTGATGTCGCCCTGGAACTGGTTGGGATCGGAGACGATCATCGAGCCCGTGGTTCCGTAAAGTTCGATGTGATTGTGTTCATGCTTCCAGACGTCGAAGCTGGTGGTGATCGAGACCGCGGCGCCATTCTCGAATGCGAGCAGGCCGGAAATATGGGTCGGCACCTCGACCCGGATGGTCTCGCCCTGGCGCGGTCCAGAACCGATGGTGCGGGTGGCGTAGGATGACTTCGCCTGCCCGGTCACGGATTTTACCGGACCCAGGAGATTGACCAGGCAGGTCAGGTAGTACGGTCCCATGTCGAGCATCGGCCCGCCGCCGGGCTGATAGTAGAAATCCGGATTGGGATGCCAGAGCTCGTGGCCGGGCACCTGCATGAAGGCAGAGCCGGCGACAATGGTCCCGACCGTATCCTTATCGACCAGCCGCCGCGCCGTTTGGTGGGAGCCGCCAAGAAAGGTGTCGGGTGCACAGCCGACGCGCACGCCCTTTTCGCGCGCGGCCGCGACCAGCCGCTCGGCGTCGCTGAGCGTCGTTGCCAGCGGCTTCTCGGAATAGACGTGCTTGCGTTGCCCGACAGCCTGCAGGCCGACCGGCACATGATGCTGCGGCGTCGTCAGGTTGAGCACGATCTCGACGCGCGGATCGGCCAACAGCGCGTCGACCGGCATGGCAGCCAGGCCGTAGGTCGCTGCCTTGGCCTCGGCCGCCGTCCGGTTGACGTCGGCGACGCCGACAATGTCGAGCACCGGGAATTGTGGCGATGCCTTCAGATAGGCATCCGAAATGTTGCCGCAGCCGATAATGCCGACGCCGATGCTGCGCATGGGCTTCTCCTCAAAAGGCGGCATTGATGAAACAGCAGAACTCGTTTGTCACCCCCCTTTCGGCCGGACGAGGTTGTCCCGTGACAAGGATATACCTCGAGAGCCTCAGAACCGCCGCCCGATCACAATCGCGCGCCTATGCGCGAGCGGCTTGATTTCGAGGTCGAACGGCCGGTACTCAGCAACACTGCTTCATGTAGCTTGCTCGACATTTCTGATGCCGGCTTTGAGCACAGCACAGATTTTCACCCGTAGAAGGACGCACATGATCCGCCCACAAGGAACCATCGCACCGATCCTGACGCCGTTCGAAAACGACGGCCGCATTGCCCGCGACCTCTGGATATCACACGCCAAGTGGGTGCTGGATCAGGGAGCGCATTTCCTGTCGCCGTTCGGCACCACGGGCGAGGCGTTGTCCGTCTCGTTGCGCGAGCGCATGCAAGCGCTGGAGTGGCTGGTCGAGGCCGAAATTTCGCCAAGCCATCTGATGCCCGGCACCGGTGTCACAGCACTTGCCGAGACCGTCGAGCTGACGGCGCATGCCGTCGGGCTCGGCTGTGCCGGGGTGATGGTGCTGCCGTCGTTCTTCTATACGGCCGCCGGCGACAACGGACAGGCCCGCTACTATGGCGAGCTGATCGAACGGGTGGCGAACCCGGCGATGAGGATGATCCTCTACCACATCCCGCAGAATTCCGGCGTACCGGTGAGCCCGGCGCTGACCGCCCGCTTGAGCCAAGCGTTTCCGGATGTCGTGGTGGCTTACAAGGACAGTGCCGGCGATTGGAACAACACCGTGGCGGTCATTGCGGCAGCTCCAGGGGTCGCGGTGTTCCCGAGTTCGGAAGCACAGCTGACGAAAGGCCTCGCCAACGGTGCTGCGGGCTGCATCTCGGCGACGGTCAATCTGAATGCCGCAGCGATCCGGGCCCTCTACGACGCAGCGCTGGCGGGAGAGGACATTACTGACGCGGATGCCGCCATCAAGGCGTTCCGCAAAATCATCCAGGACGCCGGCCTCATCTCCGCGATGAAGGCAGTGCTGGCGGTACGGTCCGGCGACAGACGCTGGCTGAACCTGCGCGCGCCGCATGAGAACGCGACGCAAGCCACCGGCGAAGCTTTGCTCGCCGCTCTCGGCCCGCTAGCCGAGCATATCGGCCGGAGCTGACTATCGGGCCGTGTTCAGGGCGGCAGCAGCGCGTATCAGCGCCTTGAACGCATTCTCATCTATGTCTTCGCCCTCACGGATATCGATGGCGCGCCTGGTGTTGCCTTCGAGGCTGGAGTTGAACAGGCCTGAAGGATCCTGCAGGGCGGCGCCCTTTGCGAAGGTCACCTTCACGACGTTCTTGTAGGTCTCGCCGGTGCAGATTATTCCGGCGTGCGACCACACCGGAACGCCTCGCCACTTCCACTCCTCGACCACTTCCGGGTCAGCCTGCTTGACGAGAGCGCGGACATGGGAAAGCGTCTTGCCTCGCCAATCGCCCAGCTCACTGATCCTCGCATCTATCAGCTGCGAGGGGGAGCTCTCTGCATTTCCTTCCATAGAGCCACTCTTCATCACCATTGTCGCTTTCCCTAGGGTTGTTGCCGCTCGCCCGTCACATGAATACCGCTAGTCGGCACCGGGTTTGCGGGAATGACTGGCATTCCACTCACATTCGCTCGCCAGGCAACTGGCTGGCTTGCTTTACCCAGTCGGTGAGTTGAGCTTCGTCGAGCTGGTCGTCCTCGCGGATGTCGAGGTAGCGCACGTCCTTGTGCTTGGACTCGCCTGGAGGGAAAGGATGCAGCGACGTGCCGCGGAAGAAAGCCAGCTTGATGTACTTTGTGAAGCAATGGAAGTTGAGGAACCAGCCTCGACCCTCTACGCCATAGAAGGGCGAGTTCCATTTGACGGCCTTGCGCAGGTTGGGAACGTTGCGCTCGATGAGTGCGTCGAGGCGGCGGCCGACGTCGCGTTTCCAGCCCGGCATGGCCGCGATGTAGGCCTGCACAGGAGCGTCACCATCACCCTTCGGGATCTGCGGGTTGCCGCCTGCGAGGAGGACCGGCTTGGCGGCTGCAGGCTTGGCGGCGGGCTTCTTCGCGACCGCCGCTGACTTGATGGACGTCTTGTTGGCCATGCGGTCACTCCAATGCGCCGGTGCCCCCTGCGTTGCGCCACTTGGGAGCGTAAGGCAGCACGAACATGTACAGTCCGGTAAGCAGGAGCAAGCAGAGTGGAAACAGCGGCAAGAGGTATACCCAGTAGGCGGGTTCCTTGCCTACTCCCAGGCTGATGAAGATGGCGGCGACGACCGCCGCAAAGATGATCGACAGCCAGCGGTGGATCTGCCGAACCCATTTGTTCCAATCCATTGAGACCTCCTCTGAAGACGAACCGAAGCGGATCGGGCAGCCCGTTTGGCGACTCCCGCCGGGCAGCCACGCCACTGAACGCATGCTTTACCAGCGCGCCAGTTGGGTGATTTGAACGAGATTGCCGCAGTTGTCGTTCAGCTGGGCGATGGTCGAGCCGGTTACTTCGGTCGGCGGCATCGTGAACTTGGCGCCGCGCGCTTTGATGCGCTCGTAGTCGCCCTTGACGTTATCGGTGAAGAACATGACCGCGGGCTGGCCCTGCTGGAAAATGGCTTGCTGGTAGGTCTTTGCAGCGGGGTTGTCATTGAGCGCGAGTTGCAGCTCGGCACTGTCCGGCTCGTCGGGTGATGCGACGGTCAGCCAGCGAAACGGCCCATTGCTGAAATCGGCCTTCTTGGTAAAGCCGAGCGTTTCGGTGTAAAAGCCCAGTGCCTTTTCCTGGTCGTCCACGTATACTTTGGCCAACTTGATCTTCATTGGCTTGCCTCCATTATCGCCTCGTGATGTCGCTCTGTAACAGAGCCCTTGCCTGGATAGCCCAGCGGATCTCAGTCCGTCCGCGCCAGAACCTGCTCCAGATCGTCAAAGAACCTCGGCCAGCCGACTTTGGCACCCCGGAAGTAAGGCTGCTGATCCGGCCGGAAGCCCGACTGTTCCATGCGCAAGCGGGCTCCGGTGCTCGTGGGGGTGAGGGTCCAGGAGACGACACTCCTGAGATCCTTGGTATCCCACGTGTAAGTCAGTGTTCTGTTCGGCTCGACCGTCTGCACCTGACATTCGACAGCGCCCCAGTCTGCGTGAAGATTGAAACGGTGGTCCGCGACAGGTTTGAAGTCATTTTTCATGAGCCACTCCTCGATCAAGTGTGGTTGCGTGAGCGCGCGCCAGATCTTCTCGGGCGGATAAGCGATTTCCCGTTCGACAACGACGGAGAGCGTTTCGGTCGCCATTTCGTTCACTGGTCCATCCTTTTGAGCAGGTCTTCGAGGTCGTCGAACCGGCTCTGCCAGAACCCGGTCATCTGGCTTGTCCAGTCAATCAGGGGGGCAAGCGCAGCAAGCTGCGCGCTATAATGGGTCTGTCGCCCTGCATGGCGGTCGCGCACGAGCCCGGCCTGCCTCAAAACGCCGAGATGTTTTGACACGGCCGGTTGCGAAATTCCGGCCTGAGCCGTCAGAGCCCCGACCGTCTGCTCTCCTTCGCGACACAGCCGCTCAAAAATAGCGCGCCGAGTCGGATCGGCAAGCGTTCTGAAGAGTACATCGTGAGCGTTTGGCATTGGGATCGATAACTCTTCGGCTATTGATCGATGTATAACCGCCGGGATATGTGTGAGTCAAGCGGGAAGCGGCATAATTCTCGTTGCAGGTCACCTGCTTCGCTCACGCAGCCAGTTGCTTATTCGCCGTGCTCTGCACTGGAATTGTCACGCGTTATGCGCTACATGACCAACTACATGGTCAGGAGCGTGACATGGATGCAGTCAATCTGGCGGACGCCAAGGCACATCTGAGTGAGCTCGTCGACCGGGTTGAAGCTGGAGACTCGATCGACATAACCCGGCGTGGCAAGCCGGTCGCCAGGCTCACGGCCGTGGCCCGCCCTCGCAAACGGATCGACGCCGTCCTGCTCCAATCCCTGACCGCAACCATGTCTCTGCAGGCTCAGGCTGCCGCCGATCTGGTGCGATCGATGCGAGATGGCGATCGCTATTGACGTCCTATCTCGATACTTCGCTGATCATCGCGGCGCTATCCAACGAAGCCGTGACCGCGCGCGTTCAGGGCTGGCTGGCGGAGCAGGACCCAGCGCAACTTGTGATCAGCGGCTGGACCATCACCGAGATGTCCTCCGCCATGGCGATCAAGCTTCGGACCGGACAGATCGACCTGGAGCAACGCGCGGCAGCGCTCGCGATGTTCAATAGGCTTGTCGCTGAGAGCTTCACCGTGCTGCCGGTGACGGGCGGGCATTTTCGGGTCGCCGCGAAATTCGCCGATCAGCATATGCTCGGGCTTCGTGCTGGCGACGCCCTGCACCTCGCGACGGCATCGGAGCATGGCGCCACGGTGTGGACCCTCGACCAGCGGCTCGCCGAGGCAGGACCGATTCTCGGCGTGCCGACGCAGTTGCTGGCATGATCGAGGCCCTCTCCTCCAAAATGAATAAACCGATTGAGGCTCGCCGAGCGGTACGGCCTTTCCACCTATGACGCGATGATCGTCTCCGCGGCGGTTCACGCTGGCTGCGATACACTCTGGTCAGAGGACATGCAGCACGGAATGGCGCTCGACGAAGGCTTGCGCATCGTTAATCCCTTCGCGTTGCGAGCTGATCACGCTCATTGAAGGGAGCTGGCCGGGAGCGAACTGGCGGCTTTCGATGTTGCCGAGCGGCGCGTCGGGCACGGAGAGCGATGCTGTCAACCACAAGCGTCTGCGCGGGCGAGGAGAAAGGCCGCCTCGCGCACGTTGCGGGTGAGCTTGGCCGCAGCCTCGAATTCGGCGCGGGCCTCGGCCAGCCGGCCGGCCCGAAACAGAAAATCGCCCCTCGCCGCCGGCAATGGCGCATAATTGCGCAAGGCGGCGGCGTCGGCAATCTCGTCTACCAGCCGCAGGCCCGCTTCGGGCCCGAAGGCCATGCTGTGGGCGACCGCTCGATTGAGATCGACCACCGGCGAGGGCATCACTGCACGCAGCCGGTCGTAGAGCGCTGCGATGCGGGGCCAGTCGGTGTCGGCCGGACTGCGCGCCCGCGCGTGACAGGCTGCAAGCGCGGCCTGCAACACATAGGGGCCATCGCCCCCGAGGGCTTCGGCATGGGCCAGCGCGTCAAGGCCTCGGCGGATCAGCAGCTGGTCCCAGCGCGCGCGGTTTTGCTCGGTCAGGGTCAAGAGGGCGCCGTCCGGCCCGATGCGTGCCGGCAGGCGCGATGCCTGGATTTCCATCAGAGCCAGCAGGCCGAACACCTCGGCATCCTCGGCCATCAACCCCGCCAGCATGCGGCCGAGCCGTTGTGCCTCCAGGCACAGGCTCGGCCGGACAAGGTCGTCGCCTGCCGTGGCGGCATAGCCTTCATTGAAGATGAGATAGATGACCTCCAGCACCGAGGACAGACGCGCCGCACGCTCGGCGCCGCGCGGCACTTCGAAGCTGAGCCCGGCCTTTCCGATCGTCCTCTTTGCGCGGACGATGCGCTGGGCGATCGTCACCTCGCTCGACAGGAAAGCACGGGCGATCTCGTCCGTCGTCAGGCCGCCGATGACACGCAGCGTGAGGGCCGCGCGGGCGTCGGCCGAAAGTATGGGGTGGCAGGCTGTGAAGATGAGACCCAGCAGCTCGTCGCCAAGATCGTCGTTCATGGCCATTTCGTTTCCCTCGGCCGTACCGTCGCACTCGCCGTCCAGCTCCCGCGCGATCTCCTCATGCTTGCGCTCGCGCATCTTGTCGCGACGGATCGCATCGATGGCGCGGTGTTTGGCGACTGTCATCAGCCAAGCGCCAGGATTGGCCGGAACGCCGGTCCTGGACCATTCGGATAGGGCTATGACGAGGGCGTCCTGCACCAGTTCCTCTGCAAGATCGACATTGCGCACGAGGCGGGCCAGGCCCGCGATGAGCCGGGCCCGTTCAATGCGAAAAATCGCCTCGATCGCCTGCTGCGTCTCGCCTGCCGTCATGCTGCCTTATCGGCCAAAGCCATAACGAAGGCAAAGCAGGTTGCGGCCGACAGGTTCAGTTGCCGCTAAGCTTCTCACGCGCCCGGTCATGGATTTCCGCGACCTCCGGCATCAGATTCCCATTGCCAATCAGCCATCTCGTACAGCGGCCGGATTTCAATCTCGCTCGGTCCCGGCATGGGATTGGGGCAGCGCTTCACCCAGGCGACCGCCTCGTCCATGTCCTTGACTTCCCAGAGCCAAAAGCCGGCGACCAGTTCGCGGGTCTCGGCGAAAGGCCCGTCGATGACCGTCCGGCGGGGACCATCGAACGCAACGCGCTTGCCCTGTGAGGAGGGCTTGAGGCCATCGGCGTCGAGCAAGATGCCGGCATTGCGCAGCTCGTCGTTAAACCTGCCCATCGCCTCCATCGCCTCCTTCGCCTCGGGCGTGGGGACAAAGCCCTTTTCGCTGTCCTCGGTTGCCTTCACGAGCACCATCACACGCATCGTCTGTCTCCTTGTTGAGCCGGACTCACCGGCCGGCATCGAAACGACGAACGGAGTTTAGGAAATCGACATTGTCCTGCAAATTTTTTTCGAGGTTGAGGAGAAAGCCGCCGATCGCGGCTCGTCTGGTCAGGAATCGCGATGGCGCGATATCGAGATTGGGCGCAACGCTGGTCGCCGATTGTAAGTAATTGAGTGGCTCGCCTAAACCATTTCGGGACGTTTTGAAGCCTCGCGGATCGCCTTGTGTACGCTGCGCTGCAAATCCATAAAGGCCGGGGTTTCCATGACCTCTTCCCGGCGCGGGCGCTCGATATCGACATTGAAGGTCTGCATGATGCGTCCCGGGCCGATCCCCATCACGACGATGCGGTCCGACAGGTAGACGGCTTCTTCCACATCATGGGTGACGAAGAGCACGGTGAGCCTGTGCTCCTCCCAGATCTGCGTCAGGAGTTCCTGCATCTGATGCCTGGTCAAGGCATCGAGCGCGCCAAAGGGCTCGTCCATCAGAAGCATTTTGGGTCGATAGGAAAGAGCACGCGCTATGGCCACCCGTTGCTTCATGCCGCCCGAAAGCTCAGACGGATAACGATTGGCGCTGTGAGGGAGCTTGACCAGATCGAGATGCTCGCGTGCTATCCTGCGGCAGGTCGCGCGATCATGACCCGCGGCCTTGAGGGCGAACTCGATGTTCTGCTGCGCCGTCAGCCAGGGAAGCAGGGTGTAGGACTGGAAGACGACGCCGCGGTCGAGGCCCGGCTGCAGGATTGGCGCGCCATCGATGGCAAGATCTCCCGCGTCGAAATCCTGCAGTCCGGCAACGATCGACAGCAGCGTGCTCTTGCCGCAACCCGACGTGCCCACCAGCGAGACGAACTCGTTGTCGGCAAGATCGAGATTGATATCGCGCAGCACTTCCGTGCGCCGCGCGCCCGTGCCGAAGCTCTTGTGGAGACCCTCGATCCGCAGTTTGGGCAAACTCATCGGCCCGGCCTCATTGCACGTGGCCCTCCTGCCGGAACAGCACTTTTCCCAGTGCCTTCATGACCTGGTCGGTAATGAGGCCAAGCACGCCCAGCATCAGGATGTAGCCGATGATGGTGTTTGTCTGGAAATAACGCTGGGACACGGTGATGCGGTAGCCGAGCCCTGATGTCGCCGCGACAAGTTCCGCCAACACCAGCCACGTCCATGCCCAGCCGAGACTGATGCGCAACGTGTCCCAGATGCCTGGCAAGGCGCTGGGAACCACGATGCGCGTCAGGATCCTGCGATCCGGCAGGCCGAGCGTCCTGCCAAGGCCGATGAAATCAGCGGGAACCCGCTTCACATTGTCCATGATCATCAGCACCTGCTGGAAGAAGGTGCCGATGAAGATGATCAGGAACTTCTGGGCATCGCCGGTCCCCGACCACAGGATGGAGAGGGGCACGAAAGCGACCACCGGCATGTAGCGGATGAAATCCACAAGCGGCTCGATCGCCGCTTCCCAAGTCCTGAAGCTGCCGATCAGCACGCCAATCGGAATCGCCAATGCCGAGGCGATGAGGAAGCCAACAGAAATACGGTATATCGAGGTCCTGAGATCCAGCCACAGCGTGCCGTCACCCGAGAGCTTGCCGAGCTGGGTCACCACGCTCCCCGGCGAGGGCAGGAAAATCGGCTTTACCAGCCCCAACCCCGTTGCCGCCCACCAGGCGAGGCCGAGGCCGGCAAAAACCGCCACTGCTATCATCAGGAAGCGCGAGCGTGCGATGGGCGCGCCGATCCCGGAGGATCGGCGACGGCGCATCGGCTGTTTGATCACGTGCCCCGGCGCTGCGTGAGACGGGCTTGGCTTGGTCGCACGCTGCTCGGACATTTGCGTCACCACCGCGAGCCGGCCCTCGTCATTTCGCGGCCTTGACGAATGACGGGTCGATCATCTGCTCCGGCGTCACGTCCGCCTGAAGCAGCCCGGCGTTCTTGGCCGCTGCCTCGACATCGGCGAATGTCTTGGTGGAAAATTCGCCCGTCAGCGCATCCTTGTTTTCGGCGAGAGTATAGTAACGCACGCCATCAAAGGCGGTGTTGAGGTCTTCGACGCTCGAACCAACCGCCTTGGAGATGATCGCCCGGCCGTCGGGCGTGTCGGCATTGTAAGCCTTCAGGGCCGCATCCCAGGTTTTGATCATGGCAAGCACCTGGCCGGGACGCGACTTGATCACCTCATCGCGCACCACCAACACGTCACTGATCAGGCCGGGATCTTCGCCTGCGGTGAAGAGCAGCTTGACGTCCTTGTTCTGTGCCCTGGCCGCGGTGAGATAGGGCTCATAGGTAACCGCGACCGGGACCTGGCCGGCGATCAACGCACTGCCGGCATCCGCCGCCGGCATTGGAACCGGCTGGACATCGGCGATGGACATGCCGTTCTTGGCGAGCGCGTATTTGAGCAGGATGTCGCTCGTCGTGCCTTCCTCGAAAGCCACCTGTTTGCCCTTGAGGTCGGCGACGGAGGCGATGTCCTTGCCGGCGATCATGGCGTCCGCCGTCATGCTGACGTCGAGCAGAAGCACGATCTTCACCGGCAGGCCGGCCGCAACCATGCCCATAGCCGTGTGGGTCGCGATGTTGGCGGCATCGAGCTGGCCGCTCGCCAGGGCGGCGTTGATGTCCTTGTCCTCGGCGAAGTTCACGATCTGCACGTCGGACAGCCCGTTTGCCTTGAACAGACCCTTGGCTTCGGCGACGTGCCACTGGCCGTAGCCAAGCCATGGCTCGATGCCTATCTTGAATGTTCCTGCCTCAGGCGTCGCCGGAATTGTCGTGTCGGCCGCGTAGACCGCCGGGGCAAACCCGACGGCAGCAGCCATAACGAGTGCCCGAAATTGTCCTGCTAGGTT
This sequence comes from Mesorhizobium sp. M0898, assembly GCF_040319695.1. Taxonomy (NCBI): domain Bacteria; kingdom Pseudomonadati; phylum Pseudomonadota; class Alphaproteobacteria; order Hyphomicrobiales; family Phyllobacteriaceae; genus Mesorhizobium; species Mesorhizobium sp. M0898. The sequence goes on along the minus strand of NZ_JAMYOE010000005.1, from coordinate 16,984 downwards.
ACGCATCATCTTGTTCCCCTTGATGATCAGGCCGCTTTTTTGAACCAAACATCCGGCCTGGTGAGAATGCGGGCTTCTGCTCTTGCGGCACCGTGCCTCGGCATCTTAGCTGTCCGTTCAACGAAAGTGCGACGACACTTCAACGTCAGCAACAGCGGATGTCAAGGCTAAATACATACATGCATATACAAGTTAGCCCGCTCCTTCCGACTCTGATTCGCTTCACTGCGATCAGGTTTTTTTGGATGGAGAATATCGACTGCCAAGCGAGTAGCGGCTGCCAACGTAAGTCAGCTTGCTGATCGTGGCAACGACGGCGCCCGTCCATGTCCGGCGATGCAGAAACAGGCAGCAGCTGCCGACGTCGATGCCCAGATACCGCGCCGTCTCGGCATCGGCAGGGGTCGCCGAGATGATGTGCTCGACCTCCGTCACGGGGGTTTTCTGCATGAGGTAGTCGTAGGTCGCTGTCTTGGAAAAATCCTGCTTGTCATAGTCGGGTATCAGGCCCGGGTTGACGAAGCGCTCTTCCAGTTGCACAGGCAGGTCGTTCTCGAAGTTGACGACGATGGAATGATAGACCGACACGCGCTTTGCAAACTCAAACGAAAGCGCGAGCTCCTTTGTCGGCGTGATCTTTTCGAGGACGATAACCTCGGAGCGATGCCTGTTTCCCCGCGCGACAATTTCCGCCGCGATGTTGTTGATCTCGATCAGTGCGGATTGCGGTCGAGGCGGCGCGATGAATGTGCCGACGCCCTGGAGCCGGATCAGAAAACCCGCAGAGGTCAACTCCCGCAAGGCACGATGGACCGTCATCCGAGACACGCCGAGTGTCGCCACGAATTCATTTTCGGACGGCAGCTTGCGGTCCTTGCTCCATCGCCCCGTTCCGATATTCGTCAGGATGTAGTCCTTGACCTTCTCGTAAAGAGGGCTGGCGGTGTCGGGCAAAGTGATCATTACAAAAATCCTTTCCGGCAAGGTTCGGAAATCACACGCGCCCGGCAGACCGCATCCGGATGATTGTTTTCAAGCCATCGCCCTGTCCCGCCAACAACCGCTTATAGGCTGCGGGAACATCATCCAGGCCGATCTCCCGGTCGATCAGTTCGACCATGGGCTCGGTCAATTCGCCGAGCATCCGGATGGCGTCGGGAAGCTCATCGGCAAAGGCGTGGCATCCCAGCAATGCGATTTCGCGTTCAACCAGGCTGTTGGGATCGATATCGAGGCGGCCGTGGAATATGCCGACCATCGCAACGGTGCCGCCGGCGTCGAGAACGCCGAGCAACTGGCCGAGTGCTGCGATGCTGCCGGTCGCTTCGACGGCAGCGAGCAAGGGGGCATCCGCGGTGGCGGCGGCGATGGCGTTCCGGTTCAAATCGACGATGCTGGCGCCGGTGACCCGCGCCACGCGGGCGCAGCGGCCCTGATTGCGGTCGGCGACGAGCACGGTACCTGCGAATGTCCGGGAAAGCAGCAGTGCGGCAAGCCCGCCAATGGTCCCGCAGCCGACGACAAGAACGGAACCGGCCGTTTTCGGCAGACGCCGCACTGCGTGCAACGCTACAGCCAGCGGCTCGGCCATCGCCGCGACCCGTTCGTCAAGCACGGCATCGACGATGTGCAGGAGGCGTGCGGGCAGGACCGCCTGTTCGGCAAATCCGCCGTCGCATATCTCGCCGACAAAGCCCAGCGACGTGCAAAGATGCCGCTTGCCTGCATGGCATTGCGCGCATTCTCCGCACCAGAAACGGGAATCGGCGACCACTCGGTCGCCAACACCGACGGTATCCACGCCCTCGCCGATGGCAATCACCGTGCCTGTCAGCTCATGGCCGGCCGTGGACGGCGATCGGCTTATCCATTGGCCCGTGCGGAAGTTGTGGAGATCGGAACCGCAAATGCCTGCGGCATCGACCCTCAGCTTCACCCAGCCTGGCTCGGGAGCGCCTGGCGCGGCGATATCCTCGACGCGCAGGTCGCCGGGTCCATGGAGCCGCGCCGCCCTCATCGTCATCGTTTCCGCTCAGCCGGCGAGATAGCGATCGCGGATCTCCGAAACCGCGTTCTCATGCGAGCTGAATCCTTCGTAGCGGGCGAGCCTGCGGGCATGCAGGGCGAGTTCCGGATAGGCCGCCGAGGTCACATAGCCGACCGACGATCTCTTGACGAAATCCGTCACGGAAAGCGGTCCAAAGGTTCGCGCCCACCGGCTGGTCGGCAGCACCGCATTGGGTCCCAGGACGAAGTTGGCGAGGGTCACCGGCGTATGCGGACCCATGAGGATCTCGGCAGCTTCCGTGATACGTCCGAGATGCGCAAATGGCTCCGCTGACAGAATCTCGAGGTGCTCCGGCGCATAGTCGTTGATGAACCGGTAGCTGTCCTCCAGCGACTCGGTCAGCACGATGCCGCCGCGCTTCCCAGTCAGCACCGCGCGTGAGAACTCCACACGCTGTTCGCTCATCCTGGACCAGTGTTCCGGTATCGCAATCAACGCGGCTTCGGCGACCTTGCGGCTGTGCGTCACTAGGTAGGCCGAGGAATCCGGCCCGTGCTCGGCCTCGATCAACAGGTCAAGAGCGGCCAAGCCGCCGTCGACGCTGTGATCGGCAAAAATGATCGCTTCGGAAGGACCGGCGGGGAGACCTGTGTTGATGATCGGGGACAACACGCTCTTTGCCGCCACCACCCAGGGGCTCCCCGGCCCGACGATCTTGACGGCAGGCTTCACGGTCTCGGTCCCATAGGCGACGGCGGCGACCGCATGGGCGCCGCCGCACTTGTACACGGTCTCCACGCCGGCGATGCGGGCAGCAACCAGCGTCGCGGCGTCGACGGAACCATCCGAAGTCGCAGGCGTCACAATCGCGATCTGGGGAACCCCGGCAATCACCGCCGGAACCGAGGTCATCATCGTCACCGAGGGAAAGGCGCCTTTGCCGCGCGGCACATAAAGCGCAACGGAAGCAATCGGTGTGTATCGGTCACCCGCATAGGCGCCCGGCCGAACTTCCTTGAGCCACATCGTTTCCGGGCGCTGCTCCTCGTGGAAATGCCGGATGTTCTCAATGCCGAACCGGATACTCTCCACGACATCCTTTTCGACCTTGTCGAATGCCGCGTCGAACTCCGCTTCCGAAACTTTCAGTCCACCGTCGGCAACATCGGCTTTGTCGAGTTCGCGTGCAAACCGGAGCAGTGCCGCGTCACCTTCATCCTTGACGGCCTGAATGATTGGACGGACCTTTTCGATGAAGGAAGACAGATCTCCTTCGGCGCGTTTCAGTAAACTGGCCCGCTGATCGACGCTGAGGGATGACAGGCGGTGGAAGCTGACGTCAGACATGGCGGCTCCTTTTGTTAGAACGCAATTACGATTAGCGCTTGTCGATCACTTCTGGGACACGTCTCCGGCCCCTGAAGCCTTCAAATCGATGCGAGAAAGCCTCCATCCACGGGAATGGACTGGCCGGTTATGTAGGCTGCCGCATCCGAAGCGAGGAACACCGCGATTCCGTGCAGGTCCGAGAGATCACCAAAACGGCGCTGCGGAATCTTGGCGAGCATCGATTGCTGCCATGCCTCGTTGCTGTAGAACACGTCTGTCATCGCTGTTCTGAAATAGCCAGGCGCAATGGCGTTGACCCGGATTCCGAGATCGGCCCACTCTGCAGCAAGCGCCCGCGTCATGCCGAGGAGGCCTGATTTCGACGAGCCGTACGGCACCGCCGTGGGAACCCCAACCTCGGAGGTCAGCGAGCAGAGATTGATAATGACGCCGGGCCGTCCGGCGTCTCTCATCTGCCGCGCGGCGGCTTGGGCGCAGAAGAAGGCGCCTTTGAGATTCGTATCGACAATCCGGTCCCACAAGGCCTCGTCGACATCGAGTGAAGGCCGGACCTCTTCCACCCCCGCATTGTTGACGAGAATATCGAGACCTCCGAGCAGGCTGCCGGCCTCGGCTGTCGCCGCCCGGCAGCGGTCGACATCGGTGACATCCAGGGCGACGGCGTGCGCGACCCCGCCGGCGGTGCGGATGGCGGCCATCGTCTTCTCGAGCGAGGCCACGCTGCGCGCCGCGACCGCGACGTCGGCGCCGGCCGCGCTGAGCGCCTCGGCGATGCTGCGCCCGATGCCACGGCTTGCGCCGGTTACAAGCGCCTTCCTGCCTGACAGATCGAAGAGAGATGCGTTGCGCATGTCATCCTCCTTGGTAATGTCGCGCTTGGACCGATCGCGTCGAGACTATCCGAATGCAGCTTATCTATACAAGCATGTACATCATGGCTGTAGTGCGCCATGCGGAACTTTGCTTGTCAGAGCGGCAGCGCATTGACCGACATCGGACCGGTCTACGCGGTTCGCCCCATCTGGAGTTCATCGGGAGGGGATAGATGAAGCGCGCAGTAGACCACGACGCGATGAGCGTGGTCGGCTATACCACCCCCTGGAGTGCCAAAGCAGGCCAGCGGATCAACCTCAGCCTGTCATGCGATCGGCCGATAAAGGCCACACGAATTTGCCGGCTCGACAAGCCGGCTCCGGAATTTCTCGCCTGGCCCATCGAAACGATAGGTGAAGCACGGCATCGGCATTTCGACCAGGGGTCGTTCCTGTTCGTGCGAGCCGGCGAACTGGCCAAAGTACAAGCCGTCCACGTCATACGTTTTGAGCTGTTCCTCACGCGCAACGAAGGTGCGCGCACGATCCTGGAGGCAGGCGCCCTCGGGCTGCGCCTCCGCGACGGCGCATTTGTCGTGAAAATCGGTGACGAAACCTTTGTCGAGAAGAAGGCGCCAACTGGTGTGTGGCTCACCGTCGAGTTGGACCTGCGGCAGGAACAATCGCGTCTGCGCATCAAATCCCATGACCGTCTCGCGCCTTACGAACTCCATGAAGGTTTTGGCGGCCCGGCGCGGAACCTCCAGGCGCACGGCATCCATTTCGGCGCAAGTGCCACCAACCACGAACCTACCCTCAACGCGAAATTTGCTGCGATCCGGCTCGACACCCCACACGGGACCATTGCCTGGGATTTCCCGACGCTGTTACCAACGCAGCCGATCCTGTCGTCGGGCGGAGCAGATCCGTTGCTCCTCGACGTGATCAATCAGCCAGCCTTCTGCGTGACTTCGGCACGCTGGGACGGATCGAGCTTCGAGCCTCGCTTGGTGCCGTCGCACTACGACGCTATCCATTGCCACGACGACGATATCGGCCCGCTTGAGTGGCCGGCATCGCACCGCGCGACGATCCCTGAAAACGCACACCCAGGCGTCTACGCGTTCCAGGTCGAATGGGAGGGTGGCTACGAACGCGTGGTGTTCTTCGTCACCTCTTCACAGGTTTCGTCGCCGCTGTTGTATCTCGTGCCGACGGCCACCTATCTCGCTTATGCGGACGAATATCTCCCGGATCATCTTTATGAATGGAAAGGCGACGACCGGGGACATCGCTTCGCGATCGCCAACAATCTGAAATCCCTTTACGACTACCATTCCGACCTTAGCGGTGTTTCCATCTGCTCCTACAAAAAGCCGAAAGTGACGCTCAGGGACGATTACGATTATCCGCTCTGCGGCTGCCCACACAATTTGCCGGTCGATCTGCACTTCCTCCGATTCTGCCACGACAATGGAATCGTGTTTGACGTCATGACCGATCACGATTTGCACGAATGCGGCATAGACGGTTTGCGTCGACATCAAGCCGTCGTCACCGGCAGTCATCCCGAATATATGTCGATCGAGATGGAGCAGGCGCTGCGGCAGTTTGTGGCCGAAGGCGGCAGCATCGCCTATCTCGGCGGAAACGGCTTTGCTGCCACTGTGGCTTTCAAGGACGACCTGATGGAGTTGCGGCGCTCGCCGCTGGAGGCCGGCCGCACCTGGGACGGCCCTGTCGCCGAACAGGCGCTGTCGATCACCAACGAACCAGGCGGCTATCTCCGCTGCCGCGGCCGAGGCGAATTCTCGCTGATCGGCGGTGCAATCTCATTGATGGGTTTCGATGGCGCACGCCCCTTCACGCGCACTGAGGAAAGCCATGAAGCAGGATGCGCATGGCTGTTCGAAGGCGTTGAAAATGCGACCTTCGGCACCGACGGCATGGTGCTGGGCGGTGCCGCGGGCTACGAAGTGGATGCGACGTATCCAGCCCTCGGCACTTCCGCTGACACCGTCGTGATCGCGCGGGCGACGGGATTTCCCGACAGCTTCTTCCAGGATCCGACGCGCTGGTATGAGGGCGGGGATAAGCAACGCATCGCCCGCCGCTGCGCCGAAATGACCCTGCGAAAGCTCGCAGCAGGCGGCTTGATCTTTTCCGCAAGCTCGGTTGCCTGGTGCGGCGCGCTGCCAGCCGCAGGCGCCATGAACGATGTCGGCAGGATCACGCTCAATCTGCTTACCCGCCTCGGTGCGACGAAAGGAGAACCAGGCCGAGAAAAATCGATAAGCTGATTGGCGCCGTTACGGAAAGACCCGTATCCGGTCTTGGGAAATCAAATCAGTCGGCGTGCACCGGCTTCGTCTCACATGCCTCTCGCCACCTGGCGGACGGCAGTTGCCTCAGCCGCAACCAGCCGGCGAAATTGCAGCCCGGTGGTGAAAGTTGGGCGGAGGCCTATGTGGCGAGCGGTGACTTGGCGGAGGAAGTCGCGAAGTTGAAAGCCCAAGAGGGCAAGCCGATCATCGCCCACGGCGGAGTGAGCTTCGCCCGCAGTCTCGTCGCCCAAGGACTGGTCGACCAGCTCGCCCTGATGGTGGCCCCGTGGCGCTGGGCAAAGGCCTGCCGCTGTTCTCCGAACTCGCCGCGCCGATGTCTCTCAAGCTGGTGAGCTCGAAAGCCTTTCCGGGGGCCGCGGTGGCGCAGATTTACCGGCCAACGTGAACAGGTCAGAGAATGTGTGCAGCCAACGAACCGACGAAGTAAGGGCGAGGTATAAATGAATGCGATCCCTTCGGATCGTCGTCGATCGATAGGAGCCTGTGCATGGCGAAGCTTGTGTTCGGAATGATGCAGTCGCTCGACGGCTATGTCGCTGGCGCCAAGGGCGGGCCCGGGCTGCCGATGCCGGGCGAGGCGCTCCATCGCCACTTCAACGCTGCGTCTCGTGGCCAGCGACCGGGTTGGCGAGGACGCGATCAGAGTGACGTACGTTCCCCGCCTGATCACAACCCACCCGACACCCTAACGTCCGTCGGACCGAATTTGAGCTCATTCCCACTCGATTGTTCTAAATCTAGTTAGGCCATTGATATAGCTAGGTTTTTTATTCGTTGCCGCGCAAGAAGCCGACCCATGGGCCGTCAAAACGTTACAGTCTTGATTTCAAATGGAAAAATAGCACGAAAATTTTTTGTGCGGTTTTGGCATCTATCGAAGTCGATCGCCTTTCCCGACCCACTTTGGGCAACTCAGGTGGGTTTCACAGCGAACCAAGAAAGTACCGTCACTAACTTTCATAGCACAGCGCGCCACAACGCGACCCGCCGCGGCAGCGTCATCCAAGCGCCATCCCTCTCCGTTTGTAGGTGAACTGGATACCGCTGGCAGTGCAAACTGGACACTCCCGGCAGCATAAACTGGACACCTCAAGACCCACCCGCTCCGAGGACGCGACAGCACGGTTCAAGGTGCAATGTCGCGCCCTCCACTTGCTGAACTTCTTCCCGGAGGGGGCCGGGGGAGGTTGAATAACCTGTGGAAAGCCTGTGGGTCTTTTTGGGACCGTTTGCGGACCGGCCTGAGCCTAGGAATCGTTTTGCTCAACTGCCCCTTCGAGACGGCTGACCGGCCAAAGACGTCCCTCAGGGGAGAGGGGCCCCGCGTTCCGTGGCACCGGCCCGCAACCTTCAGAATATGATAGCCCGCGGCAACCGGAGAAGGGAATCTGTGCTCTCAAACCAGCATCGACTGCTGGGCGGAGATACCCGCCGTCGCGCCATGCGATGTTGCCAGGGTGACCGAGGCCATGAGGGGGTTGGCGAGGTCGCCGGCGGCGTAGATGCCGGGAATGCTAGTTTCGCGGCGCTCGTCGACCTTGAGGGCGATGCCGAGGGGCGTATCGACCGTGGCGAGGCCCAGTGATTCATGCAGGCTTGCGGACGGCTTGTTGCGCGGATGGGCGAACAGGATGTCGACCGCGACATTGCGGCCGGTATCGAGATTGACGGTGGCGATATGGCCCCCGTGATGGGCGATCTCGGTGATCCGGCCATCGACGACAGGTATGTTGCGGCGCGCCAGATCGGCCCGGATATCGGGTGGAATGTCGTGACCATCGGCGAAGAGCGTCAACGTGTCGGTCCAATCGTGGTACAGCCTGACATAATTGTGCGACTGCGGGCCGGACCAGACGAGGCCCCAATGCTGGCCGGCGGCTTCAAAGCCGTCGCAATAGGGGCAGGGTACGATGGACGTGCCCCAGCTTTCGGCAAAGCCCGGAACATCAGGCATCTGGTCGGCGACGCCATAGCTCAGGATCAGGCGCCGCGCCCCAAGGCTTTCGCCATCGCCAGTGAGGACGGAGAAATCGTCGATGGCGCCGGAGACGCTGTCGGCCCGGGCACTGACCAGCCTGATCGTGGGTTAACGCGCCAGCTGCTGCCGCGCCTCGGCCAGGATGTCCAGCGGTGGCCTGTGATCGTGACCGAGCAGGCCATGCGAGTGGCCGGCGAAGCGATTGCGCGGCAGGCCGGTATCGAGAACTGTGACCTTGCGGCGGGCACGGCCGAGCTGCAGGGCGCCGGCGAGACCGGCAAAGCTGCCGCCGATGATGATGACGTCATCCATGGTGATGGGCTCCGTGTTGTTGATGGAGGGGAGTGGGCTGGGCCTGGCGCGAAATATCGTCCAGCGATACGCGCTCGAGACGGGCAGCGAGCAGGGCTTCGGCATCGGCGAGAAAGACGCCCATCACTGTGTTGGCCGGCCGGACAATGCCGCATTCGATATCGCCGGGCGGCCCGGGGAAACTTGATTTGGAGGACAGGTTGAAATCCACCCGCTAGCTTGCACATTTCGGAAACTACATGGTATCGTAATTCAAGAATTAGGATACTGTCAAGGACTGGAATTGTCGTGACCGAAAACAGCCAGGGCCGGCGCGGCCGGCCCGCCAACGAGGCGCTTGGCCAAACGATACTCGACGCCGCTTGCGAACTCTTTGTGGAATTGGGTTTTCAAGCGACGACATTGGACAAGGTCGCCCAGCGGGCGAAGATATCCAAGCTCAGCATCTATCGGCACTTCGAGAACAAGGAGGCGCTGTTCAGCGCGGCCATCGCGGCCGGCTGCCATCAGTTGTTTGCACCACAGGCCCTTCTTGAAGACGTCGACGGTTCGGTCGACGATCAGCTCATGGCGGTGGGATCATCACTGCTTCGCACGCTGTTGAGATCAGACGTCCGCAGTGTCGAAGCCATGGTCATGGCCGACAAGACGAATCAAAAGTCGTTAAGCAAGCTCCATTACGAAGCCGGCCCCGCCCATGTCATCGCCCAAATCGAGGCCCTGTTGCGCCAGCTGCACGCGAAGGCGGTTCTGAACGTGCCCGATCCTCTCCGGTCCGCCCGCTTGTTTGCCGCGCTTTTCAAAGGATCCGATCTCCTGATTATCGCACGCTTCGATCAGGCGAGAGCAGAAGACGACAACGAAATCGAATCCTATTGCCGGTCGGCCGTCGCCATGTTCATCGCCGCGCACGGTGGCAACGACCACGCGGGCGGATAAGCATTTGATTGCTCCGGGCAGCTTGGCCGGGACCGTATCCAGGCGCTTCGTCATATTGGGCCGGCGCGCGCGGCCGAGCTTGCACAGATCGCGGCACCTCATCTTTCTCCCAACGATAAAAAGACGCTCGCATCTACCGCGGTCCAAGCTCCCGCCTGGATGCGGTCGACGCTTCTCTCCATCGCAGATCCGGCAGCAGTCGGGACAACATTTGATAGGTGATGCGACGGTGCCATCCGACCATATGCTATCGGGTCCGGAACATCGATCGGTACCGCAGCCAAAGCTGAAACTATGTATGTCGATAACTAAAGTACCGTCAGCGCAGAAATGTCATGCTACGGGCAATTTTCGTTATATTTCAAAGCGTTGACGCACAGAAAAGTACCGTCAAATCCCAAAAACGAATGACGGTACTTTTTAGAATGCTCTGTCGGATACGAAAAGTACCGTCAAAAGTACCGTCAGAGTGATCTGCTACAAGCTGGGAGCCGCGCCAGGCGCTCCGATAAACTTAACGATTTCAAACGACTTGATAGGTTTGTCAATTCCATTGATAAGGTGCCCTGGCTAGCAGTCTGCCCTGCCCGCAAATCATTGTATTTTCTGCGAAATTCTACGCTAGAGCCGCCTATCATCGCCGTTTCCCTCACTCCCACTCGATTGTGCCTGGCGGTTTGCTCGTCACGTCATAGACGACGCGGTTGATGCCGCGCACCTCGTTGATGATGCCGGTGGCGGCTGCGCCCAGGAATGCCATGTCGTGACGGTAGATATCCGCGGTGCTGCCATCTACCGATGGTGATGCGCGTACATACCGATAAGGGCAGCGGTCACGAGCCGCGCTGTCCCCACGGGCATTGCTCTACGTGCGCCCTTCAAGGAAAAGGAGCATTGTGACGGGGCTTAGCTATAGACGCTGTAGCGTTGATCTAATGCGATTTATCGCAGCATCGACGCCTTGCCTAGGCAGACTTTCAACCTTGTAAAATGAAAGGAACGTAAGCGAGGCTTGAGGAGCACAGGTATTCAGAATAGCTGTCTTGAGAACACGCCGCACTGGCCGCCTGAGGATCAGCCAATCGACCCACCAAGGTGAGCCCAAAGTTGTATTGCAACCACCTTCCTTAACTGGCGAAGTCGCGGTTGTATGGCACCAAGATCGGCTGCGTGATCGTATGCAATACCAGGCACCCATACCCTGTCGAACCAGCCCTTCAATATAGCTGGAGGTCCGAACCACCACGTGGGAAAAATCAAGACGATAGTCTCGGCCCAGAGAAGATCCTCAATCTCTTTAGCTACCTCTGTGGTCTCGAATCCGGAATAGTAGCTCGCACGCTCCGCCGGTGTAAGAGCCGGGAAGAAGCCAGATCGATACAGATCAACATGTCGGCACTGGTGCTTCGCATCCACCAGGGTGTCGATAGCTGCGTTCGAAAGCGTTTGGCAAAGGCTTGGATTGAGTGGATGAGCCGTGACAATCAAACATCGCATACTAATATTTTGAATCCTCCCCAATTTGGTTGCGCTGCGCGTCATCATTCGTGCGGCGCGGTTCGGGCGAAGCTTCTCATACCAATCATGGGATTTCGAAATAGCTGTACGCGCCACAGTCTTCAAAGAGCAATTGTTTTTTCAACGCCGAGAATGGCCCTTCTCGTCGCCTTGAGGGACTAGAGGCCACCATGCAAGGACAATCGCCTACATCTGCCGGGGTATTATCGCTTCCGCCACTCTGCTCTCGGCAGCTCGCTAAGACTCCCCCTCATTCCCACTCGATGGTTCATTGCTATGGTAACTCGCTGATTTGGCATCGCAAATCCTTTGCGCATGACAAAGAACCCTCTTGCGATCCGTCAGAAATTTGCGCTCTTGATTTCAAACACCAATTTCGACGGTCCACGATTTGCTCGGTTTCGGCGACTATCGGTATCAATCGGTCGATTTCTTTCTGACGGCCGTCGACCGCTCGAGACAGCGCCATCGGCGACCTGCCAGGCGTCAGTCACGCGATATGGACAGCCCCGCGAGAAGCGGAGCGTACGCGGCGAGCCTGCGGGATACGAACTCCGTGAAGAGCCGCACGCGCTTCGTCTTGCGTGTCTCCCCCTGTGTGAGAAGCCAGAGCGTTCCGTACATGTGCAGGTCGGTGCCCGGCACCCTCGCCAGCAGGGGGTCGGCATCGCCGACGAAGCAGGGCAGTGTCGTGATCCCGAGCCCTTGCCGTACAGCAACGATCTGCGCCTCGGCGTCCGTGGTCCTGAAGGGAACCGCCGTGGTGCGAACCTCACCCTCGCTGGCCCATTCCGGAATTCCATGAATGCTTATGACGATCCACCGGATGGGATCAGGTGCGCCCGCACGCCACGCGGCTAGTCGATCGCAGGACATATAGACGCCGCCGAACAGCTCCGGTCCCTTCAGGCCGTGAAGATTGAGCGGCAGGGTTTTGCGGTCGTAGACGACGCGGATCGCGACGTCGGCCTCTCGGTTGGTCAGATTTGCCAGCTCGCCGGACGACAAGATTTCCATCTCGATGTCCGGATGCAGACGCGCGAAGTCGGCGAAGTCCGGCATGAGCAGGTGTGTCGCGAGGGGCGGTGCCAGCGTCACCCGCAGAAGCCCGCGCACGCTCTGGTCGCGCCCGAAGACGCGCGTCTCCAGCAGGTGCGACGACACTTCCATCTGGTCCGCGAACTCGAGGACCTCCTCGCCCGCAGTCGTCAGGCGGTAGCCCGAAGGCAGCTTTTCGAACATGTGCACCCCGAGGCGTTCCTCGAGCTGGGCGACACGTCGCAGCACGGTCGAGTGGTTCACACCGAGGCGCTCGGCGGCGGCCCGCACCGAGCCTCCGCGCGCGACGGCAAGAAAGTAGCGAACGTCATCCCAGTCGATCATGGTGCAATCCGGCACCGCGCGGTGCGCCTTCCAAAGCCCGTATCTAACACATCGAACAGCAGTACGGGCGGTCATCATAGCCTATGTCGACGCGCGCGGCTCAATTCCGAACGGCGGACGCCGATCGTCGCGGCTGGCGTCAGTCGTCCAGCCGGATCGATTTCGCACCACCGATGTGCGCGCTTCCGCACTCAACAACTGACGCCGGCGGACCCATTTCGAGGTTCTCGGGGGTGTCCCCGCACAACCAAAGGCGAAGGCCTGGAAGGATAAGTCATGGGAAAGCTTGAAGGGAAGGTTGCAGTCATCACCGGCGGCGCTACCGGCATCGGCCGCGCCGCAGCAAAGCGCTTCATCGAGGAGGGCGCCTTCGTTTTCATCTTCGGCCGTCGGCAGGAAGCGCTCGACGCCGCTGTGGCCGACCTCGGGCCCAATGCCCGCGCGGTGAAGGGCTCGGTCTCCGATCTGACCGACCTCGACCGACTTTACGCTGCGGTGAAGGCCGAGCGTGGAACCCTCGACATCGTCTTTGCCAATGCCGGGGCGGGAAGCCAGCTTCGGCTCGGCGAGATCACCGCCGAGCACATTGACGAAACCTTCGACACCAATGTGAAGGGTACGATCTTCACGATCCAGAAGGCGCTGCCGCTGATGAGCGAGGGCGGTTCGATAATCCTGACCGGATCGAGCGCTGGCACCACGGGCGCCCCGGGGATGAGCGCCTACAGCGCGAGCAAGGCGGCAGTGCGCAACCTCGCGCGGACCTGGGCGGAGGACCTAAAGGGCACCGGCATCCGGGTAAACGTGCTGTCGCCCGGGGCCACTGCGACCGAGCTAGCGAAGGAAGCGCTAGGCGAGGAGGGCCAGAAGGTCTTCGCCTCGATGACTCCGCTCCAGCGCATGGCCGATCCGGCGGAGATCGGGGCGGCGGCGGCCTTTCTCGCGTCGTCGGACAGCAGCTTCATGACTGCCAGCGAGGTCGCCGTTGACGGCGGTCTTGCGCAACTCTGACGCGCTAACCCAGCGCCGTTGAAGGCCGGGGAAATCAATACCAACACGGATCGGAGAAGATCATGAGCTACGCAATTGTAGGATTCGGTAAGATAGGCCAGGCCCTCGTCCACGCCTTCGCCCGTAAAAACATCGACGTGGCCGTCGCGAGCCGCCGACCGCCCGAGGCGTTGGCGCCGCAGGCTCGGGCGATTGGACCCACGGTAGTCGCCAAGTCGCTGCGGGATGCACTCGAGGCCGACACAATCATCTTGGCAGTCCCGTTCGGGGAGCATCGCGAGGTTGCGAAGGCTCTGCCGAGCTGGGAAGGCAAGACAGTCATCGACGCGATGAACGCGTTTCCAGTGCCTGAAGAGCTGGACGGTCTCCCATCCTCCGCCGTCGTCGCGAAGGCGTTCACCGGCGCCAAGCTCGTCAAAGGGTTCAATCATTTGGGTGCGGCCACTCTGGCTGCCGATCCGATCGTCCAGGGCGGGCACCGTGTCGTCTTTCTGTCGAGCGACGACGAGGACGCGACCGCTCCCGTGGCGGCCTTGGCCAAACAACTCGGGTTCGCACCCGTCAAGCTGGGAAAGCTCAACGAGGGTGGCGCGCTGGTGCACGCGCGCGGCCGCACTTGGGGCCAGCTCATCTTCCAGGATTTGTTCAAGAAGGAGCAGTAATCGATGTACGACCATGTGACTTGGCCCGAGCGATATGATCCGAAAACGTCGGCCATCTACGCACTCAACGACATTGACGTGAAGGCGCCGCCTGAAGCGGTCTGGAAGCTGCTCGTCGAAGCCGAGAATTGGTCGAGCTACTTTCCCGCCGAGGATCAGGTCAAGATTCTGACGGGGGAGCCGGAACTGGCGCTCGGAACGCGATACAGCCGTGTGACGGTTGGATTTCCGATGAGTCTGGTCGTGACGGAATGCGAGCCCCTTCGCAGGCTCGCATGGGCGACGACAGTTGATGGCGACGAGACCGGCTCAAGCGCATACCATGGCTGGGTCATCACGCCTACGGACCATGGCTGCCATGTGCTGACCGAGGAAACGCAGCAGGGCCCCTTCTTCCTCGATGAACTCGGGCGCAAACATCCCGGCGCACTCTATCGGTATCACCAAGACTGGGTCGAAAGCCTCGCCCACGCAGCGGAGGCGGAAACAGCGAAGACGACAGTGGATTGATTGCGCTTCCTGTTTAATTTTGGAGATGAATGAGATGAATATCGAACTCAAAGGCCGCAAGGCCATTGTTACCGGATCCACCGCCGGTATCGGCCGCGCGACGGCGGAGGGGTTGGCACGTGCCGGTGCATCGGTCGTCGTCAACGGCCGTGGAAACGCTCGGGTCGATGAGGCGGTGCGGCAGATGCGGCAGGCCTTCCCCGGCAGCGACATCTCGGGTATCGCCGCTGATCTTGCGACAGCGGAGGGGGCAAAGGCCTTGATCGCGCATGCGCCTGACGCCGATATCCTTGTGAACAACGTCGGTACAGCACACATCCGGAGCTACAACGGCGTCCAGGATATCGCAAATATCCCCGATGAGGACTGGCTTGACCTCTTCCAGTTGAACGTAATGAGTGGCGTGCGCGCGAGCCGTCATTACCTGCCGCGGATGGTGGCGACAGGCTGGGGCCGCATCGTGTTCATAAGTAGCGAATCCGCAGTCAACATCCCTAAGGAAATGCTCGACTATGGCATGACCAAGACCGCTCAACTCGCAGTCTCACGCGGGCTTGCCGAGGCGGTCGCGGGCACGGGCGTCACCGTCAACGCCGTCCTGCCGGGACCTACCCGCTCTGAGATCCTGGGCAACTTCATGGCGAAACAGGCTGACGCAAATGGAATCACGCAGCACGAAGCCGAGCAGGGCTTCCTGCAGGCGATGCGTCCGACGAGCCTCATCCACCGCTTCGCGACCACCGATGAGGTGGCCAACATGATCATCTACACATGCTCGGAGCAGGCTTCGGCGACCACCGGCGCGGCTTTGCGGGTGGATGGTGGCGTGGTCCGCTTCGTCGCGTAGCAGGACGACCAAATTGTGCCGTTCGCCAACTCGGGTCCGCTGTCGGCCAAGCTGCTGAAGCATGGCACGCTTAAGTCTACAGGGATCTGGCGCACGGCATGCGCACGGTCCACGCATTGCGGGAGCACTCTGAAACTATGCGAGGCACGAGAACGTATTCAGCTACGGCGCCGTCCCCGCTGTGCTCGGCGGCCGTGCGCTCGTCTCGTTGGTCCCGCCCCGGGGCTTAGACCATGATACAAATCCACGGAACATGATGTCTATTGTCCGAGGAATTGGATCGGCGCTCCGATCCCAATCCAAAGCATGTGCTGTGAACGGCGCGGTGGATCGATCCCTTTGAGCATCCCTACACATAATCGAAGGTCTATCGCCGACCTGCAAAACGGCTGCTTGTTCTTGCAGAATCGCCCGCGAACTATCGCCTCCTATCGTTGACCAACAATTTCCGAATATATCCGACAGTACTCCAACCTACTCTACCGCACGCCCCCCTCACTCCCACTCGATTGTTCGACGGACCATAAGCAGCTGATTTCGCTCGAAATTTCTCGGTTTAGATGACAATAAGCCGACATGGGGGCTGTCAAAAATCTACGCTGTTGATTTTAAACAGATTTTTCACTGAATATTTTTCGCATGGTTTCGGCATCTATCGAGGTCGATTGCCTCTGAGAACCGATTTTTGATAGTGTGCTGAAGGTTCTGCAAAAAGTTTTGGAGAGAGAACGGGGCTTGCTTTGAGGGGCGAGCGGCCATGGCACGGTGGTGACGTTGCGATCACCGATTCCCGTGGAAGGGGAAGTGCCATGACCAATCGAGACGTTAGACTGAGCAGAGGCGAGTTGAAAGCGTTGCTGTTGTCGGATGAGGACGGCTTTCGCCAGGCATTGCAGAGTGTCGTGCAGGAGGTTCTTGAAGCCGAGATGACGGAGGCGATCGGGGCCGAGAAAGGCGAGCGGACGGCGGAGCGGACGAGTTACCGGTCCGGCTATTACGAGCGCAAGCTGGTGACGCGGGTCGGGGTGCTGGAGCTTCGCGTTCCGCAGGATCGGGCTGGCCGGTTCTCGACGGAGTTGTTTGAGCGCTACCAGCGTTCGGAGAAGGCATTGGTGTCGGCGCTGGTCGAGATGTACGTGCAGGGCGTTTCGACCCGCAAGGTGAAGGCGGTGACGGAGGAACTGTGCGGCCACTCTTTCTCGGCCTCGACGGTGAGCGAGGCGACGATGCGGCTGGATGAGGCGCTCAAGGCGTTCTTCACGCAGCGGCTCGAGGAAAGCTATCCGTATCTCATCTTGGACGCGCGCTA